>JALQUH010000237.1 GCA_023263845.1 Candidatus Nanopelagicales bacterium | reverse complement strand
TTCCGATCTGAGCCGAAGAACCGCGATGCGCGGCCTTCCTTGGCCGGATTGTTGAGCAGGCGGATGACCGCGAACATCACGATCCCGATGAACACGAGGATGACGAAGAGATCCTCCAGGAAGAGCACGATGGGCCAGGTGCCGATGATCGGGAACCAGAAGTTCTCGATGTAGATCTCGCCGAGAGCTTCGACCACGGTGATACCGAGGACGAGGAATCCCCAAAACGCAAAGACGTGTGCTGTGCCGGGGACCGCCCACTGCAGGAGTTTGCGCTGGCCGAGGACCTGGGTGCCCTCGAGTTCAGCACGCTTGCCGACGTGGCTGGTTCGCCCGACCGCCGGCTGACCGGAGCGGATGTAGCCGTTGAGGAACACGATTCGTCGGATCGCCAAGACTCCGGCGACTACGAGAATCGCGGTGCCGAGGAGGATGCGGACGAGGGCAAGGGGCTCCATGGCCCGCAGGCTACTACCGGCGTCGTTCATTTCCGGTGGCCGCCGGCCACGAGCCGGAGAGAGCCGCGAGATGGCGAGGGTGGCCACCGACCGCGAGACGGCGAAGGTGGGCAGATGGCGAGGGAATCCCTACCGCTGAGTCAGAGAGATGGTCGCCAACGCTGCTCGACCACCGCGCCTAGCGACGGCCATTCATAGCGACGGCCATTCGTAGTGCCAAGGTGTCCCGGCGAGGAGGAGGAGTGACCCTCTGGGGATTGAGCCGAGGGTGGGAGGTTACTTGAGTCGACTTGACTCAAGTAACCTGAGTCGGCATACTTGAACCATGTCCCGCCAGCGGCGGGCACCACAAACCACGGCCATACGGCCAGATCAGGCAGACCCGGCAGCCGCCGGGAGAAGGCCGGCAGACGCCGGAAGAAAGAAGGAATCCATGTCCCGAGCAGTGGGAATCGACCTGGGCACGACCAACTCGGTCGTCTCGGTCCTTGAGGGCGGCGACCCCGTCGTCATCACCAATGCCGAGGGCGCCCGGACGACCCCGTCCGTGGTGGCCTTTGCGAAGAACGGCGAGGTGCTCGTCGGAGAGGTGGCCAAGCGTCAGGCAGTGACCAATGTTGATCGCACGATCCGTTCGGTCAAGCGGCACATGGGCACCAACTGGACCATCGATATCGATGGCAAGTCCTATACCCCGCAGGAGATCAGCGCGCGCGTGCTGGGCAAGCTCAAGCGCGATGCTGAGGCTTACCTCGGCGACACGGTCACCGACGCGGTTATCACGGTGCCGGCATACTTCAGTGACGCGCAGCGCCAGGCCACCAAGGAGGCTGGCGAGATCGCGGGCCTCAATGTCCTGCGCATCATCAACGAGCCAACCTCCGCCGCCCTGGCCTACGGCCTCGACAAGGGCGAGAAGGAGCAGACGATCCTGGTGTTCGACCTCGGTGGTGGCACGTTCGACGTGTCGCTGCTCGAGATCGGCGAGGGAGTCGTCGAGGTGCGCGCCACCTCCGGTGACAACCACCTCGGTGGCGACGACTGGGACGACCGGATCGTCGAATGGCTCGTCGACAAGTTCAAGAGCTCCGCGGGCATCGACCTGACCAAGGACAAGATGGCGATGCAGCGGCTGCGTGAGGCCGCGGAGAAGGCCAAGATCGAACTCAGCTCCTCCCAGAGCACCTCGATCAACCTGCCGTACATCACCGTCGACGCCGACAAGAACCCGCTGTTCCTCGATGAGCAGCT
>JALQUH010000196.1 GCA_023263845.1 Candidatus Nanopelagicales bacterium | reverse complement strand
CACGCCGACTTCGGCGGCGAGGTGGAGCGCGGCCTGGAGATGGTGGACGGCGTCGTACTGCTGGTGGATGCCTCCGAGGGCCCGCTGCCCCAGACGCGGTTCGTGCTGCGAAAGGCGCTGGCCAAGAGACTGCCCGTCGTTCTCGTCATTAACAAGGTGGATCGGCCAGACTCGCGCATTGCCGAGGTCGTCGACGAGACCTACGAGCTCTTCCTTGATCTCGACGCGACCGATGAGCAGATCGACTTCCCCATCGTCTACACCAGCGCCAAGGCGGGGCGCGCCTCGCTGGAACGCCCCGAGAACGGCGGCATGCCGGCCGGCGACAGCCTCGAGGCGCTGTTCGCCACCCTGCTCACGGCGGTACCCGCCCCGTCCTACGACGAAAGTGCGCCCCTGCAGGCGCACGTCACCAACCTCGACGCGTCGCCGTACCTCGGTCGCCTGGCCCTGTGCCGCGTGCATGAGGGAAAGATCCGCAAGGGTCAGCAGGTGGCCTGGATGAAGGCCGACGGTTCCGTCGAGCGCGCCAAGGTCGTCGAACTACTCATGACCGAGGCACTCGATCGTGTGCCCGTGGCCGAGGCAGGCCCCGGCGACATCATCGCCGTCGCCGGCATCCCCGACATCACCATCGGCGAGACCCTCGCCGATCCGGAGAATCCGGTTGCGCTTCCTGTCATCACCGTGGACGAGCCGTCGATCTCGATGACCTTCGGCATCAACACCTCTCCGCTCGCCGGACGCAGCGGCGGGACCAAGCTGACCGCCAACATGGTTAAGAGTCGCCTGGACCAGGAACTCGTCGGGAACGTGTCGATCCGCATCCTTCCGACCGAGCGTCCGGACACCTGGGAGGTCCAGGGCCGCGGTGAACTCCAACTGGCGATCTTGGTGGAGATGATGAAGCGCGAGGGATTCGAACTCACCGTTGGCAAGCCCCAGGTCGTCACGCGTGAGATTGACGGAAAGCTGTGTGAGCCGGTCGAGCGGTTGAGTGTCGACATTCCCGAGGACTACCTCGGTGTCGTCACCCAACTCATGGCATTGCGCAAGGGCCGCATGGAGCAGATGGTCAACCACGGCACCGGCTGGGTGCGCATGGACTACCTGGTCCCGGCCCGGGGGCTGATCGGCTTTCGCACCGAATTCCTCACCGAGACGCGCGGTACCGGGCTGCTTCATCACGTCTTCGATCGCTACGAGCCGTGGCACGGCGAACTGCGTACGCGACCCACCGGATCTCTCGTCGCCGATCGCTCTGGTCCGACGACCGGCTATGCATTGGCGAACCTGCAGGAGCGCGGCACGATGTTCGTGGGTCCGGGCACCGAGGTCTACGAGGGCATGATCGTCGGGGAGAACTCTCGATCGGATGACATGGACGTCAATCCGACCAAGGAAAAGAAGCTCACCAATATGCGGTCCTCCTCTGGCGAGGTCCTCGTCCCGCTCATCCCGCACAAGCAGTTGTCGCTCGAGCAGGCTCTGGAGTTCTGCCGCGAAGACGAGTGCGTTGAGGTGACGCCGAGCGCTGTCCGCATCCGCAAGGTCCAACTCGCGGCGACCGACCGTGCCAAGTCCCGCAGTCGAGCCAAGTAGGTTCAACGCGCCGAAGCCCCGGTGCGAGGGTCAGGTGGGGTCTTTGGTCCCTTTTGGGCCATCTATGCGGACGGGCCATGGTCGCGAATTGGTCACGAAAGGCCCCAGAGTTGCCCAGGGGGGCGACGAAGTTTCCCGTGAGTCGTACAGTGACGGCGCTGCCGGGGTGGTCCCGACGGTCCGTGCACTTCGCTTGGGTGGAGGGTGACGTGTCGCAGGTGGTCCCGACGCAGGACGAGGCTGTGGTGGCCGACGTCGCTGACGTGAAGGGCCGTTCGCTCACGCAAATCGCCTGGGGGCGCTTGCGCCGTGACAAGACCTTCATCGTCTCCACGATCATCCTGGCCCTCTTCCTCCTTGCCGCGATCTTCGCCCCGGTCATCACCGGCTTTCTGGGTGTCGACCCCTACTCGCTGGACCCCGACGTTCTCGACCCGGCCGGCGGTAAGCCAATCGGACCGTGGGGCGGTGCCAGTTGGGAGCACCCGCTGGGTGTCGAATGGGGAACCGGCCGCGACATCTTCGCTCGCCTGATCTACGGCCTGCGCATCTCGATGCTCATCGCCTTCTCCGCCACGATCCTCGTCGTGATTCTGGGCACGCTCTTCGGGATTATCTCCGGCTATGCCCGCGGCTGGGTCGACGCATCCGTCGGCCGTCTGATGGACCTGATCCTCGCCTTCCCGTTCTTCCTCATCATTCTGGCGCTCTCCGGCACCATGACCCAGCGGCTCACCGATCTCGGCGTACCCGAGGGCAACGCCTCGCGCATCACCTACCTCATCCTTGTGCTCGGCATCTTCGGCTGGCCCTACCTGGCGCGCATCGTGCGCGGTGAGGTGCTGAGCCTTCGCGAGCGCGAGTTCGTCGAGTCGGCCGTGTCCCTCGGCGCGAGCACCCCGCGCATCCTCTTCCGCGAGATCCTGCCTAATCTCTGGGCGCCGATCCTCGTCTACGCGACGCTGCTCCTGCCGGTGTACGTCGCCACCGAGGCCGTGCTGTCCTTCCTCGGCGTTGGCGTCCTTCCCCCGGATCCGTCGTTCGGTGCCATGCTCGGTGCGTCCACGCAGTACTGGACCCTCGTCCCGTCGTATTTGTTCATCCCGGGCACGCTGCTCGTCATCATCGTCGTGGCCTTCAACCTCGCCGGTGATTCGGTGCGCGATGCCCTTGACCCCAAGGCGGCTACTCGATGAGCCGTCACCACGAACTCCCACCCGCCAGCGCACACGGTGCGTTTCTCGGGGGAGGGGTCGCGCCATCGCGCGCGGCCTGTTCTGCACACAAGGAGGGAATATGCTGAAGTACCGGAAGGGGGCGGCGTTCGCGATTGGTATCGCGTCCGGAGCCCTCGTTCTTGCTGCCTGTGGTGGCAGTTCCTCGGGAGGCGACTCCTCGTCGTCCTCCTCGGGGGGAGATTCCTCGTCGTCCTCGTCCGGTGGCGACTCCTCGTCGTCGTCCTCGTCGTCCGGTGGCGACGACCAGGCGGGTGGCACGCTGACGATCCTCACCAGCGCCGAGCAGCTGCTCTCGCTGGATCCGCAGGTCATCTACACCGGCGAGGACCTCGCGTTCCTCGGTGCGACGATCATGCGCTCACTGACCGCCTACCAGGTGGCGCCTGGCGACACCGAGGGCACGACGCTCGTGCCCGACATGGCGACCGACACCGGTACCGCGAGCAACGGCGGCCAGACCTGGTCGTTCACGCTGCGTGATGGCATCACCTGGGAAGACGGCTCGCCCGTCACCTGTGCGGATGTCGCCTACGGCACCTCACGCCAGTTCGACACCGGCCTGGCTGAGGGTGGTCCCGTCTACGCGGTGTCCTACCTCGACATCCCCGTCGACGAAGAGGGCAACTCGGCATACGCCGGCCCCGCCGACGGCACCGGCCAGGATCTCTTCGACAAGGCCGTGACGTGCGATGGCAACACCATCACGTTCAACCTGAACCAGCCGGTTCCGGACTTCAACTACGCCGTCACCCTCGGCTTCAGCGCTGTGCCGGCCGGCATGGCGACGGGCGAGGAGTACGCCAACAAGCCGATGTCCAACGGCCCGTACAAGATCTCCGAGTACTCCAAGGGTGCCGGCGGCAAGCTTGTCCTCGTCCGCAACGAGGCGTGGAACAAGGACAGCGATCCCTACCGTCTGGCTCTGCCGGACAGCTGGGTTGTCGACTTCGGCATTGAGGAGACCGTCGGCGAGCAGCGCGTCATGCAGAGCTCCGGCGACGACGCCTACGCCATGGTTCAGGGCCTAACCACAGCCGCGCTGCCGGTCGTGTTCGAGGATCCGCAGTACGAGTCCCGTCGCATTGACGCCTTCGATCCGTACACCATCTACGCGGCCGTCAACGCCGAGAAGATCCCGGACGAGAAGTGCCGTCAGGCGATCGGCGTGGCTCTCGATCGCGATGCACTCCTGCTCAATGCGGGTGGCACCTACGCCGGCACGCTGGCCGATGGCGTGGTCAAGCCCAACATCGGTATCGACTACGCCCCAACCGGACTGTGGGACGGCCTGCTCGGCCAGCCTGTGCCCGGCACCGGCGACCCCGAGTTCGCCAAGCAGCTCCTCGCTGAGGGCAACAACTGCCCCACCGAGATCACGGTGGACTACGGCCAAACCGAGGACAACGATAAGGCCGTGGCTATCTGGGCCGAGTCGCTGGCTCGTGCTGGCATCACGGTGAAGCCGAATCCGATCGAGCGCGGCCAGTACTACGGCGTCGTGTTCAAGGACGGCAACGAGATCATGTTCGGTGGCTGGGGTCCGGACTGGCCGAACGCCTCCACCGTCATCCCGCCGCTGTTCGTGCAGGGCTGGAACCTGTCGAAGGTGGATGACAAGGAGTTCAACAAGCAGGTCCAGGCCGCGTCGGTTGAACTCGATCGCGCGACTCAGGCCGCCATGTGGCAGGAGCTCGACAAGATCGCAGCCCAGAAGATGTGGACGGTCCCGACCCGCTTCGGTCGTGACCAGCGTCTGGCCGGCACTGGTGTCGGTCCGATCTTCAGCTGGGCGGCGTACGGGTCCTACCCGTACCCGATTATGTACGCAGCGCAGTAGGTTGCTCCAATGTGGAGGGGGCGGTTCGCCGCCCCCTCCACGCGCACCATCTATGCGCCCATGAGCGAGCTAGTCGCCTAATGACGAGTGGGAGAGGAGTAGGGCATGACCGCGTTTATCGTCCGCCGCGTCTTGATCATGCTGCTCCTCCTTCTCCTTCTGAGTTTTGCGGTGTTCTTCCTGTTCAGCATCCTGCCGGCCGATGTGGCGCGGCTCACCTGCGGCAAGATCTGCACCGATCAGACCATCGAGCTCAATCGTGCGAGGCTCGGCCTCGATAAGTCGATCTTCGAGCAGTACTGGTTGTTCCTCTCGGCCATTTTCGTCGGCCGCACGTACGGGATCGGCGAAGGTGCCGTCGTGTGCGAAGCGCCGTGCCTCGGGTGGTCGTTCACCAAGTCCGAGCCGGTCCTAGAGCTCATCCTCGATCGCCTGCCGGCGACGGTATTCCTCGCCCTCGGCGCCTTCGTCATCTTCCTCATCGGCGGCGTCAGCCTCGGCGTCTACAGCGCGCTACGACGCGGCCGGTGGCAGGACAAGGCGATTACGGGAGTGTCGCTCGTTGGCTACTCGCTGCCGTCCTTTTTCATCGGCCTGGTCGTCATCTTCTTCGTGATCATCCGATGGCAACTCCTACCGTTCCCGGACTACGTCAACCCCTGGGAAGATCCCGTTCAATTCCTGCAGACGATGATCCTGCCGTGGATCGTGCTCGCAATCTTGTACGCCGCCTTCTACACCCGACTCACCCGAAGTCAGATGCTCGAGACGCTCAATGAGGACTACATCCGCACCGCGCGGGCCAAGGGGTTGAAAGAGCGCACCGTCGTCGGCAAGCATGCGCTGCGTGCCGGACTCACCCCGATCGTGACAGCAGCCGGCCTCGATCTGGCCGGATTGCTCGGCGGCGCGATCATCCTCGAGACGATCTTCAGTCTGCCTGGCCTTGGCAGCCTGGCGATCTCCGCGGTGCTCAATCCCGACCAGTCCATCCTTGTCGGGATCACCTTGATCACGGCGACCTTCATCATTGTTGCCAATCTCGTAGTGGACATCCTCTACGCCTTCATCGACCCCCGGGTGAGGCCGTCATGACCTCCTTCCTCGAGGTTGACGACCTGCGCGTGTCCTTCAGCACCGAGGACGGCGTCGTGCGAGCCGTCGACGGGTCGTCCTTCAGCGTTTCCCAGGGTGAGACGCTCGCCATCGTGGGCGAGTCGGGGTCCGGCAAGTCGGTTACCGCCCAGGCGATCATGGGCCTGCTCAGCAGGCGAAGTGCTGACATCAGTGGCCGCGTCGTCCTCGAAGGAAGCGACCTTCTCGCCTTGGACGACGATGAGATGCGGCGGCTGCGCGGCGATCGGATGGCGATGATCTTCCAGGACCCGCTGTCGAGCCTGCACCCCTTCTATCGGATCGGCGATCAGCTCGTCGAGGCCGTCCGCGCACACCGCAAGGTGAGTAGCAAGGAAGCACGAGAAAGGGCGATCGAGGGCCTGCATCGCGTGGGTATCCCAGCGGCTCAACAGCGTGTCGATGACTACCCCCATCAACTCTCCGGAGGTATGCGGCAGCGTGTGATGATCGCGATGGCGTTGATCAACGAGCCACAATTGCTCATCGCCGATGAGCCGACAACGGCTCTCGACGTCACCGTGCAGGCGCAGATCACCGAACTCATGGTCGACCTCCAAAAGCAGACCGGTACGACGCTCATCATCATCACGCACGACCTCGGTGTGGTTGCCGACATGGCTGATCATGTCTGCGTGATGTACGGCGGGCGTGTCGTGGAGTACGGCACCATCGACGACATCTACTACCGACCGGCCATGCCCTACACCCAGGGCCTACTGGCTTCCGTGCCTCGCCTGGACTCGGATCGCCATGAGCGCCTCGATCCCATTCCTGGCAACCCGCCGTCCTTGATCAACCTTCCGTCCGGTTGCGTCTTCCATCCCCGGTGTGGTCAGCGAAGTGAGGTGCGCGGCGATCTCTGCGCGACGGTCGAGCCGGAGTTGCTGGAGATCGCTCCGGGGCATTTGGCGCGCTGCCACCTCACCGCCCAGGCCCACGCGGAGGAGGTTTTCGGTGCCCGGTGATTCCGAACGCGTCCTAGACGTACGCGACCTCCAGGTGCATTTCCCGGTCCGATCGCGGGGCGTCTTCCCCCGAACGATCGGCCAGATCAAGGCTGTCGATGGTGTCAGCCTGCACGTCGAGGCGGGCAAGACCCTCGGCCTGGTGGGCGAGAGTGGCTGCGGCAAGTCCACGACCGGCCGAGCGATCCTGCGCCTGACCGAGCCCACCGCGGGCACCGTCGAACTCGACGGCACTGACATCACCCATCTGTCGCGTCACCAACTGCGTCCGTTGCGCCGCGAGGCGCAGATGATCTTCCAGGATCCCTACAACGCTCTCAATCCTCGGCAAACCATCGGTTCGATCATTGCCGCTCCCTTCCGCATCCAGGGGGTGGAGCCACCGGGGGGAGTGCGAACCGCCGTACGTGAACTCATGGATCGAGTGGGCTTGAACCCCGAGCACGTGAATCGCTACCCCAACGAGTTCTCCGGTGGCCAGCGCCAGCGCATCGGCATCGCGCGCGCCATTGCCCTGCGACCGAAGTTGATCATCTGCGACGAGCCAGTGTCGGCCCTGGACGTGTCCATCCAGGCCCAGATCATCAACCTGCTTCAGGACCTGCAGAACGACTTCGGTGTTTCCTACCTCTTCATCGCACATGACCTAGCCGTCGTGCGACAGATTGCGAATCGGGTCGCCGTGATGTACCTCGGACACATCGTGGAGTCGGCGTCGCGCGAGGAGCTGTACACCCGCCCGCTGCATCCCTACACGCATGCGCTGCTGTCCGCCGTACCCATCCCGGATCCGGAAGCGCAGACTCAACGCGAGCGGATCGTGCTCGGTGGCGACCTGCCCAGTCCGCTCAATCCACCGTCCGGATGTGTCTTCCACACCCGGTGTTTTGTGGCGCAGGACAGGTGCAAGGTCGAGGTACCGATCATGCGCGACATGGGCGACGGGCACCAGGTGGCCTGCCACTTCCCGATCGAGGAGCAGAGAATCGGCGAGGTTATCCACGGCCCGGACTCCGGACTCACCGAGCCGCTCGAAGGCGAGCCGGGCTACTTCAGCGAGTCGATCACCGACCTCGGTGCCGTGGGCACGACCCGCCTTGACTCGGCCAACAGCACCGACGAAGGCATCTAGATCTCCGATTCCGACCGACGCCTCGATGCCGAGTGTCGAGTACCGGGGTGCTTTCCCCGGCGTGTCGTGCTCGCTACTCGACACTCGGCATGAGGTGGGTGGTGAAGAAGTCGAGCTCGGTGCGCAGCAGGTTCTCGGCCACGACCTCCTGAGGCGTCATGTGCGTCACTCCGGTCAGCGGCAACACACTGTGTGGCCGGCCGGCGGCCAGCAGCGCCGAACTCAATTGCAGTGTGTGTGCCGCGACGACATTGTCGTCCGCGAGCCCGTGGATGATAAGAAGCGGCCGGGTGAGGTCCGCAGCCAGAGGCATGAGCGACGAGGCCTCGTACGCCGCCGGCTGATCTTGCGGTAGTCCGAGGTAGCGCTCGGTGTAGCCGGTGTCATAGAGCCGCCAGTCGGTCACCGGAGCCCCGGCCACCGCGGCGTGGAAGACATCGGGTCGCCGAAGCACCGCCAGCGCCGCGAGGTAACCACCGAACGACCAGCCGCGGATTCCGACGCGACTGGGATCCAGGTCGTCCGGATACAGAGCCGACGCCGCCTCCAGTGCGGCGACCTGGTCTTCGAGCGCCGGGGTCGCTAGGTCGCCGCGGACGGTGCGATCCCACGCCGGTCCGCGACCCGGGGTGCCGCGGCCGTCGGCGACGAGGACGGCAAATCCCTGGTCGGCCAGCCACTGCTCGGTCCCGTACGCCAGGCCGGCGGCAACGACGCGTCGCGCGTGGGGGCCGCCGTACGGCGAGCAGATGATGGGCAGACGGCGACTGCCCGGCTCGTGACCGGTCGGGAAGAGGATCGCGCTGCGCAATTCGCGCTCGCCGAGCAGATGCAGGGTCACTCGTGGGGTGATCACCGGCTCCTCGGCGAAGGACTCGATGCGCGCAACCTGGGCACCGTCACGCCAGACCGTCATGTCGGTAGCGGTGCCGTTAAGGTCGGTCGCGGTGACCACCATGACGTTGCCCGAACGTCGTGCTCCGACCAGCCCGGGCAAGGGCACCCGGGTCGCTTCGCCGGTCCCGTCGATCAGGTACACACCCTCGCGAACCGGATCCTCGCCTGCGCTCACGCAGATGTCCTCGGCGACGTCGAGCAGAGCCGACACCTGGAGACCGACAGGGCTGTGGGGGGCTCCGTTGACGAACACCCGGCTGGTGTCGTCGTCACGGTCGGCGAGCACCTCGACCAGTGCGCCCCCCGGCGTGCGGGTGGGGCTGCCGGGGATGACGTCGATCCAGTCCGGGTCTATACGGTCACCCGCCACCGACACCGCGCCGGTAGTGGGGTCGATCGTGAACAGCCTCATGCGGCGCTGATCACGGGACAGGACGGCGACGAGAGGATCAGCACCTTCGACCACATCGACCCGGGTCAGATAGGGGAAGGTTTCGTGATCCCACTCCACCGGAGTGAGAACGCCGGGCCGGTCTAGGTGAGCCAGCCACAGGGAGACATCCGCGTTGGCCTGTCCGGCGGCCGGGTAGCGGTGCGGTCGCGGCGCGGTGTCGGGATGCGCTGGATCGGCGATCCACCACGTGTCGACGGGTGCCACGTCAACACGTTCGACGATGACGCCACTCCCGTCGGCGAGCCACCAGAAGCCACGGATGCGGTCCAGTTCCTCGGCCCCGATGAAGTCGGCAAGGCCGAACGTCACGGTGTCGGTCTCGGACTCGGCGACCAGGCTTGCCGGTCCGCCGTCAATCGGGGCGACGTACAGCGAGCCACCGCTGACGTAGGCGACGTGCGTGCCCGTGGGGTCGATGCGCGGGTCGATCACCGGGCCGGGTGCATCGAGAGCGGTGGTCGCGCCCGTTGATAGGTCAGCGACGTAGGGGCTGCCGGCCAACGCGAAGGAGGCGTGCGAGACGGCACGGTCGGTGACGTAGTCGGTGATCCCGCCGGTGACCTCGCGCAGTCGCTCCCGCCGTGCTCGCTCCTCATCCGGCAGGTCACCATCGCTGCCCAGGGCGGCGGGGTCGACCAGGCACCGCGTGTCGCCGGTTGCGAGGTCGAGGACCCACAGCGCGTTGACCGGGTCGGTGCCCGAGTGACTGCGTAGGAAGTACACGCGTAACACCAACCCAGGGGAATCTGTGAGGGCGGCAGGTGAGGGTGATGGTGGGGAGGTCGATAGGGCCACTCTCCGCGGCCAGGGCCCGCCGGGGCTGCATGGGGTAGGGGCAAGGCAACTGGTTGCCGGCCCGACCCTCGCTCGCAC
>JALQUH010000156.1 GCA_023263845.1 Candidatus Nanopelagicales bacterium | reverse complement strand
CGGTCAGTTCGGGATCGAGCTGAGCATGGAGGAGGATCTCCACGGTAAGTGGGGCTCGGTGACCTACGAGGTCGACAACGCGAGCCGCATCGTCCGCGAGGTCCGGCGCGTGCCGCCGATCAACGGCAACGACGTGCAACTCACCATCGATCTCGATCAGCAGCAGTTCGCCGAACAGGCGCTCGAGAGCCAGTTGCAGATCCGCCGGCAACAGACGGCGACGAACCCGCTCGACCCCGATCGCGAAGTACATTTACTCGACCGGCACCGCGAACGGCAAGCGCGTGCAGGCACTCGGCGGAGCCAAGAACCACATGGTGGTACTCCCCGACGCGGACATCGACATGGCCGCGGATGCCGCGGTGAGTGCAGGATTCGGCTCGGCCGGCGAACGCTGCATGGCGATTTCGGTCGTGGTGGCCGTGGGTGACGTGGCGGACCCGCTCGTCGCGGCCATCGCCGAGCGCATGCCCGCGGTCAAGGTGGGCCCCGGTACCGACCCAACCGCCGAGATGGGTCCACTCATCACCGGCGAGCACCGTGACAAGGTGGCCTCGTACCTCGCGGGGGCTGCGGGCGAGGGGGCACATGTCGTCGTCGACGGTCGCGAGGCCGAGCTGCCCGCCGACGGATTCTTCCTCGGGGTTTCCCTCATCGACAACGTCAAGCCCGGCATGAAGGTCTACGACGACGAGATCTTCGGGCCGGTGCTCTCCGTGATTCGCGTGAACACGTACGAGGAGGCCGTGGACCTCATCAATCGCCACCAGTACGGCAACGGGACCGCCATCTTCACTCGCGATGGGGGCGCGGCGCGGCAGTTCCAGTTCGACATTCAGGTCGGCATGGTGGGGATCAACGTCCCCATCCCCGTTCCGGTGGCCTACTACAGCTTCGGAGGTTGGAAGGCATCCCTGTTCGGTGACGCCAACATGTACGGCCCGGCCGGCGTGGACTTCTACACCCGCACCAAGACGGTGACGTCCCGTTGGCCGGATCCGTCCACTTCCAGCGTTGACCTCGGCTTCCCCCAGACTCGTTAGGAGAACCCCATGGACATGGGTGTCGTTCTGCAGTGCACTCCCCCCGCCGCTCGCGTCGTGGATCTGGCCAAGAAGGCTGAGATGCACGGGTTCGACTACGTCTGGACCTTCGACTCCCACATTCTGTGGGAGGAGCCCTACGTCATCTACTCGCGGATCCTGGACGAGACACGCAAGGTCAAGGTCGGCCCCATGGTCACCAACCCCGCTACTCGCGACATCACGGTCACCGCGTCAGTCTTCGCGACCCTCAACGAGATGTACGGCAACCGCACGGTCATCGGCATAGGCCGCGGCGACTCCGCCGTACGCGTGACCAACGGCAAGCCGGTCACGGTCGCGGAACTGCGGGAGGCGGTCGTGCAACTGCACGATCTGACGAACGGTCGACCGATCGATTACAAGGGCAGCACCATCCGCCTGCCCTGGGCCCACGATGGTGGCACGGAAGTTTTCGTCGCCGCCTACGGACCCAAGGTGCTCGCACTCACCGGCGAGGTCGGTGACGGCTTCATCCTCCAACTTGCCGACCCGCAGATCGCCGCGTGGACTATTGAGGCGGTGCGCAACGCAGCTGAGGCTGCGGGTCGAAATCCTGACGATGTCTACATCTGCGTAGCGGCACCCGCCTACGTCACCGACGACATCGCGCACGCCCGCGATCAGCTGCGCTGGTTCGGCGGCATGGTCGGCAACCACGTCGCGGATATTGTCGAACGCTACGGCGAGGGCGGCGGCGTACCGAAGGCACTCACCGAGTACATCAAGAATCGCCAAGGTTATGACTACAACCAGCACGGTCGGGCAGGCAACACGCACACCGACTTCGTCCCGGACGAGATCATCGATCGCTTCTGCATCATCGGGCCGCCAGAGGAGCACATTCGTCGCCTCGAGGAACTCAAGGCACTCGGCGTGGATCAGTTTGCCGTGTACCTGCAGCACGACGACAAAGACCACACCCTGATGGAGTACGGCGACCGCATCCTTCCCGCCATCGCCGACACAGTCGACGCCAAATCCTGAATGGGCGATGTCCGCAGTGATCCAGCGACTGAGCAAGGAGGACTCCGCGTGAGCAGCACGGTGACCGCTGATGGTCGGGCTCGCTCCAGCGGCCTGGGTCGACGACTGCGCAACGGTGGCATCTCCCTGCTCTGGGCGCTGGCCGGAATCGGCATCGCTGTACTCATGTGGGAGTTGGTGAAATGGCTCGGCACGATCATCTCGATGCCCTTCAACACATCGGACATGACCATGCCGCATGTGTGGACCATGCTCGCCGCTATGGGAGAACCGGAGGTGCGTGGCTCCGATAGCACCGTGCTCGACGCCGTGATCTCCGCAACCCTGCGGTCGCTGCTCCTCGCCGGTGGTGGCTTCATCATCGGGGCGGGGGTCGGACTCCTCCTCGCGGTCATCATGCAGCGCTTCCTCTTCATGGAGCGCGGGCTGCTCCCCTTCGTCATTGCCTCGCAGACTGTGCCCCTCATCGCACTCGCCCCGCTCATCGTCGGCATCGGCAACCGCATCACTATTGGGCCGATCCAGTGGAACACGACGTACTCCGTCATGTTCATCGCCGCTTACCTTGCGTTCTTCCCGGTGTCCGTCGGCGCGCTGCGCGGCTTGCAGGCGCCCACGCCCACGGCGCTCGAACTCATGCGGTCGTTCGCCGCATCGCCCGGGCAGACGCTCCGCAAACTGCGATTCCCCTCGTCGGTTCCCTATCTCGTGCCCGCTTTGAAGGTTTCAGCGGCCGCTGCCGTCGTGGGCACGGTCGTTGCGGAGATATCCACCGGCGTACGCGGCGGTATCGGGCGACTGCTCATCGAATACGCCCGCCAGATCACCTCCCAGCCCGCGAAGGTCTATGTGGCAGTTTTCGGGGCCCTGGCCATGGGACTGATCGTGGCCGCTCTGGTGGCTGCACTCGACGTCTATCTCACCCGCAACCTTCCCAAGGAGAACAGCGCATGACCGACGCCACACAAGCAGCGGTACACGCCGAGGGGATCTGGAAGATCTTCAACGAGGGCCAGTCAGGCGAGGTCACGGCGTTGCAGGATGTGAATCTTGAGGTCAACGACGGAGAGTTCGTCTCGCTCATTGGGCCGTCCGGTTGTGGCAAATCCACCCTCCTGCGCGTCATCGCTGACCTCACCGAGGCGACCCGCGGGACAATGACGGTGGCCGGTGTCACTCCACATGAAGCACGTCAGAAGCAGCTCTACGGCATGGCCTTCCAGCAGGCAGCGCTCTTCGATTGGCGCAACGTGCGACGCAATGTCGAACTCCCGCTCGAGCTCATGGGTTGGGGCAAGGACAAACGGCGTGCCCGCGCGCTCGAGTTGCTGGAGATGGTGCAACTCTCCGATTTTGCCGACCATTGGCCTTGGCAGTTGTCTGGCGGCATGCAGCAGCGGGTCGCGATCGCTCGATCTCTCGCCGTGGACCCTCCGCTACTGCTCATGGACGAACCATTCGGTGCCCTCGATGAGATGACTCGCGAGCGAATGCAGAATGAGCTCCTGCGGATCCGACGCGAGACGGGCAAGTCGATCATCTTTGTGACCCACTCGATTCCCGAGGCGGTCTATCTCTCTGATCGCGTGGTCGTCATGTCGCCGCGGCCGGGGCGGATCACCGACATCGTCCCCGTCCCCCTGGGCGACGAGCGCGACGAGGACACCCGTGAGTCCGATGACTTCTTCCACGCGGTCACTGCCGTTCGTGAGGCATTGCGCGGCCATGTCGGTGGTGCGGAGAATCGCGCGCGGGTGGGCGAGGTGTAATGACCGACCGTCTCAAGTTCATCTGGCCGCCGATCATCATCGGTGTCCTTGTGCTTGCCGCCTGGCAAGCGATCGTCGTCGTCCAGGACATTCAGCCCTACCTGTTGCCGGCGCCGAGCCTCATTGCGGAGAATTTCTTCGGCGACATCTCCCTCATGTGGAGCACCGCGATCTACACGGCCATTACGGCGTTCCTCGGCCTCGTCCTCGGCACGATCGCCGGAGTCCTCATGGCCTTTCTCGCGCAGCGCCTGATCGTTGTTAACAACCTGATAACACCTCTCGCCGCTGGCCTAGCAGCGGTCCCCATCATCGCTCTAACGCCTATTCTCAACAACATGTTCAGCATCACGAGCCGCACGCCACGTGTCCTCGTGACGATGATCATCGTCTTCTTCCCCATGCTGGTGAATGTCACCCGGGGCCTTGTACAGGTGCAGCCTGTGCAACTCGAACTCATGCGCTCCATGAACGCCGCACCGCGCACCATCCTGCGCGTGCTTCGTGTGCCCAATGCGATCCCCTTCTTCTTCACCGGTCTCAAGATCGCTGCGCCACTCTCAGTGATCGCCGCGCTTGTTGCGGAGTACTTCGGTGGTCCGCAGGAGGGTCTCGGCAGTCGAATTGCGGGTTCGGCAGCTAACACGGCGTACGGGCGCGCCTGGGCCTACGTCGTGGCCGCCATCATCACCGGACTTGTCTTCTACCTGGTCACCATCGCTCTCGAGCGCTGGACCACCCCCTGGGCCGATCGCACCCGATCGACCTGAACCCACCAGAAAGGAACATCTATGAAGCGGATCCCACCGCGCGGCCGCTCGGCGGCCGTCGTCGCAGTCGCCTCTGCAGCCGCGTTTGTGCTCGCGGCCTGCGGCGGTGGCAGCAGTTCCGGCGAGTCCAGTGACTCACCTTCGGAATCATCCTCGTCCTCATCAGCATCGGAGTCTTCGTCGTCGGAGAGTTCGAGCTCGGAGGAGGCCGGCTGCACCGAGTTGACGCCGGCCAGTTTGCAGTTGCAGTGGTTCGTGCAGGCGCAGTTCGCCGGCTACTACGCCGCCAAGGACAAGGGCTTCTACGAGGAGCAGTGCCTCGACGTGACCATCTTGGAAGGTGGCGTCGACATCGTTCCGCAGACCGTGCTCGCCCAGGGTGGCTCAGACTTCGCCATCTCCTGGGTGCCCAAGGCGCTGAGCTCCCGTGAGCAGGGCGCCGGCATCGTCGACGTGGCCCAGGTCTTCCAGCGCTCGGGTACCCTCCAGGTCGCCTGGGCCGATTCGGGCATCACGACCCCGGCGGACTTCAAGGGCAAGAAGATCGGTAACTGGGGATTCGGTAACGAGTACGAGATCTTCGCGGCTCTCGCCAAGGCGGGTCTGGACCCGGCAAAGGACGTTGAGCTTGTCCAGCAGCAGTTTGACATGCTCGCCTTGCTCAACCGTGAGATCGACGCTGCCGAGGCGATGACCTACAACGAGTACGCCCAGCTACTCGAGGCCGTGAATCCCGACACCGGCGAGCTGTACAAGCCGGAGGACTTCACCGTCATCAATTACACCGACTCCGGCGTCGGTATGCTGCAGGATGCGATCTGGGCCTCCCAGGAGCGTCTCGCTGATGCCGCCTACCAGGATATGACCCAGCGCTTCGTCACCGCATCGCTGCAGGGTTGGATCTACTGCCGCGACAACGCACAGGAGTGCGCGGACATCGTGACGGCGAACGGCTCGCAGCTCGGCGCCAGCCATCAGCTGTGGATGATGAACGAGATCAACAAGCTGATCTGGCCTTCGCCGAATGGCATCGGCGTGATGGATCCGGCCGCGTGGGCTCAGACCGTGGGCATCTCGCTCAACACCCCGAACCTCGAGGGTGTCGCGGTCATCACCGCGGAGCCGTCGGCGGACGCGTACACCAACCAGTTCGCTGATGCGGCCAACGCCGAACTCAGCGCGATGGGGCTGAACACGACCGGCACGGACTTCATGCCGATCGATGTCACCCTCAACGAGGGCGGCAGCTAACCAAACCGCACCACGCAGAAGGGCCCGGCTCCATGGAGCCGGGCCCTTCTCGTTGTCCACTTCCCTGTCGAGTGGCCCTTAGTCGAGGCTGACCATCACATGCTTGATGCGGGTGTAGTCCTCAAAGCCGTACATCGATAGATCCTTGCCGTAGCCGGAGTGCTTGAAGCCGCCGTGCGGCATCTCCGCCACGAGCGGGATGTGCGTGTTGATCCACACACAGCCGAAGTCGAGATTGCGCGCCATGCGCATCGCGCGACCGATATCGCGCGTCCACACCGACGATGCGAGACCGTAGTTCACACCGTTAGCCCACGCGAGCGCCTCGGCTTCGTCGCTGAACTTTTGGACCGTGATGACCGGACCGAAGATCTCGTTCTGGATCATCTCGTCGTCCTGCCTCAGGTCCGCCACGACTGTGGGCTCGATGAAGTAGCCGCGATCGCCCTGTCGCTTGCCGCCCACCTTGATCTCGGCGTGGCTCGGCACCCGCTCGAGGAATCCGAGGACCCGCTCGAGCTGGTTGGCGTTGTTGACCGGTGGAACGAGGGCCTCGCCGCCAGGCCCGTCTTCAAACGTCGTCCCGGTCGCCGCCGCCTGCTCGGAGATCGCGGCGACGAAGTCGTCGTAGATTCCGGGAGCCACGATCATGCGGGTGGCCGCGGTGCAGTCCTGACCGGCGTTGAAGTATCCGGCGACAGCGAGCCACTCCGCCGCCGCGGCGACATCAGCATCGTCGAAGATCACAATCGGGGCCTTGCCGCCAAGTTCGAGATGCACGCGCTTGACGTCGCGGGAAGCCTCCGCCGCGACCTCCATGCCAGCGCGGACCGAGCCGGTGATCGACACCATCTGCGGAGTGGGGTGACTCACCAGAGCCCGTCCGGTATCCCGGTCACCGGTCACCACATTGAGAACGCCGGGCGGCAGGAGTCCGGCATCGCAGATCAGTTCGGCCATCCGCAGGGTCGACACCGGAGTGGTGTCGGACGGCTTCAATACAACTGTGTTGCCTGCGGCGATAGCGGGGATGTACTTCCAGACCGCCATCATCATCGGGTAGTTCCACGGGGTGACCTGGCCGACGACGCCCACGGGCTCGCGCCGGATCATCGAGGTGAATCCCTGCATGTACTCGCTGGTGGCGCGGCCCTCCAGGACACGTGCCGCTCCCGCGAAGAAGCGGATCTGGTCGATCATGGGCGGGATCTCCTCGGCCATGGTCACCGCGATCGGCTTGCCGGTGTTCTCGCTCTCTAGCGCGACGAGTTCGTCGGCATGCTCCTCGAACAGGTCAGCGATCGCCAGGATCGCCTTCTGCCGCTCTCCAGGGGTGGAATCCCGCCAGCCTTCGAAGGCTCCCGAGGCTGCCGCGTAGGCCCGGTCGATGTCCTCCTGACCGGACACCGGGGACTCGGCAAACACCTCACCCGTCGTTGGGTTGATCAACTCCTGGGTCTGCCCCGAAGCGGCGTTCACTCGTTCGCCGCCGACGATGTTCTGCAATACGCGCTTGTCGCTCACTGCCCATCCTTTGCGCCGGGGTTCACCAATTCGGCGAACCAGTCTCCCCACGCTATCCCTGTTGGCCGGGCGGCGCCGCCGAAGCGACCAACCTGCCGTCGTAGGCTGGCAGGACCCACGCACCGATCGAGGAGTCCCATGACCACGAGCGACCTGCCCGCCCCTGGAAGTACCGCTCGTACTCGCATCCGGCGCCTGCCCGACAAGACCGTCACGGAGCGTGAGGTCGCCTACGCCATCCTCGACGCAGGGCGCCTGGCTCATGTCGGGGTGGTCGTCGACGGCCAGCCGTACGTCGTTCCCGTGGCCTTCGCCCGTCGCGGCGATGACGCGATCTTCCATGGGTCCTCGGCCTCCCGACTGTTCACGACCCTCGCCGCCGGCGCCCCCACCTGCCTGACGGTCACGCTCGTCGACGGCCTCGTGCTCGCACGCAGTCTCTTCGAGTCCTCGATGCACTACCGCAGCGTGATGGCGCTAGGAGTACCCCGCCGACTCACCGGCGAGGAAGAGGTCGAGGCGTTGCTGCATCTGTCCGAGCACCTCATGCCCGGGCGCACCGCAGAGGCGCGACACCCCTTGCCGCAGGAACTCAAGGCGACGATCACTCTCGCGCTCCCCCTTGACGAAATCTCGGTGAAGGTCGGTGACGGCCCCCCGGATGACGTCCCGACCGACCTCGTCGACGAGCCATTCGCCAGCATCTGGGCCGGTTCGGTGCCGATTCGCGAGGCCTTCGGCGAACCCCTGGCCGACGATCAGGCGACCGGCGTACCGCTCCCGGCCTACGTCGAGAACTGGGGGCGCGCTTGACCTCCCTGTGGTGGGACACGCTGCCCGAGGACCTCAGGGCACCCCTGGGCATCCAACTCGTCGACGAGGTCGAGGCCGACGTGGCGATCATCGGCGCTGGCTTCACCGGCCTCTGGACCGCCTACTACCTGCAGCAGCACGACCGCTCGTTGCGCATAGCCCTCATCGAGGCGGAGTACGCCGGATTCGGTGCGAGCGGCCGCAACGGGGGCTGGTGCTCGGCTCTCTTCCCCGCGAGCATGTCTGCCGTCGCCAAGGCGAGCAGTGACCAGCAGGCCGTGCGGATGCAGGATGCCATGCACCAGACGGTCGATGAGGTGGCTCGTGTCGCTGAGCGCGAAGGTTGGGATATCCAAGCCGCGAAAGGCGGCACAGTCGTGGTCGCGCGCACGCCCCTGCAGTGGCAGCGGGCGCGCGAGGAGATCGCCGAGTGGCGCCGATGGGGCTACGGCGAGGCGGACTATGCGCTTCTGGGGCCTAACGCCGCGCGGGCCATGCTCGGCGCCACCGATGTCCTCGGGGCGACCTACACCCCGCACTGCATGGCCATCCACCCGGCGCGACTGGTGCGCCACATGGCCCGCACGGTGGTCGAGCGTGGTGCCCTGCTGTTCGAAGGATCCCGCGCCCAGGCATGGGAGCCCGGTGTGGTGCGCACCGCGCACGGGTCGGTTCGCGCACGCCACGTCGTACGGGCGACGGAGGGCTATACGGCGGACCTCGAGGGCCAGCGCCGCACGATGGTGCCTATCTATTCGCTCATGTTGGCGACTGAACCACTCCCGGAGGAGGACTGGTCCCGCATCGGACTTGCTGCTCGCCCCACCTTCGCCGACGGCCGGCACCTCATCATCTACGGCCAGCGCACCGCTGACGGCCGCCTTGCCTTCGGTGGCCGCGGCGCTCCCTACCACTTCGGCTCACGCGTGCAGCCCCACTTCGATCGTGATCCGCAGGTATTCGCCGAACTGTGGCGCACCTTGATCGATCTGTTCCCGTTCCTGGCCGATCGGGCCGTGACGCACACGTGGGGAGGGCCGATCGGCGTACCCAGAGATTGGTTCGCCTCGTGCGGTCTTGACACGGAGACCGGGCAGGCCTGGTCGGGCGGCTATGTGGGCGACGGGGTCGGGACCTCGAACCTCGGCGGACGGACGCTCGCCGACCTCATTGTGGGCCACGACAGCGAGTTGACGCGACTGCCCTGGGTAGGGCATCGCTCACCCCGGTGGGAGCCTGAGCCGCTGCGCTGGCTGGGGACCGGGCTGGGGCTGCGGGTCATGGGATCCGCGGACGACGTCGAAGCACGGACCGGGCGCCCGTCTCGACGTGCCAAGGTCTTCAGCCGCTTCCTCGGCCACTAGCGGGCGCCCTGGCGGCGATCCGCCGTGCGCCCTAGGTCGGCTGACAGTCGGCAGCGATGAGGGCTTGAACGTCGGCCGGGGTCATCGAGGCGCGGCCAGTCCACTTCTCCACATCGTCGAGAACCTTGCGCTCGGCCTGGGCCCGATGCTCTGGGCCGACGGTCGCTTCGGCTTCCATCCACCGGCGCTTGGTTTCCCAGCCCAACTCTCGCTGACGTAGCGCCCTCTGCACGGACGCCATCTGCTCGTCGGTGCAGTCAAGGCGCCAGACCTCACGCAGCGTCTCGGGAAGTTCGAGTCGGTAGTCATGGCCACCCTCAGCAAAGACACCGGGCGTGGGCGCCAACGCGTTCAGCACATCCATGAACGTCGCCATGAACGTCGTCACCGGCCACCACAGCGTCCGCGTAGGCGCGCCCGGTGGACGCTTGCCCCACGGTCCGAGCCAGGCCGGACGACGCCAGAGCAGTTCGAACCAGAACTTCGGGATGGGGTCGTCGCCGTTCTGCAGCAGCAGGTAGCGGACCCGTTGCCGAGCGGTGGCGTCCAGAGCGGACCAGTCCCCCACCCACCTCGGCAGATAGATGTCACCGGGGCCGACAGCGGGCGGCGCAGCCACACTGCGATCGCCCCACAGTTGACTGCGCCACTTGGTGGCCTCAGGGGTGCCGATCCACAGTGCCGCCTCGAGCCCGAGACTCTCCGGCCCAAAGACGCCCATCCCCTCGAACATCTCCTCGCTCACCTGCGAACCCAGACTCTCTCCGAAGAGGAAGAAGCGCGGATGCGACTCAGGTGGCATCCGCCGAAGCCGCTCGGCGATGCCCGCGAACACCATGCGCGTCTGATTGGTCCCCGTCTTCACATCGGCGAGTGATAGCGAAGACGGAAGCACCGAGTACTGGATGGCGAGGCTGGCACAGTCGCCGCGGGTCAGGTATTCGAACGTCTCGCACGCGACGTAGTTCACGTAGCCGGAGCCGGTCGGGGACCACAGGGCAACATAGGGACGTTCGAGTGCACGCGTGCGGTCGATTTCGTCGAGCAGGATCTGCGCCCGAGATTCCTCGCTCTGGGCACTGGACAGCGAGGCATACACACGGATCGGCTGCTTGGCCTCCCCGCCGCCCATGACCGCCGAGATCGTGTCGGGCCGGAGCACCATGCTGAGCCAACGCCGACCTTCGCGACTTTGGTCGGACCACGATCGACCCGAGGATGGCGAGCCGGTGATCTCGGGGATGTCCGGCGGGGTGGCATGCGCGAGTTCTGAGCCCTCGCCCGCACTGCTGAGTTGGTGATCGACGAGTTTGAGTCCCAGCGCTCCGACACCGAGGGCCGCCACCGCAGTCAAGCCACGGGCGACCGCCGCGTGCTCCTCGGGGGTCCCGCCGATGATCGCGGAGACACCGCGCCCCCACAGTCGAGTGACGCGCGACTCAACCGCGGCCAGGCCGAGCAGCGTGCCCGTGGTCGCAATGCCGATACCGGTCGCCACCATCGGGTTGACCGCCCTGTCCTGATCGTCGGCGATGTCGCCGCCACGGTCGTCCCGGAAGGACCCGAGCCCGAGCGCCCCCACCTGCTGGCCCATCAACCGGCTGCCGAGATATACGCCACCGCCCAGGCCGGAGACAACGGCGGTAGTCGTCACGATGCGAGGCAACCGGCGCGGGATCGACTCGACGGCCCGGGAGGCCATGCCAGCTGCTCCAGCCGCCGCGAGAGCCGTCGCCGTGAGCCGACCCAGCGAGCGCCACGTGGGCTCATGCTCACGCCACGCCAGCAGCCGGGCCGCGGCCGCCGAACCCAGGACGACGAGGGCATCGCCCGCGACCTGTCCGCGCTTGCCGCCCACCCGCTCGCCAAGGCTACTGAGCACGCTGTGGGCGGATACCCCCCAGGCGTAGCCGGCAAGGCCGGACACACCGGTGATGAGTCCTTGATCCAGGCTGCGCCGGGTGAGCAGGTTCGGCTGATAGGACAGTCCCACGCTCACGGCCCCCAGCATGAGGCCGGCGCGCGAGGACGGATCGAGGTCGCGAGGAATGTGCAGTCGAGGCAATCGGGCCATGCGCCCATCCTGACGCATCCCCGATTCCCCCGATGCCCGGATGTGCGGAATACTGGCGTCACGACCCCAGGAGGTACCCGTGGCCCGCGCACCACAACTCCCCCTTGAGCTCTTCGCGATCGAAGGCCTGCTCACCGAGGAGGAACGCTCCATCCGCGATGTCGTCCGCTCCTTCGTGGACCAGAACATCAAGCCGAATGTCGCCGACTGGTTCGAGGTCGGCACCATCCCCGCCCGCGACCTCGCCAAGGAGTTCGGCTCCCTCGGCGTCCTGGGCATGCATCTCGAGGGCTACGGCTGCGCCGGCACGAACGCCGTCTCCTACGGACTGGCGGCCATGGAGTTGGAGGCGGGCGACTCTGGTATCCGCTCCCTGGTCAGCGTCCAAGGCTCGCTCGCGATGTTCGCCATCCACGAGTTCGGCTCCGAGGAGCAGCGCGAGGAGTGGCTCCCGGGCATGGCGGCCGGCGAGCTGATCGGTTGCTTCGGGCTCACCGAGGCCGACTTCGGGTCCAATCCCAGCGGCATGCGCACGGCGGCCAAGCCCGACGGTGACGACTGGGTTCTCAACGGCTCCAAGATGTGGATCACCAACGGCACCGTCGCCGATGTGGCCATCGTCTGGGCCCAGACCGATGACGGCATCCG
>JALQUH010000011.1 GCA_023263845.1 Candidatus Nanopelagicales bacterium | reverse complement strand
ATCACCTTGCCAAGGTGAGGGTCGCGGGTTCGAATCCCGTCGTCCGCTCGGCGGGAGAATTCCCACCATGGTGGAGTGGCCGAGAGGCGAGGCAACGGCCTGCAAAGCCGTCTACACGGGTTCAAATCCCGTCTCCACCTCGAGGCAACAACCCCCACGGGCGATTGGCGCAGGGGCTAGCGCGCTTCCCTGACACGGAAGAGGTCACAGGTTCAAATCCTGTATCGCCCACGAGCAGAGCCCCCGCTGCGGCGGGGGCTCTTTCCGTGGATGGGTGGACGAGCGAGCTACGCCTTGACCTTGATGGCGTGCACCAGCTGATCCTCGGTGAACCCGGGGGCGACTGCACCGGTGGTGGCGAACCGATAGAGCACGACTGAAAAGATTCCACGCATCGTGCCCAGCACCAGGCTGCCGATAATCAGCGCGACAAAACCCAGGACAGCAAGCGGAATGCCCAGCGGCCACGCACCGATCACGGTGAGCACGATGCCGACAACGAGGGCCAAGATGGCCGGCAACATCACCAGCAGGCCAATCATGCCCCCGATGCGCACCCCTCCGGAAAGTTGCGTGCCCCATCGCTGTTTGAACGTCGACGCAGACTTCTTGATCGCATCGATCATGCCCAGACCATCCAGCATCATCGCCGGCATAACGAAGAAGGTGATCAGCTGCCACATGATCCCGGCGGCTGCGGCGAGAACGTTACGGAAGATCATTTCTACGAGCCCGGCGTTGTTGTTGCCACGTAGCGCCGAAATCAGCAGGGTCACCAGGGTGCTGACGAACGCCCACCGACTCAGGACGCCCAGGCGCCCGAACGCCGCGCCCATCCCGTGGCCGAATGACGTCTCCTTGCCATCTAGTACGGCTGCCGCACTCACGACCAGGCCGGCCTGGAACAGTGAGGCGACGAGCGTCGCCAGGTAGATCCCGACGGCGACGAGCGCCCAACCGATCCAGTTCTGGTTGTCGGCCAGGAAGTACACCCCTGGGACGAGCACGATGAAGGGGACGACCCCGCAGATGGTGCCCACGAGCGGGTAGGCCGTCAGGCCGCGGTTCACCTTCAGGATGGCCCACGACTGCCGCGTGAGCTCGCGGCTCTGCGCCCAGGCGCTCACGGCGTGCTTTTACGGAACAGGGAAGCCACGATCGCCACCAGGACCGTCGCGATGAGGATCTGCAGCAGGAATGTGATCCAGTTGAAGTCCCATCCGAATCCGAGAGCGTTGCCGGCCGCAGACCCGAGCACGGCTCCGACGATGCCGATGATGATGGTGAGTAGGCAGCCAATGGGCTGCATGCTCGGGACCAGGATGCGGGCGATGACGCCGATGACTATGCCGACGCCCAAGGCGCCGATCAAGCTGCTGAATTCCATGAGGGGACTATTCCATGTCGGACGCTGGGTTTGGTGCATCCGCCGCATGGATTTTTGCCCTCGCGGGTGAGCGCCGTGGGCCGCGACGCGGCCCGGCCGCACCCCCTGCGGTAGGCATCGATGGGATTGTGGTCGACCAGGTGCCCGGGCACCCGCCGGATGCTTCGCGCGCCATGCCACGATCACCTCATGGCGACCGACATGCCACAGCTTGGGCTCCCCGTGGAGCCGCCGGTGTCCCCCATGCTCGCCGCTGGAGGTGACCCATCCGTACCGGTCGGGCCGCTCCTCGCCTACGAGCCCAAGTGGGACGGATTCCGGGCACTCATCTTTCGCGCGGTTGACTCAGTCATCATCCAGGGGCGCGGTGGCGACGACCTGGCCTACGCCTTCCCCGAGATTGTCGAGTCGGCAAAGGTTCACCTGCCGGAGCGTGTCGTTCTCGACGGTGAACTCGTCATCATCCGCAACGGCGTTCTGGACTTCCCCGCCATGGGCGCGCGCATACGTCCGCGAAGCGAGGCGGGTGGTCGCGCGATCACTGAGATGTCCGAGCGAACCCCGGCGACGTACATCGCGTTCGATCTCCTCGCCATCGGTGACGAGTCCCTGATGGATCGGCCGTACGCCGATCGCCGGACTGCCCTGACCGACCTGAGGCTTTCTGATTTACGGATGCGGACGACACCGGCGACCGACGATCACGCACTCGCCACACAGTGGTTTCATCGCTTCGAGGGCGGTGGACTCGATGGCCTCATCGTCAAGGACGTGACCGCGCCGTACTCCCCAGGTAAGCGCTCGCTGCGTAAGGTCAAGCATCAACGCACGCTTGATGCGGTCGTCGCCGGATGGCGCGGCCATGCCAAGAACGCCGACGAGGTTGGATCGCTACTGCTCGGGCTGTACGACGGTGAGACCTTGCATCATGTGGGAGTAGCGTCCGGCTTCAACGCTCGTTTTCGGGCCGAACTCACTGATCTCCTCAGCGCTCTTACCCTGACCGAAGCGGCCGACCATCCATGGCGAGGCGAGGCAACCCCACAGCAGCGTCGACCCGGTGCGCTCAACCGCTGGTCCCGCGGTCGCTCAAGTGACTGGCATGCACTGCCTCCTGATCGAGTCGCCGAGGTCACCTTCGACCAATTCGAGGGAGATCGACTACGGCACGTGGCGCGCTGGGTGCGCTGGCGGCCAGACCGCGCACCTGCCTCGTGCACGGTCGAGCAGATCCCGCACCCCGATCCGGTCGATATTGCCACGTTCCTCAGTTAGCCCGCGGTTCGCCAACCTTAAGGCTTCCGCAGGATTGTCAGAAAAGCGTAAGGAAGTCATCAGGGGAATCTTGGCGAGCGCGAATCTGGGGCTCGGGCATGTCAGCGTGGGTGCACGCAGTACCGCTAGGCATGAACGCATAGTGACGGACCCACAAGGCATTGATGGCACCCACGAGGTAGCGCAAGGACAGGAGACACCATGAACGGACGACGCACGATGGCGGCAACCGCCGCAGTCATCATCCTCGGAACCGGCGCTGTCGCCGGCGCCTCGGCAGCGCAGGCCCACGACCGCAATCCCGGCCAGGGCATCGGACAGGGCAAGCGCCCCGGACCTGACTCGACCAAGGGAGATCACAAGGGTCACAAGGGCGCAATCAAGGACCGGTGGCTTGAGCAGCGCGTGAACCGCACCGTGACGGACGAGGCGAAGTCGGCACTGAAGGACGCGCTGTCCGCCGCGCGCGCGGATTTCAAGGCTGCACTCGATGCCGCTGGTGACGACGAGGGCGCCCGCAGCAATGCACGAGACGACTACCGTACGGCGGTCGCCGCGGCGCTACTCGCCTTCGATACCGCAACGCTGCCCGCCGACCAGATCGCGCCCGTGACCGACTACCGAGTAGCCGTGGAATCAGCCACCGAGACGCTGCGCGACGCCGTAAGTTCGGCGAAACAGGAGTTCAAGGCATCCACCGCCGAAGCGCACGCGGCCCTGAAGGAGGCGCTCGCCGCCGCGACCAACCGCGACGAGCGCAAGGCTGCCTTCGCGGCGTACCGCGAGGCGATCCAGCCTGCCCGCGAAGCACAGCAGGCCGCCGTGAGCGCTGCCACAGGCATTTTCAAGGCCGCCATAGACGCTGCGCGCACCGCACTCGAGGCAGCCATCCCGCAGACCTAAATCCCCTGCCGGCCAGGCCGGCAGCCCCCGCCGGTGCGGGTCGCCAAGGATCCCCCTCCTTCATGCGGCCCGCACCGACCTGTCGTGAGCGTTCCCCTGGCGGGGACGGCCCTGCCAACACCAGTGTTCGCCGTGGGAGCATGAGCGAGGCCACCTCGGAAAGGGGAATCATGCAGGTCGACGGATTCGAGTTCTTCGGGCACATCATCAACAACGAGGAAGTGCCCTCCCTGGACGGCGACACCATGCCCGACATCGATCCGTACACGCGCGAGCAGTGGGCCACCATCGCATGCGGCGGCAAGGCCGACGCTGATCTCGCCGTCGCCGCCGCCCGCGAGGCCTTCGACCATGGCCCCTGGCCGAGGATGGGCTTCGAGAAGCGGCAGCAGCTCATGCATCGCCTTGCCGACCTCATGGAAGAACATGCGGACGAACTCGCGATGGCGGACACCCTCGACATGGGCAAGCCGATCACCCAGTCTCACCACGACGTGACGCGATCGGTTCTCAACATTCGTTTCTTCGCCGATCACGCCCGCATGTCGACGGGCGAGGCGCTGCCGATGGACAGCGGACATCACGCCTACACGGTGTACGAGCCGGCCGGAGTCGTCGCCGCGATCTCGCCGTGGAACTTCCCCCTCATGCTGGGCACCTGGAAGGTGGCGCCCGCCCTGGCCTGGGGCAACACCGTCGTGTGGAAGCCCGCCGAAGATACGCCGACGTCGGCCACGATCATGGGACGTCTCGCCGTCGAGGCAGGCTTCCCGCCCGGCGTACTCAACATCGTCCACGGCTACGGACCCGACTCGGCCGGAGCGGCCCTTACCCAGAACCCCGACGTCGACCGCATCACGTTTACCGGCGAGTCCAGCACGGGCAAGATCATCACCGGGGTGGCGGCGCACAACCTCACGCCGGTGAGCCTGGAGTTGGGCGGCAAGGGCGCCAACATCGTGTTCGACGACGCCGATCTCGATAACGCGGTGCACTGGGCGATCGAGGCGATCTTCCGCAACGCCGGCCAGGTCTGTCTGGCCGGGAGTCGTCTCTACGTCCAGCGCGGCATCTACGAGGAGTTCATGCGCCGCTACAAGATCGCGGCCGAAGCACTCGTCATGGGCGACCCGAAGGATCCAGCAACGCAGTTCTCGTCGGCTCTCGCCAGCCAGGAGCACTTCGCCAAGGTGTCCAGTTACCTCGGGACCGAGGCACTTGGCGGCGGCCGCATCCTCACGGGTGGACTCGGCGAGGGGTGGAGCGTCAAGCCGACGATCGTGACTGACGCACCTGGCGACGCCCGCGTGGTCAAGGAGGAGATCTTCGGTCCCGTGACTGTTGCGACGGTGTTCGATACCGAGGACGAGGCCATCGCCATGGCCAACGACACTCGCTACGGCCTCAATGCGATGGTGTTCACGGAGAATCTCTCTCGCGCACATCGGGTGTCCGGCCAGCTGAAGGCCGGCACCGTCTGGACCAATTGCTTCTTCATCCGTGATCTGCGTGCACCCTTCGGCGGCGTTGGCGACTCGGGCCTTGGTCGCGAGGGAGGCAATTTCAGCCGCGAATTCATGACGGAGCCGAAGGCCGTCGTCATGCAAATCGACCGCGGCTAGACGCTGCGCACTTGCCGCGAGCCACCACGGTACGAGTGAGTGAGGACCTAGGTGGTCTTCTTGTGGCTCGGCTGCACCCGCGGCGGCTCCCCCGGCATCTTGTGGATACTGACGGCGTAGCGCTGTGCGCTCCCCCTGGCGAATGGATGCGCTGTGCGACCAGTTATCGGGTGAGTTGAGCACAAGACTCAGACCACGACGAAGGCCCCCGGCGCTGGTAGGTGCCGTTGTGTCGTCTCAGTCAGCAACTGCTGTCGTTGATGCTGCCGTCCGACATCCGCGTGTCGCAGAGGTACGCGCCGGACAGGTTCGCGCCGGACAGGTTCGCGCCGTCCAGGTCCGCGCCTTCCAGGTCCGCGCCAGACAGGCAAGCCAAGCACTCTCTCCTACGCAGCTACCCTCCTTGTCCAGGGCACACAGGCCCCACAGCCCCACATTGGAGACCAAGTCCAGGTAATACCATGGGGGTGAAAATGAGTGGCGTGCCGTGCCATCACGGAGTGTATTGGGGGAGGGGAAGGACTTGTGGGCCCTGGGGGAAAGGCATCGTGAACAGTGATCCCCAGCACCACAGGCCAAACATCCAGC
>JALQUH010000285.1 GCA_023263845.1 Candidatus Nanopelagicales bacterium | reverse complement strand
ACGACGACCGAAACGGCCATGCACCGCTCACCGGCGGACCCATAGCCGGCCGAGACAGCGGCGTCGGCAGCCGCGTCCACATCGGCGTCGGGCAGGACGATCATGTGGTTCTTCGCGCCGCCGAGTGCCTGGACCCGTTTGCCGTTGGCGGTCCCGGTCGAATAGATGTACTTCGCGATCGGGGTCGAACCGACGAAACTCACCGCCTGGATGTCCGGATGCTCCAGGATGCGATCGACGGCGACCTTGTCGCCATTGACGACGTTGAACACCCCATCGGGCAGCCCAGCCTCCTTCAGCATCTCGGCAATGAGCAGGGACACGGAGGGATCCTTCTCGCTCGGTTTGAGGACGAAGGTGTTGCCCGTGGCTATGGCGTTGGCGAACATCCACATCGGCACCATTGCGGGGAAATTGAACGGCGTGATGCCCGCTACGACCCCGAGAGGTTGCCGCAGGGAGTAGACGTCGACACCCGATGACACCTGCTCGCTGTAGGAGCCTTTGAGCAATTGCGGGATACCGCAGGCGAATTCCAGATTCTCGATGCCGCGGGCTAGTTCACCGCCTGCGTCTGAGGGGACCTTGCCGTGCTCCTGGGAGACCAGGTTGGCGATCTCGGCCCGCCGCGAATCGACGATCTGCCGGAACCGGAAGAGGATCTCCGCGCGCTTGGAAAGCGAGGAGGCTCGCCACGAGGTGAAGGCCTCCTTGGCGATAGCCACGGCGTTGTCGACCTCCTCGACATTGGCAAACCCGACCTCACCCTGCTGGGCGCCCGTGGCCGGATTGAAGATAGGGCCGACCCGGCCTGAGGATGAAGCAACTCGCTGACCATTCAGCCAGTGATCTACGGCGTACACGGTTCTCCCATTCCTTAGTGTCCGTCCGGAGGTGGGCGTATTCCCTCCAGGATCCGAAACGTTGAGACTAGATGAGGTACTGGGACAGGCCGCGCTTGAGGTAGCGGCCGCGTCCCTTGGAGCCGTGGAAGCCCTCGTCGTCGACGAGCACCTCACCCCGCGACATCACGACGTCGACGTGGCCGTCGATCTCGTAGCCCTCCCACGCACTGTGATCCATATTCATGTGGTGCGTCTTCTCGTAGCCGATGCTCGTGTGCCCGTTGGGGTCGTACACGACGATGTCGGCGTCCGAGCCCGGGGCGATAACCCCCTTCTGGGGGTAGAGCCCGAACATGCGTGCCGGCGTCGTGGAACACAACTCCACCCAGCGCTGCACACTGAGCTTGCCGTCCGCCACACCCTGGTAGATCAGGTCCATCCGGTGCTCGACCGAGCCGATGCCGTTCGGAATCTTCGAGAAGTCTCCGACCCCGAGTTCCTTCTGCTCCTTCATGCAGAACGGGCAATGGTCGGTGCTCACGATGGACAAGTCGTTGGTGCGCAGGTAACGCCACAACTCGTCCTGGTGGCCCTCTTCGCGTGAGCGCAGGGGGGTGGAGCAGACCCATTTGGCCCCTTCGAAGCCTGGCGCGCCGAGGTTCTCCTCCAGCGACAGGTAGAGGTATTGCGGGCAGGTCTCGCCGAAGACGTTGAGTCCTTCGTCGCGGGCCTGCTGCAAGGTGTTCACGGCCTGCTTGGCAGACATGTGCACGATGTAGAGCGGCGCGCCGGTCATGCGGGCGAGCATGATCGCGCGGTGGGTGGCCTCCTCCTCGGTCTCCCACGGGCGCGTGAGTCCGTGATTGATGGGCGCGGTGTCTCCGCGGGCCAGGGCCTGCGAAACAAGCACATCAATCGCGATTCCGTTCTCGGCGTGCATCATGATCGTCGAGCCGTTGTTGCGAGCCTGCTGCATCGCCCGCAGGATCTGCCCGTCGTCGCTGTAGAAAACGCCCGGGTAAGCCATGAAGAGCTTGAAACTCGTGATTCCCTCGTCGACGAGTTCGTCCATGGCCTTGAGCGAGTCGTCGTCGACGCCGCCGATGATCTGGTGGAAGCCGTAGTCGATAAAGCAGTTGCCGTCGGCCTTGGCGTGCCAGGCAGCCAGCCCGTCCTGGACGCGCTCGCCGTACTTTTGGACAGCGAAGTCGATGATCGTCGTTGTGCCGCCCCAGGCCGCCGCGCGCGTCCCGGTCTCGAAGGTGTCGGACGCAAAGGTGCCACCAAACGGCAACTCCATGTGCGTGTGCGCGTCGATCCCACCGGGGACGACGTACTTGCCGGCAGCGTCGATGACCCGGTCGACAGACGTCGCGAGTTGATCGACCTGCGGTCCTGGCTCGTAGAGGGCCGCGATGGTCTCGCCATCGACCAGCACATCCATGGCCTGGGTGCCCTGGGGGCTCACCACGAGCCCATTGCGAATGAGGGTGCGCATCGAAAAACTCCCTTCGAATCAGGCGCGGGTGAGGTCGCCGTAGGCGTCCGGTCGACGGTCGCGGTAGAACGCCCAACGGTTGCGCACCTCCGCGAGGAGATCCATGTCGAGGTCGCGGACGACGAGCTCGGGCTCGTAGGGGTCCGCTGGCTCGCCGACGAACTTCCCCTCAGGATCCACGAAGTAACTGGTGCCGTAGAAGTCGTTGTCGCCGATCTCCTTTTCGATCCCCACCCGGTTGATGGCGCCCACGAAGTACTCGTTGGCCACTGCGGAGGCGGGCTGCTCGAGCTTCCACAGATAGGCGGACAGACCGCGGTGGGTTGCCGACGGGTTGAACACGATCTGTGCGCCGTTCAGCCCCAATGCGCGCCAGCCCTCCGGGAAGTGGCGGTCGTAGCAGATGTACACGCCCACGGGGCCGACCGCCGTCTGGAAAACGGGGTAGCCGAGGTTGCCGGGACGGAAGTAGAACTTCTCCCAGAAACCCTTCACCTGAGGGATGTGGTTCTTGCGGTACTTGCCGAGGTAGGTGCCGTCCGCGTCAACGACCGCCGCCGTGTTGTAGAGGATGCCGGGCTGCTCCTCCTCGTACATCGGCAGGACCAGCACCATACCCAGTTCAGCGGCGAGGGCCTGAAAGCGCTCGGTCGTGGGGCCGGGAATGCTCTCGGCGTACTCGTAGTACTTCGCGTCCTGGACCTGGCAGAAGTAGGGCCCATAGAAGAGCTCCTGGAAGCACATGACCTTGGCACCTTGGGCCGCAGCCTGCCGGGCGTAGTCCTCGTGGACCTGAATCATCGATTCCTTGTCTCCGGTCCATCCGGTCTGCACCAGGGCCGCCCGTACTACCGACATCGCGCCTCCTTGATCCCGGGTGTCCCGCACCCGCGGCGGCACGGTGCCGCCTAGCGCGCCCCTTCGCGCTCGCCTCACCCTAGTGACCCGTCAGGTTCCGGTGGGCCGATTTGGTCACGGCATGGTCACGTTCGCTCGGCGCCGTTCGATGGGGGCCATGTGTGCGACACATGACCGGTAACGCTTGCATCGAATATTCCGTGACCTTTCCAGCGTCGGCCGGTGTCCACGACTAGGGTGGAGCGATATCGAACAAGCGCACATTTTGGCGGGAGACGGCATGGGATCGGCAGCCGCGGCATCGACCTCGGGAGTAGCGGGCGGCAAGCCACTCTCGGCGAGCGCCGGGTCCTTGGAAATCGTCGACCCCGCTAACGG
>JALQUH010000155.1 GCA_023263845.1 Candidatus Nanopelagicales bacterium | reverse complement strand
ACTCCCCCGGCCAGTCCCTCGCGGAACTTGGCGGGCAGGACCACACGGCCCTTGTCATCGAGTCGAGGCGTGTGGGTACCGAGGAACATTCCCCACCACCTCCCACGGTCATCCCCCCGGTGGGCCCCGACGGCCCCCGATGTCGCCACTGTACTCCACTCCCCCCCACTTTCAACCATTTGCGTGATTGCGCTTGGGTCACGAAATGAGGTCGTACAGGTGTTCGAATAAGAAGGGCGCGATAGCTTCGCCGTGTGAAGTACTGGTGGGTCAACCAGAACCAGACCTTCACCCAGGAAGTGGGCGGGGGTTATCTCTGGTCGCCGAAGACGAGGCGGAACGGCGCTCGCAGTTACTTCTACGATGCAATGACATTCGTCGAGCCCGGCGATCTCGTCTTTTCGTTCAAGGACACCTTGATTCAGGCGATTGGCGTCATCCAGGGAACGGGGTACGAGTCACCCAAACCTGAGGAGTTTGGAACCACCGGCGAATACTGGTCCGAATTCGGCTGGCGGGTAGATGTCACTTACACGGTGCTCCCCGCATCTGACCGCATTCGCCCCAAGGGCATGATTGGGCAGCTCGCTCCGTTGCTACCCGAAAAGTACTCGCCTCTTCGATTCAACGGTGATGGCATTCAGAGCGTCTACTTGACCGAAGTGCCTGGATCGATGGCAGACGTGTTGCTCAACGCAATCGGTCAGCCAGCTCTGGGGATTCGAGACGTTGCGCGACATCTAGACCCTGAGGTGCAGCGCAAGAAAGCGGAGGAAGCGATCACCCACGCCATCGAGCGGTCCACCATTGAAGAGACGACTCGCAAAGCTCTGGTTGCAGCGCGGGTTGGGCAGGGTCGCTTTCGGGCCGATGTTTTGGTCGTCGAGCCAAGGTGTCGCATCACGGGCGTGGAGGATCAGCGCCTCCTCGTTGCCAGCCATATCCGCCCCTGGCATCGATGTCCGGAAAACGAGCAGCGTTTGGATCGCTTCAACGGACTCATGCTCACACCCACTTTCGACCGCATGTTTGACAGGGGTCTACTCACCTTTGAGGATAATGGCGACGTACACGTGGCACCTTCGGTGACCACCAGCGTGGTGCATAGGATCGGGTTGGACTCCCATCAGAATGTAGGTCGTTTTCGCGAGGAGCAGCAGTCGTACCTCGACTACCACCGGGAGCACATCTTCAGGCAAAGCGCCTAACCTGCTTACCTGAAGAGATGGCGAGTCACACGTACCGCGCCGCGGATGGGTGGCGCCGTAGCGACTTGGAGGTGGGCGATGAAGTCCGAGGCGCGATTCGCATTGGCGCTCGCCTTGCTCCTGCTCGCCTACGTTTTGCAGAGTTTTACCGGCACCATCGTTGAGCCCGTGGTCGATCTACTGTTCATCCTGCTGTTCCTGCTCGTCCTGATCGACCCCCGCTGGCCCAAACTCGGCATCGCTGCGGGGCTGATTGCGGTGGCCGTGTCGGCCTCACTCACGCTCGCGTACGGCGCGACCGACAATCTTGCGCTGGGCGCATGGTCCAGCGTCTTGAACGCGACTCTTCTCTTCTGGTCGGTCGTGCTTGTTCTCGTGCGGGTGGCCCGACAACGCGTCGTCACCATCAGCACGGTCTTCGGGGCCCTCCTGGCCTACGCCCTGCTCGGCTTCGCTTTCGCGTCGGTCTATGCAGCGATCGACCTAGCCACCGGCGACGCCATCTTTGCTCAAGGGGTAGTGCCCCAGGCCGACTACGTCTACTTTTCCTTCGTCACCTTGACAACACTGGGCTTCGGCGACCTCACGCCAGCCCTCGACATCATCAAGCGCCTCGTCGTGGTGGAAGCGCTCATCGGCCAGATCTTCCTCGTCGTGCTGGTGGCGCGACTGGTCTCCTTGTGGGCCCGCCCACAGGATGCCGGCCAGAACACCGAAGCGCAGTAGCCGCGCCGCCCTAGGCTGTGCCGATGCACGTCGTAGTGGCCGGCAAGCTCGTCGTCGACGAGATCCTGCAGCTCTCGATGCCGGTACTGCCCGGCGGTCGACAGCGCGCACTCAACGCGACCATCACCGGTGGTGGCCAGGTGTGGCACACGTCGCGGGTCATTCGCGCAGCCGGTGTGGAGTGTGCGGTGACGGGCTGGACCGGTGGCGACGCAGACTCCGCGATGCTGCGCCAACAGTTGGCCGAGGTCGGCATCATCGATCGATTGGTCGTGGCGGGGCAGGCGACGCGTTCGACAGTGCTCGTCGGTCCGGACGGCGATCGGTCCATCGTCTCCCGCGGCGGCCAGGCCACGCTCAGCCCGAGCCAACTCGTCGACACCGGGGTTCTGGATGGTGCGGCGTGGCTGCACATCGACGGATACGGATTCGATGACGGCGTAGGCGAGGCCCTTGTCACTCTCGCGAGAACGGCTGCCGAGCGTGGCGTTTCCGTGTTGTTGGAGCCACCGTCGCCGCAGCACCGCGATCGAGTCGCCGGGTTCCTCGCCGCGCTACCCCCACTGGAGGCGGTGCTGGGCAATCCCGATGAGATGGCGATGGTGCAGCAGATGCTGGCGACGCCACCTAAGTATGTGGTGATCCACGACGGGCCGCGCGAGGCAATTTGCCGAGGGCCATCCGGTGAGGTGCGCGAGCAGCCGGCCGCAGTCGCGGTGGTGACGAACGGTGCCGGCGACCGTTTCGCCGGCGGTTGGATCGCCGCGGCCGTACGTGATGCTTCCCCGTCGGAGCGCCTAGCAGCTGCCCTAGACGCGGCGACGCGCGCCTAGCCACGGGGAAGCCCCAGGTGCAGCCACGCTCAATGGGGACTCCTGTGACCGGTGATACCGGTGGGTTCCCCATTTCATCGCAACTCGCGCGCCATCATTGACGACGCCTGCCCACGGGTCTACTTTCCTCAACACGACGTTTCTCATAATGGACGTCGCCTGTCGATAAACGATAAAGGTGGTGCTATGCCCCCAATCACCATGGTGTTTCTCCTCACAGGAATTGCTGTTTTTGTTCAAGCGATGTACTTCATCGGGATCGGCGCCAGTCAACAGGAGGGTCAGAAGAACCCGATTGTTGCCGCGGGCTGGATCGCGCTAACAGCCGGAATCGCCGATCTCGCGGTGGCGTTCTACGTGACGGTGGGTCGTCCGATCGAGGCAGATCCCTCGCTGATCCTCTCCGGGCTGCTGGCGATCTACGGCTTGTTCTTCGTGGCGCTGGGAGTCGTCGAGATCCTCGGTCTTGACCTTCGGGTGGTCGGCAACTTGGCCATCGCGACGGGCATCATTCCGCTGTTCTGGATTCCGTTCTTCTCCGGGTCCCTGACGGTCCAGGCCCATCTGGTCTGGTGGCTCATCGCGTTCCTTTCCATCACGCTGACCACCTACGGCAAGATGAAGCCGAAGGTCCTCGGATGGATCCTGATGATCACGGCGGTCGTGTTCTTCCTGGCTTTCCCGCTCGGACTCATCAACAACGTCAGTTTCCCCTGATCGGTTCGTCCGCGGCGTGATTCGCTGCACAGGCTCCGGCAGTCCGCACTCGTGGGCTGCCGGAGTTTTCTGTTGGGCTGACGGGAGGACGCCGGGCCAACGGGCGCGCTAGCCGGGTGGGCGCTTTTCGGCCGTTCCCCACAGCAGGATCGAACCGACCACGACCGCGACCGACACCATGATGACGGCGACCACCCAGAAGAACACCAGGACGTCGATCCACGACCCGAGGGGCGGTTCGCCGGGGAAGAACGCACGTAAGGGAATCAAGGCGAAGAGTAGGGCCGTGAGCCAACTTGCGACCACCATTTCACGTCGCAGGCGACCGCGGGTGATTGACCGGGCCACCAGCACCGCCATCAAGCAGAGCGTGATCATGAGTAGCAGCAAGAGAAGAGCGATGGACTTGGTGGAGAAGTCCCGCTGCAGGGTGAGAGCGAGATCATCACCGCCGCGCGGAGCGTCGACCTGACTGTCCAGGGTCCACGACCAGCCCGGAATGCGGAAGAAGACGCTGGTGCTGAGAGGAACGGACTGTTGGATTTCGTCAACACCGGCGAAGGCCTGGACGCGGGCCTCGATTTGGTAGGTGTCGAAGGGGTACTCCTGCACCGTGCCCTGCGCGGGCAGGACGATTCGCTTGGGGTGCGGGACCTGCCCGGCGGCAAACGACACCGTCTGCCCCAGAACGGCGGGCTGGACGACCACGTCAACGTCGAGCAGCAGCGTTCCCTCAGTGTCGAGAAGTTCGGGCGAGGGGAACACGAGGACTTCCGTGACGAGGTCCTGCTCAAGGGCCTCCACCTGTTCGGGGACCAGGACGACGGCCACGCCGCCCGGCGGAGGGTCCTGCTCGGGGAGTTCACCCACCAGGCTCGATCCGAAGGACCGAATGCCGAGTAGGTAGGCGGCCACGAGAGCGATCATCGCGACGATGACGACCGCGGAGCGAACGCCGCGATG
>JALQUH010000238.1 GCA_023263845.1 Candidatus Nanopelagicales bacterium | reverse complement strand
CCTGGCCAGGTGGCCTATGCGGACGGGGAGCGGATCGGCGACCTCCCCGTGGAAATTCAGGCGGTGCCCGGAGCGCTGAAGGTGGTCGCTTCCACACCCCGGTGACCGGCGAACACCCGGTGCCTGTCACCTGCCGGGGGTGAGCCGTAGGCTGGCCAGGTGTCCAGCCCGGCCGATCGGTACGCCGCCGCGCGTGCCCGGCAGGTTTCGCGAGCCGATCGAGGCCCTTCGGGGTCGTTCACCACCTTCGCGAATGGCTACGAATTCGGGTTGGACGCCTTTCAGATCGAGGGCTGCAAGGCGCTCTCGGCCGGCCGCAGTGTCCTCGTGGCCGCGCCTACGGGCGCCGGCAAGACGGTCGTGGGGGAGTATGCCGTCCACCTCGCCCTCGAGGGGGGCGGCAAGTGCTTCTACACCACTCCGATCAAGGCATTGTCGAACCAGAAGTACCACGACCTCGTCGCTCGATATGGCTCCGAACGTGTCGGTCTGCTCACGGGAGATACGGCCATCAACGGAGAGGCACCGGTCGTCATCATGACGACCGAGGTTCTGCGCAACATGCTGTACGCCTCGTCCGACACCCTGAACACGCTCGCCTACGTTGTCATGGACGAGGTCCACTACCTCGCCGACCGCTTTCGGGGCCCGGTTTGGGAAGAGGTGATCATCCACCTCCCGCAGGGCATTCACCTCGCTGCCTTGTCCGCGACCGTGAGCAACGCGGAGGAATTCGGTGAGTGGCTGGGGACGGTGCGAGGCCCAACGGACGTTGTCGTCGACGAGCACCGACCGGTGCCCCTGTGGCAGCAGGTGATGGTCGGGGATCGGCTGCTGGATCTCTTTGTCGATTCTGCGCAGCAGGAGGTCAACCCCGAGCTCATTCGACTGGCACGCGATGCGGCGCGATGGTCATCGGAGCGACATGGGCGCCGCGGCGGGCGACGGACGCGCGATCGTCTGACGCCCTGGCGCACCGACGTCGTGTGCACTCTGCACGATGACCATATGTTGCCAGGAATCACCTTTATCTTCAGCCGGGCTGGGTGCGACGCCGCTGTTGAACAGTGCCTGTCCGCCGGAATTCGCCTTACGTCACCGCAGGAACGTCGCGAGATCGAGGAGGTGGTGGAGACTCGCACGGCCTCTTTACCCCATGACGATCTTGCGGTGCTCCACTACGACACCTGGGTCGAAGGTTTGCGTCGTGGTGTTGCGGCGCACCATGCAGGTCTTCTTCCGCTGTTCAAGGAGGTTGTCGAAGAGCTCTTCCAGCGTGGCCTGGTCAAGATGGTGTTCGCTACCGAAACTCTTGCGCTGGGCATCAATATGCCGGCTCGCACAGTCGTCCTCGAAAAGCTGGTCAAGTGGAACGGCGAGGCGCATGTCGACATTACGCCTGGTGAGTACACGCAGTTGACTGGGCGTGCGGGACGTCGCGGAATCGACGTCGAGGGGAACGCGGTCGTCGCCTGGCATCCCGGGCTCGATCCGCGTGCACTCGCTGGCCTCGCGTCCACGCGTACCTATCCACTGCGTTCCAGTTTCCGCCCGTCGTACAACATGGCGGTCAGTCTTATGCGCCAGATGGGCCGAGTGGCCGCGCGCGACCTGCTCGAGACCTCCTTCGCGCAATTCCAAGCCGATCGGGCGGTTGTGGGCATGGCCGCGCAGATCCGCCGGAACGATGAAGCACTGGCCGGGTACGCCGACGCCCAGGCGTGTCACCTCGGTGACTTTCGAGAGTATGCCGCACTTCGGGCACGTCTGACGGAGGTCGAGAAGAGTGCCTCCCGCGAGCGGACACAGCGGACGAAGAGTGAGGTCGAGGCTTCTTTGCGGGCCCTGTCCGTTGGGGATGTCATCGCGATTCCATCCGGTCGGCGCACCGGCCCCGCGGTTGTCGTCCAAGTCGAGGATTCAACATCGGATCGTGCGGGGCGTCACTTTGAACCCACGCCACGCCCAAGCGTGGTCAGCCTGGATCGATCGGTGCATCGACTGAGTGTGGGAGAAATCCATCGTCCGGTCGAGGTGATTGGCCGACTACGGGTGCCACGCGGCTTCTCCCCGCGTTCGGCGGTGGACCGACGTGAGCTGGCTGCGCATTTGAAGGCGTTCGCCGCTGATGCCCGCAAGTCAAAGTCGTCTCGAGCGCCACGATCCGACGACGCCGAGCACGAGATAGCCGCCTTGCGCAAGGAACTGCGACAGCATCCTTGCCATGCCTGCGACGACCGTGAAGTGCACGCGCGATGGTTCGAACGCGAAGCGACACTCCGGTCAGAGACCAACAAGCTGCAGCGCCGAGTCGACTCGCGCACCTCGTCCGTTGCACGTGCGTTCGACCGCGTGTGCGATGTACTCGTCGAGTTGGACTACCTGCGAGAAGACGGGTCCGACCTCACGGTCACGCCCGCCGGCGATGTTCTCGCCGGCATCTACACCGAGGTGGACCTCCTGGTCGCGCAGGCCCTGCGCGAGGGATTGTGGGATGGCCTTGAGCCCCCAGATCTGGCCGCCGTCTGTGCGGGGCTCGTCTACGAAGGTCGGCAGCAGGGGGAAGAGGCACCGCGCCTTCCCGGGGGAGTCGTACGTGCCGCTCTGGACCGCACCTGGGACCTCGCCCTGGAGATCGAAGAGATTGAGGGCAAGCACCGCGTTCGCTTCCAGCGCGATCTCGACTTCGGCCTGGTCTGGCCCATGCACCGATGGGCTGAGGGAACCCGACTGTCGCGCATCCTCACGGAGTCCGAACTTTCCGCAGGCGACTTCGTGCGCTGGTCTCGTCAGGTCATTGACCTCCTCGACCAGATCGCGCAGGCACTCCCACCTGAGTCGATGCTGCGAACACGAGCGAGACGAGCTCGTGACCTGGTGGATCGAGGCATCGTCGCCTACTCTGCAGCGCTCGAGGTGAACTAACCGATCACGTCGAGGAGGCGATCGACGCTGCGGAGTACGCCCCACTGGTCGGCGAAGGTCCTTGCGGCGTCGACCTGAGGGGTGAGCGGCGACGGCGGCGTGAAGCTCCTGACCGGCGCAAGACGCACCACGCGGTCGAATGCGGGTAGGTCTGCCTCAGCCTCGAGCAGCTTGCGCCGGACCGCCGGAGTCATCGGCTTGCCCGTCGATTCGTTTCGGGCGGCACGCATGATGTCCTGGATCCCTCCGAAGGTGTTGACGAGGGTGACCGCTGTCTTCTCGCCGATGCCCTTCACTCCGGGTAGACCGTCGGACGGATCCCCCCGCAAAATTGCTAGGTCGGCGTAGTGCTGGGGGAGAACGCCGTATTTCTCCCTGACCACGTCAGGAGTGAAAACTTGCCACGGGCGCCCACCGCGGCTCGCACTGGTACCCCCCGTGAACAGAACGGTTGTTTCTTCATCGACCAGTTGAAGAAGATCCCTGTCGCCACTAGCAATGTCGGCGACACCGCCGACGCAGAGTGTTGCAATGATGTCGTCAGCCTCGGCGTCCGCGGCGCCCGCCACGGGGATTCCCACGAGAGGGAGCAGCGTTCGAAGCACGGTGACCTGTGGCGCGAGGGTATCGGGAACCTCCTCTACGACCTCGACTGATCCATCGTCGGAGGTTGTGTCAACGGTGAGATCAACCGCAACACGATGCGTCTTATATGACGGAACAAGATCGACGCGCCATTGAGGGCGCCAGTCGACATCCCAGCAGGCGATGACCGAGGTCGACTCACGATCCCGCACAAGCGCCGCTACCGTGTCGAGGAATCCGCGAACGGCGTTGACCGGAGTTCCATCCGGCCCGGTGATCGACTCCGGGAGGGCAAAGTACGACCGGTAGTAGAGGGAAGCGCTGTCGAGCAGCAGGAGGGCCATGCCCCATGCTCCCGCGCAGGCGAGCCGACCAGGTGCGGGGGTACCGTGACGGGGTGAATGAACTCACTCGCCGTCTCCGGGAGGCCGCAACTCGCGCCCGCGCCGACGGACTGGACGCCATCTTGGTCACCCCGGGGCCTGACCTTCGATACCTCGCGGGCTACGACGCCGTTCCGCTCGAACGCCTCACCTGCCTCGTGGTGCCCAGCGAGGGCGAGCCCGTGATGGTCGTGCCCGCCTTGGAGCGTGCGGCAGCAGCCGAGAGCGAAGCGGGTCGGAGCGGGATGCCGCTGCGATCCTGGCAGGAGACAGAGGATCCCTACGCGCTGGTGGCCGCACTGCTGCCGGGGGCCGAGTGCGTCGGACTCGATGAACACATGGCTGCGCGACAGGTGCTCAGACTGCGCGATGCCATGCCTGGCACTCGGCAAATGCTCGCCTCACGAACCCTTGGCCCCATGCGGATGGTCAAGTCACCTGCGGAGATCGCGTCTCTCATGGCGGCGGGCGCCGCTATCGACCGCGTTCACGCCGCGGTCGCCTCGATCCTGAGCCCGGGCCGTACTGAGCGTGAAGTCGGTCGAGATATTGCCGACCTCATCATCGCCGAAGGGCACGCGCGAGTGGACTTCGTCATCGTGGCCTCCGGACCAAACGCGGCTAGTCCCCACCACGAGGTCAGCGACCGCGTGCTCGCACCCGGCGACTCGATCGTCGTGGACATCGGCGGAACCATGCCCGATGGCTATTGCAGTGACGAGACCCGAACCTACGCCCTTGGTGACCCGGGAGCGGAGTTCCTCGCCGCATATGACGTATTGCAGCAGGCGCAGGCAGCAGCCACGGCCGCCGTACGCCCGGGCGTCACGTGCGCTTCCCTCGATGCCACCGCTCGCCAGATCCTGCACGACGCCGGCCTGGGCGAACTCTTCATCCATCGACTCGGGCACGGAATCGGCTTGGACACTCACGAAGAGCCATATCTCGTTGAGGGCAACGACCTTCCGCTTGCAGCCGGAATGGCGTTCAGCATCGAGCCAGGCTTCTACCTCGAGGGTCGATTTGGTGCGCGCATCGAGGACATCGTCGTGTGCGGAGAGAGTGCGGCAGAGGTCGTCAACCATCGTCCACGTGAGTTGGTTGTGGTCGCATGACCATGGTGCTCGAGACCGCGACGACGCGGGCGCTCCTCGAGCTCACCGCCGAGATGCCAGACGTGGAACCAGCTCCGATCGTCTCGCCCCCACGTGACCGCGTCGCGACACGGAACGTGCTCTTCGACTCCGGGAATTCTCCGTGACCTTCAGGTGGCGCCTGCTGCTCGGAGCACTGTCCGGGGCGCTCCTGTCCTTGGCGTTCCCACCTGTGGGAGCCTCCCTCGTGGCTCCCGTTGCCGTTGGGCTCTTGGCCCTCGCGGTCTACAAGGCGCCCGGCGGTCAGGCTGCCGTGGCCGGTGCCATCCAGGGCGCCGTGACGTTTGCGCTCCTCATTCGGTGGATGACACTGATCGGCACGGACGCATGGCTTCTCCTCGTGGGCGTATGCGCAGCCTGGATGGCGCTCATGGCGTGGGCACAATCCCGAACATCCCGACTGCCGTGGTGGCCCCTGTGGTTCGCAACTCTCTGGGTTGCCCAGGAGGCACTGCGGGACCGCATTCCCATCGGGGGCTTCCCCTGGGGACGCCTCGCATTCGGGCAGACCGCCACCACGCTGACGCCCTGGGCCGCGATCGCGGGAGCACCTGCGGTCACCTTCGTCACCGCACTCGCCGGAGCGCTCTTGGCATACGCCACCCTGGCGATCCTGCGGAGGCAACTGCAGTGGACTCTCGCAGCCCTCGGTGGCGTTGTCATCGTGGCTCTCGCGGGTCTGCTCATTCCCCGACCGGGGGCGGGTGAGGGGAGCACTCCCACGGCGACGGTCGCCGTGATCCAAGGGGGAGTTCCCACGGTGGGCCTTGGCCAAAACGATGATCGCCGGGCCGTCCTCGACCGGCACGTGCGCCGGACGTTGGACCTCGCCACCGCCGTCAGCCGCGGCGAGGAGCCCCAGCCCGATGCAGTCATATGGCCGGAGAACGCCGTGGATATCGACCCGTACGTCAACCCCGACGTGGCCGCGACCCTCACCGCCACGTCCCGGGCCATCAATGCGCCCATTCTCATCGGCGCGGTGATCGACGCGCCGGGAGATCCGACGATGGCGGCCAATGTCGGCATCGTGTGGACGCCGGAAGGGCCGCAGGACATGTACATCAAGCGTCGCCCGGTTCCGTTCGGTGAATATGTCCCCTTGCGTTCGGTGCTTGCCTCTCTCATCGGGCGCTTTGACCGCGTGCCGCGTGACTTCATCGGCGGTAACGAGCCTGGAGTCCTCGATGTGGGGCAGGTGCGGATCGGTGACGTTATCTGCTTCGAGGTCGCGTACGACGAGGTGGTGCGTGACGCTGTCGTCGCCGGGGGACGGGCACTCGTCGTACAGACGAACAATGCCACCTACGCCGGTCTCGGGCAGCCCGAGCAGCAGGCCACCATGTCTCGGTTGCGCGCGGTCGAACACGGTCGAACCGTGCTCGTGGCCGCGACGTCCGGCATCAGCGCGATCATTGCCCCGGACGGTGCGATCCTTGGCGAGATTCCCGAAGGCGAGACCGGTTACCTCGTGGCCGAGATTCCGCTACGGGATAGCCGTACTGTGGCCGATTGGCTCGGGGCGTGGCCGGAGTGGATCTGCGCCATCGTCGCCGCCCTGGCCGTCGGAATGACGTTCCGTCGGGGCGATGAATCCGGGCCCGCAGCCCACTCCGAGGCGCCGCCGCCGCTGTCCGCCGGATGATCGCGACCACCTAGGCTCTACGCATGTCCGTGCTCGTCATCATTCCCACGTACAACGAGTCCGGCAGTCTGCCCGGAATCATCGACCGACTACGCGCGGCCGTGCCGGACGCCCATGTGCTTGTCGCCGACGACAACTCACCGGACGGCACCGGGGATCTCGCCGATCGGTTGGCTGAGACAGACGACCACATCGCGGTGCTTCACCGACCCGGCAAGGCGGGTTTGGGCGCTGCCTACCTCGCGGGCTTCGACTGGGGCTTGACCCGTGGCTACGACGTCTTGGTTGAGATGGACGCGGACGGCTCGCACCGGCCAGAGGATCTGCCACGCCTACTCGCGGCGATCGAAGCAGGGGCGGATGTCGCCCTGGGCTCCCGCTGGGTGCCGGGAGGCTCCGTCGTGAACTGGCCGACCAGTCGCAAGGTGCTTTCGCGCGGCGGCAGTCTGTACACGCGACTGGCATTGGGAGTGCCCACCCGGGACGCCACGGGCGGCTTCCGCGCCTACCGTGCCGACGTCCTTCGGTCGCTGGATCTTCAGACCGTGACTTCCAACGGCTACTGCTTCCAAATCGATCTGCTGTGGCGAGCGCTTCAACGTGGATTCATCGTGGTCGAGGTTCCCATCACGTTCGTCGAGCGAGAGATTGGTTCGTCGAAGATGCATCGTGGGATCGTCATTGAAGCCCTCACCAAGGTGGGGCAATGGGGTGCAGCTGAGCGGACGCGTCAACTTGGTCGCGCGGTTGACCGATGGCGTGCCGGACGGGGGAGTGCGTGAACAACCGCGGAGGCTGGGGTTGCCTGGCTGTTCTCGCCTATCCAATCGTCGAGGTCGCCTTGGCGATCCTCGTGGCCTCGTTCATCGGCTGGTGGTGGGTTCTGGTCCTCGTGTGCGGCTTCATCGTCCTCGGCCTCGGTCTGGTGCGCTACGCGCTAGCCGCCACCGGACGATCGTTCGGCGTCGCCATGTCGGCCCTGCGTACGCCATCGGGTGAGCCGGTGCTCAGGATCGAAGGCGGGGAGTCGCAGCGTCCTCCGGCGCCGCCCGCGCAAACATTGCTCATCGTTCCGGCAGGCCTACTGATTGCGATCCCTGGATTCCTCACCACGGCCGTCGGGCTGGTGCTGTGGTTCCCGCCTGTGCGGGCGGGCATCGCCGGACGAATTGCCCGTGCTGCTCGTCGGATGCAGCCCCCACCAATAGACCCCACCGGTCCAACGGGACCGATGGGGCCGACGGGTTGATGCGTGAGAGTTAGGCGGACTTACGCCGTGATGCGTGGAGAAGTGCCAGGCGCTCGTCGAGAAGCTCCTCAAGATCTCGGATCGTGCGCCGCTCCATGAGCATGTCCCAGTGGGTGCGTGCGGGTCGCGCCGGCTTGTCCTCGGGGCGTTCGTGGTCGACCTGTAGGGCCTCAGCGCCGCAGCGGCACTCCCACAGCACCGGGATGTCATCGGCCTCGGCGTAGAAGGGCACCGTGGTGGAGTGTCCACCCGGACACTCATAGGTCACCAGGAGTCGGTCGGCCGGAACGACCCGATCGTCATTCTCGTAGCTCAACGTGCCCAGTCGGGTTCCGCGCAGTGATCCCTCAGACATACCGACCTCCTTGTCGTCGTCTCTCCTCGATGAGGTGCCGCCTCGAAGTGGTATTTCGGACGAAACCCGCATCGCCGGTCGGGACGTTGGTCCTGTGGCTGTCAACGATGTTGACGCAGCCAGGCTTCCCCCGGTTCCTGGGAAAACCCTTAGGAACAGGTGTTCGAATACCGGGAAGCCGTCCAGAGCCCGCGGGACTGCAGCACCTCGCGCAGGGCGGTGGGCCGGTCGGTCATGATCCCGTCGACCCCGAGGTCGATCAGCAGATGCATCTGCGCTGGATCGTCAATGGTCCACACGTCCACGGCCAGCCCACGCGCCCGTGCCTTCGCCAGAAACCCCTCGGTCACGAGCGGGCGACCAAGGACCGTTAGGGGCACCTGGAGGCGCAGACGGCCGTCCTGGGGGCGCCGAGGCAAGGGGAGGGCGCTGCGATGGGCCAACACCTCCATCGGGTGCGCGGCCGTGACCGGAGCAGCCAGGCCCCGCACGCGAGATATTCGCCGGGCCGAGAACGAGGTCACGCAGACGCGGTGCCAGGCGCGGCAGCGTTCCACCGCGGCGTGAACCGCCGGGACCGATCCGGCCTCTTTGACGTCCACATTGACGCAAATGTCCGGATAGGACCCCAGAAGTTCCTCGAGGCGGAGCGGGGCGGCCCCATCCGCCAGCCGGACCTTGTGCAGATCTCGCCACGTGCGCTCACGAACCGGACCTACGGCGTCTGTCGTGCGATCGAGCAGGGCGTCGTGGTGAAGGACGGCCACACCGTCCCGAGTGGGGCGCACATCGGTCTCTAGGTGGCGAAAACCTAGGGAAACGGCGTGGGCGAAGGCGGTGGGGGAGTTCTCGGGATTCTCCGCGGCGCCCCCTCGGTGCGCATAGGCGCGAAACTCGCCGAGGCGGGGGGTAGCGGGGGACATGACGGCATTGTCTAGGATCACGGCGAGGGTCCCAACACGCCGGGGAGGCGATATGACCATCCAAAGCGCGACCCCCAACACAGTTTCCTGGCCGGAGAACGACCCGGCGACCTGGCGGCACCTGCCGACGGAGTACACGCCCCTCGACGACGAGCGGGTTCAGTCCCTGCTTACGGCAGAGTGGGAGCGGTTCACCGCGCAGACGCCCGGATCCGCCGCGCATCACGCGCGGGCTTTGGATCCGCTGCCGCTCGGTGTCCCGTCGTCCTTCCAGTATTGGGATCCATACCCGATCGCCATCGAGTCCGCGAAGGGCGCCTGGCTGACCGACGTGGACGGCCGACAACTCCTGGACCTGTCCATGGGTTTCGGCGCGATGCTCGTCGGGCACCTGAACCCGGCTGTCGTCGCCGCGGTCATGGAGGTGCTGCAGCGCGGCACATTGTTCGTCACGCCGTCGCCGTCGGCCACCGAGGTGGCTGAGCGCTTCCAGCGCCGCTTCAACATCGATCAGGTGCGCTTTGCCAACTCCGGAACCGAGGCCGACATGTACGCCGTGCGGGCAGCCCGCGCGTACACCGGCCGTAAGGCGATCATCAAGATCGAGGGCGGATACCACGGCGGCTACGACGGCCTTTCGGTGTCGGTGAAGCCCGAGGTTGCCGAGGCCGGACCGGAAGACGCGCCGGTTCCGGTGACGCCGTTCGAGGTCGAGCCCGGAACGGTCTATGTCGTTCCCTACAACAACCTGTCGCGTTTGGGGGAGATCCTCGCCGACCACGGCAAGGAGATTGCCGCGGTCGTCATGGAGCCGGTGCTGGAGAACATTGGCATCGTCGTTCCGGATGAGGGCTACCTCGCCGGTGTGCGCGCCATGTGCGACGAGCACGGCGTCCTGCTGGTCTTCGACGAAGTCAAGACGGGCCTGACGGCCGGCTACGCGGGCGCGGCCCAGCGGCTCGGCGTCACCCCGGACCTGGTCTCGCTGGCCAAGAGCATCGGTGGCGGTCTGCCGCTGGCAGCCTTCGGGGGCCGCAAGGAGGTCATGGACACCATCAGCGACTGGCGCATGCCGCACTTCGGCACCTACAACGGCAACCCGCTGGTGATGGCCGCGGCAGCCGCGGTCGACGACATCTGCACCGAGGAGGCGCTGGCGATGGCCGAGGCGGTCAACGATGGCGCGCTGGCGGCCGCCGACGAGATCATTGCGCGGTACGAACTACCGGCCCATACGGTCGGCTTCGGTGTCAAGGGCGCGATCACATGGTCGCCGGCGCCGGTGCGCAACTACCGCGACTACAAGCGCACGGACTTCGGGATTGCCGAGCTCAGTTGGCTGTGGGGCGTCAACCGTGGTGTCCTCACTCCGCCGGGACTCGACGAGCAGTGGTTGGTGTCGCTGGCCCACACACCGGCCGACATGGATCTGCTGGTGGGGCACTTCGCCGAGCTCGCCGAGACGCTTCGGACCTAAGACCGCGCGGCGCAGCTGCCCCTGGGCGCAGGAGGCAGGGGTAACAACCCTCACCCTCACGGGATTTATCCGATAACGGACATTATGTCATTTCACAGGCGGAGGAACGGCAGGCTGGAACCCTTCGCGGGCCGGGTTTCGACGAAGGGGGCCCCTCCCCGCCCTTATGGGGGCCGAAGGGCATATCGAGGCCATGCCACGATGTCCGCATGACAGAGCGCGGACTGCTCCTGGTGGACATCGATGGCGTCCTCGCAGACGTCACGCACCGCCAGCACCACCTGGCCGGCACCCGCAAGAACTGGAATGCGTTTTTTGCTGCTGCTGACGCTGATCCGCTGATCGAGGCCGGAGCCGAGGCGGTTCGTCAGGCAGCAGACGACGGCTATCCGATTGTCTACCTCACCGGACGACCCGAGCGACTGCGTCAGGTGACCGAGGGGTGGCTCACGCGACACGATCTCCCGGTCTCCCCCGGTGCCCTTCAGATGCGGCCACACCGGGAGTGGCGGCCGGCCGCAGACTTCAAAGTGCACGTTGTGCGCACCCTGGCCAGTGGCCGCACGGTAGCCGACATGTGGGACGACGACGAGGCAGTCGTGTCGGCACTCCACGCGGCCGGATTCCCCGCTCGAGTTCCGCTGTGGGCTCAGCCGCGGAGCTCTGCGTTCGCCGATGCCCAGGATCGCCTCGGACGCACGTGACGACAGCTCAACAATGGTGTGTGACTAGTCGCCCAGCCGCGGTGCTCGAGCCCTCAGAGCCGAGCGCTGCAGGTCGATCTCGTGCATCGCTGGCCGGACAATGGCGTCGGGCCAGCCAGCGTCCCTGAGAACGAGGAGTTCGTCATGCTGTGCCTTGAGCACGATGCGCTCAAGGTGCCATACATCATGCACCGTGGATGCGCCGTCGCTGACGACCGGCACGTCGCCCGTCTCCTCCTCGGCAGAGCGCAGTTCCATCGTCAGGCGCGAGCGAACGATCGCCTCAGCGTCCACCGATAGCGGCCGACGTTCCAGGGTCGCTTCCTGAAGTGCATCATCGAGCGCGGCGAGACCGCGGGCCGCGAGGGCTGCGCGCAAGTCAGCGCCGGTGTCCGTGTCGTCATCGGCACGCAACTTCACGGCGCGCGCAACGACCGCAAGGGTTGGCGAAAGAAGCAGCGTCATGGTGATCACGATGAACGTGGTCGCTTGAAGCAGTTGAGTCTGATCAACTAATGCCTCGACGCCAACACCGAGCGGCAGGGAGAACGCCGCAAGGCCTGAAACCGGGCCTCGGGTACCAGCCCAGGCGAGAACGACGGCCTCCCGCAGACCGATGCGACGGCGAACATCACGTCGGGTGATGACGGCCATCAAGAAAACAAAGCCCATCCGGGCAAGGAGCAGCGTCACCAGGACCGAAATCACCAACACGGGCAGTAAGCGAAGTTCCTCCGCGGGCAATGCCTTAATGGTGGCCGGCAACTCCAATCCAACGAGCATGAACGCGAGCGCGGTAAGAACGAAGGTGATCTGCTTCCAGACCGCCACCGATGCTCGCCGACCCCGGAAATCCCGATTGGTGAGCATGGCGTTTGTGATGATGAGGGCAGCGGCGACGACCGCGAGAATGCCCGATCCACCGATAGCCTCGGCCCCGAGGTACGCCGGGAACGGCGCGATGAGGATGAGCGCATTGGCCAGAAGGTCATCTGACCCGCGTCGGATGACCAGCGCCAGGATGATGCCCACCACCGCACCCACGGCGATGCCACCGAGGACCGATTGAGCCAGAACGGTGAGCACCTCTTGAGCCGTGAGCGCACCAGCCGCTGCGACCGCCAGGGCCACCCGCAGCAGTGTCAGGCCGGTGCCATCATTGACAAGACTCTCCCCCTCCAAGATCGTCACGACACGTCGAGGCAGGCTGACCCGCTTGGCGATACTCGCCACGGCCACCGCATCAGTTGGCGACAAGATCGCACCCAGTGCGAAAGCCATGGCCAAGGGCAATCCCGGCACAAGTTGCGCCGCTACCGCGCCGACCGCCAGGGATGACACGACGACGAGCCCGATGGCGAGGGCGAGGATCGGCCGACGCAGGCGGCGGAAGTCGACAAAGGACGAGGACAGCGCCTCGCCGAAGACGAGCGGCGCCAAGACAAGCAGGAAGGCATCTCCCCCATCGGCGGGTGCCCGGGGTCCGAACGGCAGGAACCCGACGATGATGCCGACGATGAGAACCGGCAAGGCAATGCCCCAGCCGCGCCACCGGGCAATCCCGGCCACCACGATGGCGAGGAGCGTCGTCGCAAAAATGCCCTCGAGAAGGTCCATGACACGGGCAGGCTAGCGCGCCCCCACTGGCGTCCGGTACCTATGTGCTCGCGAGTTCCTCCGGGCGTGGACAGGCACACACCAGGTTGCGGTCCCCGTAGGCACCATCGATACGGCGTACCGGCGGCCAGTACTTATCCACGGATGATTGAGTCATGGGGTAGGCCGCCTCGCGACGCGAGTACGGGTGTTCCCACTCACCGAGCAGGCACTCGGCCGTGTGCGGCGCGTTGCTCAGCGGATTGTCGTCGACCGGCCACTCCCCCGAAGCCACGCGGTCGATCTCGTCGCGTACGGCCAGCATGGCGTCGCAGAAACGGTCGAGCTCGGCGAGGCTTTCGCTCTCGGTGGGTTCGATCATCAACGTGCCGGCAACGGGGAAGGACATCGTTGGCGCGTGGAATCCGTAATCGATGAGGCGCTTGGCGACGTCGTCTACGGTGACACCGGTTGCCTTCGTAATCGGACGCAGATCGACGATGCATTCGTGGGCAACACGGTCGTTGCTTCCGGTGTAGAGGATCGGATAGGCGCCCTCGAGGCGGTGAGCAACGTAGTTCGCCGACAGGATGGCTACCGATGTCGCCTCTCGCAGACCGTCGGCGCCCATCATGGTGATGTAGGCGTAGGGAATTGGCAGGATGCCGGCAGAGCCCCAGGGTGCTGCACTCACTGGGCCTACTCCTCCGTCTTCGTCGCCGCGGCCGAGCGGGCCTGCCTCTGGACGAAGCGGATGGCCGGGCAGATAGGGCGCGAGATGCTGACGGACGCCCACCGGACCCACGCCCGGTCCACCGCCTCCATGTGGGATGCAGAAGGTCTTGTGCAGGTTCAGGTGAGAGACATCGGCGCCGAACTTGCCGGGCTTGGCCAGGCCAACCAGGGCGTTGAGGTTGGCGCCATCGACGTACACCTGTCCGCCGGCGTCATGGACCAGGCCGCACAGTTCCACGATGCCTTCTTCGAAGACACCGTGGGTTGACGGGTAGGTCACCATGAGTGCAGCCAGGTGGTCGCCGTGCTCGGTGATCTTGGCGCGCACGTCATCCAGATCGACATTGCCGTCCTCGTCGCAGCCGACCACAACGACGCGCATCCCCGCCATGATGGCGCTCGCCGCGTTGGTGCCGTGGGCGCTGCTCGGGATCAGGCACACGTCGCGATCACCCTCTCCTTGCGCATCGAGGTACGAGCGGATTGCGAGGAGTCCGGCGAACTCGCCCTGGCTGCCGGCATTGGGTTGCAGTGAGACCGCGTCGTAGCCGGTCACTTCGCACAGTTGACGTTCCAGCGCCTCAATCAAGGATCGGTAGCCCTGAGCCTGGTCCAGGGGCGCGAACGGATGGATTCCCGCGAAACCTGGCCAGGTGATGGGCTCCATCTCTGCCGTGGCGTTGAGCTTCATGGTGCACGATCCGAGAGGGATCATCGTGCGGTCGAGCGCCAGGTCGCGATCGGACAACCGCCGTAGATACCGCAACATCTCAGTCTCGCTGCGGTGGTCATGGAAGATGGGGTGAGACAGGTAAGGCGACGTGCGCCGCAGCGCAGCGGGTAGGTGCCCCTCCCCCGCCTTATCGACTGGACGCACATCGAAGGCGGCAAGCACGTCAAGGACGTCCTGCTCCGTCGTCGTTTCGTCAGTACTGATTCCGACCGTGTCCGCATCCACGCGGCGCAGGTTGATGCCGCGGTCCAGTGCGGCGGCCACGATGGTGTCGGCGCGTCCAGGCACCCCCGCATGAATCGTGTCGAAGAAGTTCTCGTGGAGGACCTCCACTCCCCCTGCGGTGAGCGCGTCAGCGATTCGGACGGCTTGGGCGTGGGTGTGATCGGCGATCTGCCGCAGCCCCTCGGGACCGTGATACGCCGCGTACATTGCCGAAATCACGGCCAGGAGTACCTGAGCGGTGCAGATATTGCTCGTGGCCTTCTCACGCCGAATGTGCTGCTCGCGTGTCTGAAGCGCCAGCCGATAGGCCGGCGTCCCCTCCACGTCCAGGGACACGCCCACAAGGCGACCGGGCAGGGAGCGTTCGAGGCCGGCCCGGACGCTCATGAAGCCCGCGTGAGGCCCGCCGAACCCCAGCGGTACACCGAAGCGGCCCGCTGATCCGACGCAGATATCAGCGCCGATCTCCCCCGGTGGGGTCAGGACCGTGAGGGCAAGCAGATCGGTCGTCACGGCGACGCCAAGACCCGCCTCGTGCGCCCAGTCGATAGCCGGACGAGGATCTGTGATCGCACCTGATGAGGACGGGTAGGAGATGAGAATGCCGAAGGCATCGCTTGCCTCTAGCGCCGCTGGGTCGTCCAGATTGACGGATCGCACGGCGATTCCGACGGGCTTGGCTCGAGTCTGGAGGACCGCGAGCGTCTGGGGGTGGGTGTCCTGGTCGACGAGAAACACCCGTTCCTGTCCCCGTCCGCTGCGCTTGAGCAGGGTCATTGCTTCGGCCGCAGCCGTGGCTTCATCAAGCAACGACGCCGAGGCCACCGGAAGTCCGGTGAGATCCTCGATCATCGTCTGGAACGTCAGCAGGGCCTCCAACCGGCCTTGGGAGATCTCGGGCTGATAGGGCGTGTAGGCGGTGTACCAGGCGGGGCTTTCCAGCACATTGCGACGGATGACCGCGGGAGTGTGACAAGCGGAATAGCCAAGTCCGATCATCTGGCGTAGGGGTCGATTCTGTTCTGCCAAGGCCCTAAGGGACGCCAGGGCCTCCTCCTCGACCACCGCCGGCGGCAACGAGAGCCTGTCAGTCCATCGAATGTGCTCAGGGACCACGTCGGCAAGGAAAGAGTCCATGTCCCTGAAGTTGAGAGCCGAGAGCATTCGGTGGATGTCGCCCGCGCGGGGGCCAATATGTCGATCGGCGAACGTCGTCATCGCTGTCCTTCGCGCACGAAACGGATCGCGTGTGCGCGGCGCGCACCCGACCCCCTCTGGTCTTGCGGATTACCGCAACCTGAGAGTTTCGACACGGCCAATGTCCGCGCCTTACACCTTCGGTGGGGTGGCGAGCCACCCTCTCTCCAGAGTCGCCTCCCGCACACGGTCCTTGTGCCTGAGAGTTTCCGGGGCGGTTGCTCCTTCGGCGCCCGGCAAGCCGGGGCTCTCCCGTGTGTGGTCGAACAGCTTGGTCAGGCTAGCGCATCCGTCAGCCGGCCGCGTGACGGGCCGCACGGCGCGCCGAAAGTTCATCATGGGAATCCGAGACCGCCACGTTGGCTTCAAGGTCCTCGGGACGCTCGCCGGGCAATTGGGCCAGCTGCCCCTCGACCTCTTGCCACACCCGACCGACGGCGATGCCAAAGACGCCCTGCCCGCCGCGCACGAGATCAATCACTTCGTCTTCGCTGCGGCATTCGTAGATGGAGGCACCATCGCTCATGAGCGTGATTCGCGCAAGGTCCTCTCCACCGCGGCTCTCCAGGTGCTGTACCGCTGACCTGATGTTGCCCAGCGAGACGCCGGTGTCGATCAGTCGTTTGACGACCCTCAAGATCAAGATGTCCCGGAAGGAATACAGACGCTGCGAGCCCGAGCCTTGGGCGGCGCGAATCGTCGGCTCCACCAGACCGGTACGCGCCCAGTAGTCAAGCTGGCGGTAGGTGATGCCAGCGGCTGAGCAGGCAACGGGACCGCGATAGCCGAGCCCCACCGCGTCTGATCGGAGCACGCTGTCGTCGAACAGACCCGGCTGATCCACCATGGGGGGCAATTGGGCATCGGTCACCGCGTCGGGCAGACGAGCGCTCACGTGTACCGCCCTTCCGCCGCCCGGCTGGCGGCTGCTCCCGCGTCTACCGCGGAGGATTTACGTTAGGGGCCCAAACCGCGAGGGTCAACGCGACCCGCCGTAACGGGTCAGGAGTCGGCCCCGAAATCCTCCGGGGAGATCTGATCGAGGAACTCGCGAAACTTCTCGACCTCGTCCTCCTCCTCATCGGGAATGGCGACGCCAGCCTCCTCGAGCACCTCGTCGGCCACAAGGACCGGGCTCCCGGTTCGTAGGGCGAGCGCGATCGCGTCACTGGGGCGCGCGCCAACCCGCGTTCCATCGCCGAGGACGAGGTCGGCATAGAACACCCCCGCGTCGAGTCGGGTGATCTCCACCTGAACCAGCGTGGCCGAGACAGCCGTGAGCACGTCCTTGAGTAGGTCGTGGGTCAAAGGACGCGGCGGGGTGACGCCCTGCTGGGCATAGGCGATCGCTGTTGCCTCCACCGCCCCGATCCAGATGGGCACATAGCGGTCCCCGTCCACCTCGCGAACCAGGACAATGGGCTGATTCGACGGCATCTCGACGCGGACACCGACTACCTCGACGGGCTTCATGTCTCGAGGGTAGTCGACCGGGCCCGGACGAGTGCCACGTGCAGATCGAGAAGCAGCGCCAGAAGTGTGGCGATCTCGTCACGTCGCACGGCGATGTCCCTGCTTGCGGTCCCTGAACGTCGAGGGGCGAGAGCCTGCTCGACAAGGGCCACATCGCGATCGGCGGAGCTCCGGAACGGACGCAGATGCCGAGGTTCGACCCCGTACGGCGCCAGGGCGGCCGCGGCCCGAGCGATCGCCACCCCGTCCTCAGTGAGACGGTCCACAAGTCCATGGCCCCGCAGACCGTCGAGGAGTACCGCGTCGATACCTGCGCGTTCGCAGAATTCATCCGCGGTCATCTCGCGCTCGCGCGCGCGACGCAACCGCGACGGTGCAATTGAGGCCCCTGTTGGTTCGTCCGCCACCGGGCGTTGCTGGAGGTCCTCAGCGATGACTTCCAAGGGTAGATAGTCGTCCCGCTGCATCCGCAGGATGCGCCGAATAAGCGCGACGTCCTCGGGGCTATAGCGACGTTGTCCACCCGCGGTCCGCTGAGCTCGCACGAGGCCGCGTTGTTCCAGGTATCGGATCTTGGATACCGATATGTCCGGGAACTCACCGCTGAGCTCGGTGACAACGGCGCCAATCGGCCGCATGTTCACCCGACGGTCCCTGCGGCCCCCCCGACAAGGTAGACGAACCGGTACTTGCCGATCTGGAGTTCATCTCCGGGTTCTAGGGCGTGCTCTTCGACGCGATGTCGATTGACGTAGGTCCCGTTCAAGCTGCCAATATCCGCGAGAAGCCATCCACCGGCTATTCGACGGAACTCAGCGTGTCGTCGGCTGACCGTGACGTCATCGAGGAAGAGATCCGAAGCCGGTTCACGACCGGCGGTGACCAGATCGCCGCTGAGCAGATACGAGGTCCCCTCCCCCGCACCGCGTCGGACGACCAAGACGCCGGCACCCTCGTCGACACCGCTGATCGTGCCGAGGCCGACAGCGGGCAGGCTGCCCGTGGAGGCGGGACCCGGATCCACGACGAATGTCTCTTCCGGCGCAACGACGGGCGCGCCGCAGACGCGGCAGAACCGATCCCCAGAATCGACGGCGTGACCGCACTGGTTCACTCGCTAACCCTGTCCGATCAGCGCGGCATAACTCGCGGCGTCAAGCGTTCCGGGTCGCTCCGTGGGTCGGACCTCGATCATCCAGCCATCGCCGTACGGATCGGAATTGACCAGATCGGGGCTGTCCCCAAGAGGGGCATTAACGGCTACGACTTCACCGGACACGGGAGCATAGATCTCACTGACGCTCTTCGTCGACTCGACCTCCCCGCACGTGCCACCGGCCGTGATCTGCGAACCAACATCCGGCAGATCGACGTAGACGATGTCACCGAGTGCATCCTGGGCGTAGTGAGTGATACCGAAAACAACGGTGCCCGCGTCGGTCTCGCGAAGCCATTCATGCTCGCTGGTGTATCGAAGATCCGGCGGAATCACAGGGCCTCCTCGGGGCCTCACAAAAAATCGGGTGATGACACCGTGAACTTATCGCCCCCACATCTTCGCGGCAAGGCACACCCGACTATGTCCGCTGGTACCTACCCACCTAGCCGCGCGCGGTCGGGCTCTGGTCAACGATGGCGCCGATCTCCGCACACCACGAATCGGCCAGTTCACGGGCGCGCGCGGCCGTATCCGCCTCCACCCAGAGCGAGGTGCGCGACTCACTCGGGTCGGGAAGAACAAGGCACCAAGCGCCGTCCGGTTCACTGATGCGAATCCCATCGGTTGAGTCGACTGCCCGGTCCCCAGCGCGCATCGCGACCTCGCGAAGGACAACCGCCTTAAGCCGCCAAGGTGTGTCCACTTGCTCACGCACCCCGTGCGTCCGCGGGATTCGAGCATCGATCTCACTGAGGGCCAACTGAGTTCGGGCAACCCAACCGAGCAACGCGTACGTGGTCGCCAGAGCATCCCGCTGCCCGCCCGCCCCAGGAACGGCGAAACCGCCATCACCGTCGCACACGAGCAACGCATCCGACCCATCGTCGAAGGTGGCGGCCCGCGGGACGCGGCGCACATGGGCGTGATGGAAGTCAGCCACCTGCTCGGCGATGCGCGAGGCAGTTGAGGGCACGACCGCAACAGCGCCATGGGACTCCGACACCACTAGGTCGAGTACGACAAGCAAGGCTCGATCGTCACTGAGCACGTTCCCGCGCTCGTCAACCAGCCATAACCGCTCACCGGTGGCGTCGATAGCGACCCCGAGAGCTGCTCCCGTCGAGACCACGATGTTGGCTAATTCGCCAACGCGTTGCCGCCGCTCGGAATCGCTCCACATGGCTGTTGTGAGATCAGGCTGGGTACCCAGCATCACGAGTTCAGCTGACCGCCCTTCGAGAAGGGTCGGCAGAGTAGTTGCAGCTGCCCCACCCATCGCATCCACCACGATGCGCACACTGTTGTTTGGCCGTGTCGGCACATGCTCGTGTATTCGATTGGCGTATTCCTGCGCCGCAAGCGGTTGTGCAACCACGGGACCGATAGCTCCAGGGATGGCGCGTCGAAACTCTCGCCGGGAATAGATCCGATTGAGCTCTCGGGCCTTGTCGCCGATATTGCGCCCGTCCGATCGCACGATGACCATGTCGAGTGAGTCCGGATCGCTCGGCGCCACACGCAGATAGACCCCGGCATCGGCATGATGCCTTACGTGATCGCGCAGAACCGGCATGGGAACGGTGCGCAAGAGGTGCACGGTCAGACCGGCCGCGCGTAGGGCCCCGACGAGAATGGCGTGATAGGCCCCGGCAGAGCCGGAATGGTCACGGCCGAGGGCAACCGTGGCGCCGCGACTAAGCAACGTGCCTAGGGTGCTCGCCAGTCGCACCACCGTGTCGGGCGTGACTTCGACGCCCATTTCACCGCGCATTCCCAGACCGTCGATAACGCTGCGATGACCCTTGGAGTCCCAGACCACCGACCCCGTGACCAACGTTCCGGATTCGACGGACTTGCCGGGGTAGATGAGGCTTCCCGGGCTGACATCGACCTCACGCTCGAGAATGCAACCGTCGGCGACGACTGCTCCTTCGCTGATTCGTGTGCCGGCTCCGATTTCGCAGGCGCGACCGACGATTGCCCCCATGAGATCTACCTCGGCGCCCAGGTAGACGTTGTCGTGGACGGTGCTGCGGTCGATACGTGCGCCTCGACGGACGAGCGAGTGCGCGCCAAGGACTGAGTACGACAACAACTGAGCGCCGTCGTCGATGACACTCCGTGAACCGATAAAGGACGGTCCGATCACCTCGGCGCCGGGGGCGATTTCGACACCCTCACCGATCCACACGCCATCGCCACGATCACTGCCGGGGATTGCGAGCCGAACACGACGGTCGAGCGCGTCTACCTGCACCTGCCGATAGGCCGTGAGGTCTCCAACATCCTCCCAGTATCCGTCCACCACGACGCCGGCCACCGGCGCGCCGCTTCTCAACAATTCCGGGATGACCTGCGTCGACCAATCCCACGGCATATCGGGCGGGATGCGTGCGAGGACCTCAGCTGAAACCACGTAGATCCCCGTACTCACGGTGTCGCCGAAGACCTCACCCCATTCGGGCTTCTCGTGGAATCGGCGCACCCAGCCATCGTCGTCAAGGGCGACCAGCCCGAATTCCCGCGGGTCGTCCCGGCGCGTGAGAGCCATCGTCAGTAGTGCACCCGACTCCTCATGGCGACGCATGATGCCAGTGAGATTGACGTCGGTGACGGCGTCACCTGAGAGCACCAGCACCGCACGATCGCCGGCGCCCGCGACGGCCAATCGAACTCCACCCGCAGTGCCGAGCGGTCGGGGTTCGGTGCCATAGGTGATCGACATGCCGAGGTCGGCCCCTCCGCCGAGCCGACGACGCATCATCGGTGCCAGGTGCTGCACAGTGACAACGGCCTCGGTAACCCCGTGTTCGCGAGCCAATATGAGCATGTGCTCGACCATGGGTCGACCGACGACCGGGAGAAGTGGTTTGGGCACGCCAGTCGTGAGAGGTCGTAGGCGGGTGCCGAGCCCTCCCGCCATGACTACCGCCCGCATGTTCACCCCCTCGCTGAGGCACCTCGCGCGATACGCCGGGCTTGGTCCACGTACAGCAGTGCCGCATACCAGTACAGCGCAGTGCCCCAAATGACGAAAGCCCATCCCAGAGCACTGAGCACCTGCTGCCATTGCGCTGCGCCGGCGCCCGCGAGGATGAAGGGGAAGCCCCAGTACAGGGCGAAGGTCGCCGCTTTGCCGAGGTAGTGCACCGGCAGCGCCACGATGCCGCGACGTCGCAGCGCCGGCACCAGAGCCAGGAGGAGGAGTTCACGCGCGACCAGTAGTGCCACCAGCCACCACGGGATGAGGGAGCGCAGCGCCAGACCGACGAGGGTGGCCGCGATGGTGAGCCGGTCCACGAGCGGGTCAAGAAGCCGTCCGAGGGCGCTGCTCTGGTCAAAGCGCCTTGCGATCACACCGTCGGCCCAGTCCGTGACTCCCGACACGGCGAGGACCGCGACAGCCCACATATCGGCCTGGGGCCCGAGTACCAGCCAGAGGAAGACCGGAATGAGCAGCAGGCGCAGGAGGCTCAGGGCGTTAGGGACGGTCCACACACGCCTCTCGTCCTCGTCGCCACTCATGTGAGCCCGAATCTTACGCGTGGCGGCCGCGGCGACGGCGGCCGACGACCATGAACGCGCCGAGCAGGATCATGGCGAATCCTCCGATCGCCCCCGCAGCGGCCGACACGGCACTTCCTTCCATCGCGCGTGTCGCATCGGGAACGCGATACTCCATGCGCATGGACGCCGCCACGCCGGGGGAACCATCGGCGTTCATCAGCACGAGCGTTGACCCATTCAGCGCCTCAAGCGGAAGCTCGGCAGGGGCACCGACGGCCGAGATCGACCAGATCCCGGCCCCTTCGGGCCGGGTGCCCGGCACCCCCTCCCCGGGTACGGAGATGGTCGGCCACTGTTCGCCATCGGCCACCGCCACGGCGTAAGGCGTGCCGTCGAGATAGGCGTCAACAGCGCCCACCGGAGCTAGCCCGACGAAGATCTCGTCCGCCTGATCGGGTGTCACGATGAACACGAAGTCACCCACGTCCTCGACCGCCGTTTCCGCATCGGTGCCGAGAAGAAGGAGTGTCGTGGCGATCCAGTCGGGCTCTTGGGGCAACTCCCACGTCGCCGAAACGCTGTCCGTGATCACGGCGATCTGGTTCGGCTCAGAGGAAACCGACCCAAAGGGTTGGGCGACGATCCCGGAACGCCCCACTGTGGCGTCCACCCCGCCAACGGCACCCGCCGCAGCGATGCTGGCTGTGATGGACACGGTGCCCAGGATGAGAAGCATCACTCCGAGGGTGATCCGGGTGACCCGCCACACCTGCTTCATTCGACAGGGTCGTCCGTCTCGAGGGCGCTCACGGTGAGAATGCCCAGGCACATCTCATCGGTAGTGCCATCACCCCAGGTGATGTAGCGGGGCTCGGTGTCGGCAAGCGCCGGGAGGAGGTCACGTAGCCCCGTGTCATGCGTGCATCGAACGGTGAGGGTGTCGCCCATGTCCAGATCAACCGACGGTGTGAGGGGTCGAGCGCCCTGGTTGTCAAAGTCCCAGGACTCGATATCGAGCAGCAGCTCCTCACCCCGCGTACCCTCGTTGGCCACGATGGAGATGCTGCGGCCCAGCAGATGCATGTGCCCGGCCGCGGCGTAGATGGTCATGGGCGCTCGCACCCTGTGGGTGCACGAGGTGGTGGCTCCAGCCTGGGGATCGGTGAGGTCCCCGCCGCACATGAACTGAAGACCCCAGATGGTGCGCATCGCTTCGCCGCCGAATCGCTCAATAGTGTCGGCCACCGCAGCATCCCGATCGCACAGAGGGCCGGACTCCTCGGGTCGACATGGCAACTCCACCGGCGCAGGGAGAAGCATCGTCTCCAGGCGACGAAGATCCTCCTCGGCTCCGACGGTGTTGAGTTCAACTGACGTCGCATCGTCACCACTGCCAGCGAGCAGGTTGTAGTGCACC
>JALQUH010000222.1 GCA_023263845.1 Candidatus Nanopelagicales bacterium | reverse complement strand
CCTTGAGGATGCGGCCGGTGTGCTCATCGACGATCACCACGCCGCCGTCGAGGATCACGTAGTCGCGATCCTTCTTGAAAAGTTCCTTCGCCCGGATCGCGTTGTTGAGGAATCCCACGAGCGGGGTGTTCACGGTGTCGTAGAGGTTGTCGATGCCGAGCTGATCCTCGACCTTGTCGATCGCGTCCTCGAGGACACCGATGGTCTTCTTCTTCTCGTCGACCTCGTAGTCCTCGTCCTTCTTGAGCAGACGAGCGATGCGGGCGAACTCGGAGTACCACTTGGTTGGCTGGTCTGCAGGGCCGCTGATGATGAGCGGCGTGCGGGCTTCGTCAATGAGAATGGAGTCCACCTCGTCGACGACCGCGAAGTTGTGACCACGCTGGACCATCTCCTCCTGGGACCACGCCATGTTGTCACGGAGGTAGTCAAAGCCGAACTCGTTGTTGGTGCCGTACGTAATGTCGGCCGCGTAGGCGACGCGACGTTCGGCCGGCGTCATGTGTGCGAGGATCACCCCGACCTCGAGGCCGAGGAATCGATGAATGCGACCCATCCATTCCGAGTCGCGCTCGGCGAGGTAGTCGTTGACCGTGACGACGTGCACGCCCTTGCCAGACAAAGCGTTGAGGTACGACGGAAGCGTCGCGACCAGGGTTTTGCCCTCGCCCGTGCGCATCTCGGCAATGTTGCCGAGATGGAGCGCGGCACCGCCCATAATCTGAACGTCGTAGTGGCGCTGACCAAGCGTGCGGCGCGCGGCCTCGCGCACTGTGGCGAACGCCTCGGGGAGCAACTCATCGAGCGACTCGCCCTGCTCGAGGCGCTGGCGGTACTCACCGGTGAGAGCGCGGAGCTCTTCGTCGCTCATGGCGACAAAGTCATCCTCGATCGCATTCACCTGCCGAGCGATTCCCTCGAGGGTGCGGAGGGTCTTGCCCTCACCGGCGCGGAGGATCTTGTCCAGAATTCCCACCGGGTCATCCTACGGGGCGGCTCCGGGTGGTGGCTCTTGGTCACCCACCGAGACGATTCCCTCACGGGCACCCCGGATGACCGCCTCGGTCCTCGAGCGCACTCCAAGCTTCTCGAACAGTCGCCGAACATGGTTCTTCACGGTGTTTTCGCTGATCACCAATTCGTCGGCGATAGCGCGATTGGTCAGCCCCCGGGCAAGGGCCTGCAGGACCTGTACCTCCCGACGAGTGAGTTCGGGCACCGGTGAGCGAGCACTGCTCGCCATGGCTCGCCACAGCCCACCGCGCGGGTCCGCCAGCAGAACCGGGTTGCCCGCGCGCACCGTGCGTACAGCCTCCACGAGAGCAACCTCCTCCACATCTCGGTCGATGACGCCATTGGCACCGGCGGCGAGCACTGCCATGACATCCACCGCTGAGCCCGGACCGGCCACCGCGAGGAACGACCATCCTGGCCGTTGCGCCACCCACTTGCCGAGCAGCGCAAGGTCGTTCGCGTCACCGGCCAGGCCCCAGACGCACACCATGCGTTCGGTGTCGGGGAAGCGCGACAGATGCTGCTCATCGGGCACCGCCACAGCACTCACACCCGCCTCAGCCAGGACGACCTGTACGCCCCGACGGAAGGCCGGCGAGGAATCGAAGACCAGCACGCTCGCCCGCACCCCTCCACCGTCTCACCCAAGCGAGGACCCGTGGGCCGAACCACTGCAATCGACCGGGCTTTTCGGTCGGCGTCGGCGCTCGGTGCCCGCGATCATGGCGGCCGCTAGCACCTGCGCACCGGCCGCGCTCAGGGCGCGCGTCGCCTCCGCCAGCGTCGCGCCCGTCGTGATCACATCATCAACAACAATGACCGTCGCGCCCGGAGGGACTGCGACACAGCGCAGAGCGTTGTCGAGATTGGTGCGGCGTTCCGTCGCGCCAAGGCTGGATTGATCGTGCACGGAGCGCCGGTGCACTAGGGCGGAGGTCACGGGCAGCGACATTGGCAGTTCTCGGACGGCCCTGCGGACGACGCGCAGCAGGACGTCCTCACCGCGCTGACGGGTCGCCGCAGGATTCGACGGAATCGGTACGACGATCACCTCTTGTTCGTGCGGAACAACCTCCGCGAGCACTCGAGCCAGCGCGGCTGACAGCGGAGCGGCCATGTCGCGACGGCCCCGGTCCTTCCAGGCGATGATGCCTTGGCGTACCGATCCGGCGTACAGCGCGCACTGGAACACCGGCGGGAGACCGGCCGGTGACGGATTGGGCTGACGGGAAACGACCGGACCGGCCAGTTCATCGGCACACGTCGGGCACCGGGAATGCTCTGCGACACCGCACCCGGCACAGGACCATGGCGCGGCAAGCCCCAGGGCGGAGATGCCCATGCCGATAGCCCGGTTGAACACCGCAGAGTCGGACGCCGACATGTTGACCATCGAGGGGATGGATCGACACCTACGCATGTGCCGAGTTCACGTCCGGCGAGCACGGCACGGAACGGGGCCCGGGGCGGCTGGGGAGAAGCCCGCGCCCCGGCCTCTGGGGATCGTGCACGATGAGACGCCATTCCCGCTTCGCGCGATAGGCGGTCACGGGGTAGGCTGTGATCACGTCCGGCGGGCCATCGAAGCCTCGTGCCGCCTACCGGCCCACCATCTGGGAATCCCCCATCGTTTTCACGAGGTGCACTTCGTATGACCACTCCCGATTTCAAGGTTGCCGACCTCTCACTCGCCCGCCTTGGCCGCGACGAGATCCGCCTGGCCGAGCACGAGATGCCCGGCCTCATGGCCATGCGCGAGGAGTTCGGTCCCACCCAGCCGCTCAAGGGCGCGCGCATCACCGGATCGCTCCACATGACCGTGCAGACCGCGGTCCTCATC
>JALQUH010000218.1 GCA_023263845.1 Candidatus Nanopelagicales bacterium | reverse complement strand
ATGGTGTTGCGAGGAATCTGACCGGGGAGATTCTCTCCCGTATCGAGTCCAAGGGATATCAGCTGGTGGACATTCGCATGGTGCAACCCGATCGAGATGTGCTTCGAGCACACTATGCCGAGCACGAAGGCAAGCCCTTTTACGACCCCCTCGTGACGTTCATGGAGTCCGGACCAGTTGTGGCGATTCGAGTGGCCGGGCATCGAGTGATTGAGGGAATCCACGAGGAAATCGGTGGGGCGGGTGGGGCTCGAACCCACGACCTGACGGATTATGAGTCCGCTGCTCTGACCAGCTGAGCTACCGCCCCGACGGCGACCATTGTGCCGTCGCCCGGGCGGACGCACGCCCAGGGCCTCCGCCAACCCATCCACTGGCCCATTTGTCCGATTTCTAGTCCATTGTCCACCGGCGGAGGGGCTCCAATTTGACGACCGTGACCGGACTGTTACCATCGGACCTGGCCATGGCGCGACACGTTCGCGACATTGCTGCGACACAACGAGAACCAGCACCAAGCCGAATCCGCCTCGCGAGAGTCGGAACCGGGACGCTCAGTACGACGGGCTTCGCCGGCGCAATGCCGCCGACGGAACGGCGCACCCGCGCCAGCCCACGAGCTCACCCGGTAGGCCGAGAGGGATGAGGACGCGCGTGCCGCAACAACGCCGACTACGTCGGGTCATCACGACCGCCGCAGCCAGCACGGCGCTCATCGCCGCCGGACTCCTCATGTCGACTCCTTCGAGTGCCGACCTGCGTCAGGATGTCGCCGACGCCAAGGCCTACCTTGAGGACCTGCAGATGCAGGCCGCTGCGGCTCACGGCCGGGTTGAGGATGCCCAGTACGCATTGGAGCAGCTCCAGGCCAAGCGCGACAAGACCAAGGGCAAGGTGCAAAAGGCCAAGGACCTCCTGGCCGAGACCCAGGACACCATCGGCCGCTACGCCGCTACGGCGTACCGCTCCGGAGGCCTCGACTCCTCGCTCCAACTCCTCCTCGTCGACGATGCGCAGCAGTTCCTGGACCAGGCCGTCGTCCTCGACATCGTCGCCTCGGGGCAGAGCGCCGCACTACGCAAGACACAGGTCGCTCGCCTCAAGCTGGCCCAGGCGACCGCCGAGCTTCAGCAGCAGGAGCAGTCCGAGCAGGCCGCCCTCGCTGATCTCGAGGCCCGATCAGTCGAATTCGACAACGCCGTCTCGGCCGCCGACGACTACCTCGCCGGGCTCGAGGACGAACTGCGCAAGCAGATCGAGGCCGAGCGCGCCCGCATGGCCGCAGAGGCCCGTGCCGCTGCCGAAGCCGCAGCCGCAGCCCTGGCCGCCGGTTCCTCATCCGGTGGCGGTGGCACCCTCGGAAACTCCGCCAATGGTGGCCCCAGCGACGGCGGCGCCTACAACAACGACAGCGGCGGCGGGGGCTACTCCGGGGGCAGCGGAGTCAGTTCCGACCGCGCCGCGATCGTCGTCGAGTACGCCCTGGCCCAGGTCGGCAAGCCCTACAGTTTCGCCGCCTCGCCACCGAACTCATGGGACTGCACCAAGCTCACCTCGTGGGCATGGGCGCAGGTCGGCGTACAACTCACGCCGTACTCCTACGCGCAGGCCCAGGAGGTACGCCGCATCTCGCCCGATGAGTTGCAGCCGGGCGACCTGCTCTTCTTCTTCAAGAACGGCTCGCACCACGCCTCGATGTACATCGGCGGTGGCATGATCGTCGAGGCCTCCAGCCCCGAAGTTGGGGTGCGCGTCACCGACGTGTGGAACTCCTGGAACGTCCAAAACTTCTCTTGGGCGGGTCGGCCGTACGGCTGATCGACAGCCTCACAGACATGAAGGAGGGACCAGGCTAGTTGGCCTGGTCCCTCCTTCATTACGTCTCTGGCTGGCCCTGCATCCGCATGAGCAGCGTTGCTCCCGCACCTGGACTCGAACCAGGAACCCTCTGATTAACAGTCAGATGCTCTGCCGATTGAGCTATGCGGGATCGGACGAGAAAGGATAGCAACGCCCCGATCAGACTCCGAGGGTCGCCCTCAGCTCAGCCATGGCCTCGCGCGCCCGGCTCTGCATGTCCGGATCGCGGGGGTCGATCCCAGGATCGAAGGTGACCGTCCAGGCCAGACCGTCGCCCACTCGCCGTGCAACAATCCGGGCACCCAACTCACCTTCGAGGGCGACGCGCTCACTCACGACAACGCTTGATGTCACGCGCTCGTAGATGACCGTCGGCAGCGTGCGCGGCTCATCAATCCGCACCATCCAGGTCCGGTCCTTGTCGCTGGCTTCCGAACGCCCCTCCACAAGCAGGGAGCCCTCCTCGGTCCAGGTGGCCTTGGCAATGCGCTCCCAAGGAAGGCGGAGCCGCTGCGGCACCGGCAGGTAGAGGGCAGCGTCGCTGGCCACCGCGAAACCAATCGGGTCGGTCCGGGCCCAGGACAGAACCCGCTCACCGCTGCCAACGATGGTGCGCACCTCGGTCGGCGTGCGGGAGAACATCAGGACTCCCGCTGTTCTCGCAGGTCGCGACGGTACGCCTCTAGGGCCATAAGGTCGGCAAACGCCGTCACCTGCTCGGGCGTGCCCTCATCCAGACGCTGCAAGCGACCGCGCAGCTCCGAAATGCGTCGACCGGCGTCCATCTCCAGCAGCCGCGCAATCACTGACGTGGTGTAGCGGGCATCCACCTGGTTTGCCACAGGCAGGGGCTCGACCGCGAGCCCACGCACCATGCTGCGCACGCCGTCGTCGCGGCACTGCTCAAGGACAGCATCGATCCAGCTCAGTCCGCCACTGTCTGGACGCGGCCCACCAGCCGCGGCGATCGCCTCATGCACGGCGCGCAAGGCGTCATCGGAGTAGGCCTGGGGCTCGACCGCGGCGTACCAGGCGCTGACGAGAGCAGGCTCCTGCAGAGCACACTTCAGCGACTCACGTTCGATCGCGAACACCGGATCCCGGGGGTCCGCACGACGAGGCGGTGCGCTCGGAGCCTCCGCACGTCGACCGCTGGTCACGGCCTGAGACACAGTGCCGATGTCGAGGCCGAGCCAACCGGCAAGCCGGCGCTCGTATTCCGGGCGCAGAGCCGGATCCTTGATCCGGGAGACGATGGGGGCAGCCTCACGCAACGCGCCCACCCGGCCCTCGGCAGAATCGAGGTCGTAGCGTGCCAACGTCGAGCGAATCGCGAACTCGAAGAGTGGGACCCGATGCTGCACCAGGGAGGCGACCGCGGCGTCACCATGTTGCTGACGAAGGTCGCAAGGGTCCAGCCCGTGCGGCTCGACGGCGACGAAGGTCTGCGCGACGAACCGCTGATCGTCATCAAAGGCCTTAAGCGCCGCGCGGCGCCCAGCTTCGTCGCCGTCGAAGGTGAAGATGACCTCTCCGCGCATGCGTTCGTCGTCCATCAGGAGTCGGCGCAGCACCTTGATGTGGTCGGCACCGAACGCCGTACCACAGGTGGCGACAGCGACGGGAACACCAGCGAGCTGGCAGGCCATGACGTCGGTGTAGCCCTCGACAACGACAACGCGCTGCTGCTTGGAGATCTCCTTGCGTGCTCGATCAATGCCAAAGAGAACCTGGCTCTTCTTGTACAACGGCGTCTCAGGGGTGTTGAGGTACTTCGGTCCCTCATCGTCGTCCAGGAGGCGCCGCGCTCCGAAGCCGACGATGTCGCCGGCCAGATCGCGGATCGGCCAGATGAGGCGCCCGCGGAAGCGGTCGTAGGGTCCGCGATTGCCCTGGGAGACCAGGCCGGCCGTCTGCAGTTCGCTGTCGGTGAATCCGCGTTGGCGCAGATGGGTTGTGAGGGCGTCCCAGGACTTGGGGGCGAAGCCAAGATCAAAGTCGGCAGCGACATCCGCATCGAAGCCACGTTCGGTCAAGAAAGCCCGTGCCGGTGCCGCGTCTGGGGCAGCAAGACGCTGGCGGAAGAACTCCGCGGCCGCCTTGTTGGCCTCGACCAGTCGAGTGCGCTGGCCCTGATGTCGGTTGACACCGGCACCGCCCTCCTCATAGCGCAGGGTGATGCCGGTGCGACCTGCCAACTTCTCGACGGCTTCCGCGAAGGTGAGGTGGTCGAGCTTTTGGACAAAACTGATGACGTCGCCGCCCTCTTGGCAACCGAAGCAGTAGTACATGCCCTTGCTCGGCGTGACATGGAAGGAGGGGGACCGCTCATCATGGAACGGGCACAGACCCTTGAAGGATCCGCCGCCGGCGGGCTTGAGGGCGACGTAGTCGCGGGCGACCTCATCGATGCGGGCCTTGTCGCGCACGGCGGCAACGTCCTCGTCCTTGATCCGGCCCGCCATGGCCCGATCCTAGGCGGCCCGCCCGACCCCCGGCCTAGCGGCAGAGACGACCGTGCCACTCAACGACGCTGACGTCGGTCAGGCTGGCCACCTGGTCGATGATGACCCGAAGTCGCTCGGCGTCCGTCCGAGCCGCCTGGAAGTCCGGCTCCAGCCACGGTTCAAGGTCGCGGCCGTCCCTCAGGACCAGCGTGGCAACCAACTCGGCCAGAAGGTCGCGCTGGGCGGCGTACTCGGCGTCGGCGCCCTGCCGATTCATGACGTAGATCGCAGTCATCGCCTTCAGGGCGGCTACCTCCGCCCGGACCTCCTCGGGGACCACAAGATCGGCGGCGTAGCGCGTCAGTCGACCGTCCCCGTACGACGTCCTCGTTTCATACTCGGCCTCGACGCAGAACCGCGCGATCAACTGCGACGTCGCGACCTTAAGGCGCGCGAGGTCACCATGAGACCCGTCGTACGAAGCCGGCCAATAATCCAGCGCGAGAAGGCGATCTAGGCCAGCGGCGATAGCCGCCGGATCGACGGACGGCAGATAGACGCGGTGGGCGACATCCATAATGTTTTCGCGTTCGGTGTGGGACGTGAACATGTCCAACGTGATCAGGCCGCCGTGCAGCGCATCCTCCAGGTCGTGCACGGAATAGGCCACGTCATCGGCCCAATCCATCACCTGTTCCTCCAGGCATGTCCGGCCTTCCGGGGCACCCTCGCGAAACCAGTGGAAGATTTCGGCGTCGTCGGCGTAATAGCCAAACTTGCGACGCTTGTCATCCTTCGCGGGTACCTCGTCGGTCGACGGGTGCGGGCCGGCGTCGGAACGCCTGGGCCAGGGGTACTTGCATGAGGCATCGAGCGAGGCTCGGGTGAGGTCCAGGCCCACACTGCGTCCGGTGGCGGGATCGAGGACCTTGGCCTCCAGACGTGTCATCACCCGCAGAGTCTGGGCGTTGCCTTCGAATCCGCCGATCCGGTCGGCAAGTCGATCGAGTTCGCCCTCACCGTTGTGCCCGAAGGGTGGATGGCCAAGGTCGTGAGCGAGCCCAGCCACGTCGACCAGGTCCGGATCGCACCCGAGGGAGGCGCCCATCTCCCGAGCGATCTGGGCCACCTCGAGCGTGTGGGTCAGTCGGGTGCGGGGGAAGTCGGCGGCGCCGGCCACGAGAACCTGCGTTTTGGCCGCCAGCCGACGTAGGCCGGCCGAGTGCAACACCCGAGCACGATCCCGGGCGAACGGGGAGCGGCGACTGCTGCCGTCCTCGACCAACCGCTGCGCGTCAGCGGGGGTATAGCCCGCAGGAATGCTCACGACCCGACCCTAGAGGACGCATCCACTCCATTCAGCGGGAGTCTGAGCCACGGCCCCCCAGTGCCGCCCGCCCGGCCTCGAGCCGGGCGATCGGCACGCGGAAGGGTGAACACGAGACATAGTCAAGGCCGACCTCATTGAAGAAGTGCACCGAATCCGGATCGCCGCCGTGTTCGCCACACACGCCGCATTTGAGCTTGGGTCGCACCTGCCGACCCTTCTCCACGGCCATGCGGACGAGTGCGCCCACACCCTCCCGATCGATGGACTCAAACGGGCTTACGCCAAAGACACCGCGCTCGAGGTAGGTGGAGAAAAACGCCGCTTCGACGTCGTCACGGCTGAAGCCCCAGGTCGTTTGCGTGAGGTCGTTGGTGCCGAAGGAGAAGAACTGTGCTGCCTCGGCAATCTGCCCCGCCGTCAGCGCCGCACGCGGCAATTCGATCATGGTGCCGATCGGGAACTTCAGCGTGCAGCCGTTGGCGTCGGCAACCTCGGCCAGCACCCGCGTTGCCTCCTCCGTCACCAACTCCAGTTCCTGAATGGACCCGACCAACGGAATCATGATTTCCGCCCTGGGATCGCCACCCAACTTCTGGCGCAGGCAGGCAGCCTCGGCGATCGCACGCACCTGCAGGGCGAAGAGGCCGGGCAGGACCAGTCCGAGGCGAACACCGCGCAAACCCAGCATCGGGTTCTGCTCATGCAGTCGGTTGACAGCCTGGAGAACGCGCAGGTCCGACTCGTGACTCTCCCCGCGCTCCTCCGCCAGCGCAACGCGCACCGCTATATCGGTGAGATCGGGCAGGAACTCGTGCAGCGGCGGGTCGATCAGGCGAATCGTGACCGGTAGGCCGTCCATCGCTTCGAGGATGCGGATGAAGTCCTTTCGCTGCAGCGGCAGCAGAGCCTCCAGCGCTTCCGCCCGCTCCTGATCATCCTTGGCCAGGATGAGGCGCTCGACGTACTTCTTGCGATCGCCAAGGAACATGTGCTCGGTGCGCAGCAGGCCAATGCCCTCCGCTCCCATCCGCCGAGCCCGCGCCGCATCAGGCGCCGTGTCCGCGTTGGCGCGAACCAGCATCCGACGGGACCGATCCGCGTGGCGCATGATGCGGTCCACCGCCTTGATGAGGTCGCGTGTGGCGTCGTCGGCATCTTGCAGCGCCGAGGCGACGCCCTCCTCGAAGTAGCGCACGACCGGGCTGTCGACGACGGGTACCGAGCCGGCGTAGACCGCGCCACTGCTGCCATCGATGGAGACGACGTCACCCTCGGCAATGACCTTGCCCGACGGTGTCGTGATCCTGCGGTTGACCGTGTCGACATCAAGCTCCTCAGCGCCGCAGACCGCGGTCTTGCCCATGCCGCGGGCGACCACAGCGGCGTGCGAGGTCTTGCCGCCTCGGCTGGTGAGGATTCCGGTCGCTGCCACCATGCCCGCGAGATCGTCCGGGTTGGTTTCGCGACGTACCAGGATGACGTGATGTCCGGCCTCGGTCCATTCGACCGCGGTCTTGGAGTCGAAGACCACCTGACCGACCGCCGCACCAGGGGAGGCGCTCATCCCGCGGGTGAGCAGCTCATTGTCACTGGCGTCAGCGAATCGCGGGAACATCAGCTGCGCTAGTTGCGCACCGCTCACACGCCGCAAGGCCTCGTCCACGTCGATGATGCCCTCGTCGACGAGTTGGACGGCAATCCGGAAGGCGGCGGCCGCGGTGCGCTTGCCCACGCGGGTCTGCAGCATCCAGAGCTTGCCGCGCTCGACCGTGAACTCGATGTCGCACAGGTCCTGATAGTGCAACTCCAGCCGTCGCATGATGTCCAGGAGTTCCTCATAGGCCTCCGGATCGCGCTCGCCAAGTTCGGCAAGACTGAACGTGTTGCGGATGCCGGCGACCACATCCTCGCCCTGCGCGTCGGGCAGATAGTCGCCGTAGACACCGGGGGCACCGGTGGCGGGGTCGCGCGTGAAGGCGACACCCGTCCCGGAGCCCTCCCCGAGATTGCCAAAAGCCATCGCCTGCACGTTGACCGCCGTACCGAGGTCGTGGGGGATCCGCTCACGACGGCGATACAAACGGGCCCGTTCGGTGTTCCACGAGCGGAAGACGGCCAGGATGGCGAGGTCGAGTTGATCGCGCGGCTCCTGCGGGAACTCGCGCCCCGTCTCTTCACGAACAATCGCCTTGTAGGTGTCGACCAGACTCTTCAAGGCCGATGCCGGAATGTCGATGTCGGTCGTCACGCCGGCCGCCTTCTTGGCAGTCTCCAACGCATGCTCAAATCGTGCGCCCTCGATGTCGAGCACCGTCTTGCCGAACATCTGGATCAGCCGCCGATAGGAGTCCCACGCAAAATGCTCGTTTCCCGAGATCTGTGCGAGACCCTTGACGCTTTCATCGTTGAGTCCAATGTTCAGGACCGTCTCCATCATCCCCGGCATGGAGAATCGCGCGCCGCTGCGCACCGACACCAGGAGCGGATCGGCCGGATCGCCGAGTCGGCGACCCATGGTCTGCTGGAGCCGCTCCAGCGAGGTGGTGATCTGCTCGCCGAGTTCGGCCGGCTCCTCGCCCTTCTCGAGGTAGACACGGCAGGCCTCGGTGGTGATCGTGAAGCCGGGCGGCACGGGAAGTCCCAGGCGGGTCATCTCCGCCAGGTTCGCTCCTTTGCCTCCGAGGAGGTCGGACTGCTTACGACTACCGCGGGCGAAGTCATAAACATAGGTGCGCATCTGCCTATGTCACCAGGATTTGCAGCGTCTGGCTAGGGACTTCGGTCCATGTGCCACTAGGCGGAACCCAAGCGGTCAGTCCAGGTTTAAGGTCATCGGGACCCGGGCCTCTCCTGGCCCGTCATAGTCCTCGATCGCCTCCCCGACCTCGAATCCGACTGAACGGTGGAAGGCCTGGGATGCGGTGTTCACCGGCGAGGTCACTGCCGCGAGTCGCCGGCGACCACGGTGGCGTGCGTCCGATGCCACGCGGTCATAGATCTCCCGTCCCAGTCCAATCCCCCGTCGGGCCGGATCGACACCGATGAAGTGGACGTACGTCACGTCATCGTCTTCCGGAGAGTCGAAGGCGACGAGGAATGCCACCAGGTCGCCTGCAGGGTCCTCCACGATGTACGACGTACCGCGGAAGTGGTCGAGGAACAACCGAGGCACCATGGCCCGCATTGAGCGGCCACCCCACCAGTCATCGATCACGGCCATGATGCGGGCGTGATCGCCCGGCTCGGGGCGCCGCCACCGCAATTCCTGGCTAGCCACCGCTCACCGACAACTCAGCCTCGCGGACACACGCCGAGGCCTCCTGATCGAGGAACGGGCTGTCCAACCAGCCATCCGGCAACGACGGTGCGCGTTCGCCGCCCGTGCGCCCGCGCGGAGCCGACATGACGTCCTCATCCGGGGGCTGGTCCGGATCGATCTGACCCAGCCAGTCCTCCACCTCGGCCAGCGATGACACATTCGCCAGACCCTGGCGCACCTGGCGCTTGACCGCATACCCCTTGAAGTACCAGGCGACATGCTTGCGGATCTCCCGGCTCCCGGTGTACTCACCGAATCCGTCGATGAGCAGTTCGGCATGACGACGGAAGGTGGCCATCACGTAGGGCAGCTCCGGATCGGCCGGGATCTCCTGCCCCGCGAACGCCGCGGCCAACTGCCCGAAGAGCCACGGACGGCCCAGACACCCGCGCCCGACGACGACGCCGGCGCAACCGGTCTGCGCCACCATGTCCAACGCATCCTGGGCACTGAAGATGTCGCCATTGCCGAGCACGGGGAATCCATCGAGTTCCTCGACGAGCCGAGAGATCGCCGACCAATCAGCCTGGCCGGAGTACATCTGCCGGGTCGTGCGCCCGTGCAACGCAACCCAGGCCACGCCGACATCGCGGGCAACGCGTCCGGCATCGAGGTAGGTCAGATGGTCGTCATCGATACCTTTGCGCATCTTGACCGTCACCGGCACGCGACCGGCGGCGGCCGATACAGCCGACGTAACGATGTCGGTGAACAGGTCGCGCTTCCAGGGCAGCGCACTACCGCCACCCTTACGCGTGACCTTGGGCACGGGGCAGCCGAAATTCAGATCGACGTGATCAGCCAGGTCCTCATC
>JALQUH010000162.1 GCA_023263845.1 Candidatus Nanopelagicales bacterium | reverse complement strand
CCGTTCCGGCATGCCCGCGAGCCTCCAGGTCAGCCAGTCGTGGGGCAGCAGGATGCGATTGACGCGTGCCGCCAGGTCGGGCTCATGGCGTGCTAGCCATCGCACCTTCGACACCGTGAACGAGGCCACGGGGACACTCCCGACAGCGTCAGCCCAGACCTGCGGACCTCCGAGTTCGGCCACGAGGTCATCGGCGGCCTGCGCCGAACGTGTGTCATTCCACAGCAGTGCCGGGCGTACGACCTCATCACTCTCGTCCAGCGTCACCATGCCGTGCTGCTGGGCCGCGACGCCGAGCGCCTCGACCCCGTCGAGGGTTCCGTCGAGGGCACCTTGGAGTGCAGTCCACCAGTGATCGGGGTGGACCTCGGTGCCGTCCGGATGGGTGCCGCGCGCTTCGCGGACGAACTCACCGGACTCGGCATCACGGATGACGACCTTGACGGACTGGGTGGAGGAGTCAACTCCGGCAACAAGCGGCATGGCGGCGACGTTACTCCCACTCCCCCCATCGCACCCCTGTGGTTTGGGCCTGCGGGTGACCTACGCTCGCGCTATGGGCCCTCGGTGGAGTTGCTGCGTGCTGGATCAAACGGGCCAGGTCGTGCACGCCGAGGACGCGGGAAGGGTCCAGCCCACCGCCAGCCTCGGCAAACTCTTCCTGCTGTACGCCGTCGCTGATGCCGTAACCACCGGGACACTCGCGGTGAGTGACCGGGTCGGGCGGCCAACGGAGGCTGTCCAAGATTCGGGCCTGTGGCAGCACCTCGATGTGGACGAGCTAAGCCTGGGCGATGCCGCGGTCCTCGTCGCATCCGTGAGCGACAACCTTGCCGCCAACGCATTGTTTGACGCGATCGGACCAGAAGCTACCGATGCGGCGGCCGAGGCACTGGGCTGTCAGCAATCGCGACTCATCGACCGGATTCGCGACGTACGAAGAGCAGAACATCCACCGGCACCATCTATTGGTCGCGCCGACGAACTCGCCGAGGCAGTACGCCGTATCGAACTGGCCGGAACCACGTCACCGGCTGCCGCGACGGTGCGCTCCTGGCTGCTGACCGGGGTTGACCTGTCGATGGTCGGTTCGGCGTTCGGGCTTGATCCCCTTGCCCACGTCACACCCGACCGCCGGATGACACTGTGGAACAAGACCGGGACCGATACGACGATCCGCGCCGACGTCGGAGTTCTTCGGGGGCCGGATCACTGGCTCGCCTACGCCGCCCTCGCGCAATGGGACAGCACCGACGACGCGCGTGATGCCGCGCTGGCGCGTATGCGAGATCTTGGACACCACCTTCGCACCCGTGTGCAAGGGAGTTAGACGCCGAACTTGGCGGACTCGAAGCGAGCCACGGCCTCGGGATCACCGACGATCTCAACCCTGCACTGACGACGGCCGTAAAGGCGGAGCAGGAGTTCGAGTGGATCACCGACCAACGTGACCGAGGGCTCGCCCTTCTTGGCCACGATGCGCTGCCCAGAGTCGGCACGTTGGAGGACAACACCGACCGGGCTGCGACGTACCAGCAGCTTCGACACGGTGCCGAGCCGGGACCAGATCGCGGCCTGCTCGCCTGCGGGCAGGACGCGCGGCTCCCACCCCTCGGTGGCGCGCCGCACATCCTCGTGGTGAATGGCAAACTCCAGCAGGTTGGCCGTCCCGTCCATCCCGGGCAGCGAGAACACCGATAGCCGAGGCGGTCCGCTCCGTACGGTCGCCACCAACGCACTCCAGGGGCGCTGTGCCGTCGTGGACTGCACGGAGTCGGTGTGCCCGGCCAACGGGCCGCCGAGAATCCCGAGAGCCGCGTCCGGTCTCCCTTCCCGGATCACCAGATGGGCGGTGAGGTCACGGGTCGTCCACCCCCCACATAGAGTCGGCGCATCAGGGCCTACGGATAACAGGAGATCGGACAGGGCAAGGCGCTCGGCGCGCGCGGCTTCGGCTGCGGTCACACAACGATCGTGGCATAGGTCATGCACGGGGGCATCCGTACTCGTACTGTGTCCGGCAAAACCCACGGAGGTGTCCCATGGTGCGTCGCATCATCCCGCTCGGCGCCACACTCGGCGTCCTTCTCGCCGTGGCGCCAGCGACCGCGTCGGCGATGACCTCGCCGACTACCGACGCCTCCGGGGTCCCGGATCGAACAGCGGCGATTCAGGCTGCTGCCCGCGCCATCCTCTCTGAATCAAGCGGCGAGGTCGCGGTGATGCTTGAGCTGGACGTTCCACCAGCGTCGGTTGCCTACTCCTCGGCACCCAGCCCGCGTAACGCCCGAAGCAGCGCACGGGCCGCCATCGCCCGCGTCGAACGTGCGCAGGCGATCGTGCGCGCACAACTCGGGTCGGCGACGGAGATCTACTCCGCGACCACCGTGTACGCCGGTGTTGCCGTCCGCGCCGCTGCCTCCGACGTCGAGCGACTCGCCTCTATCCAAGGCGTGAAGGCCGTCCATCGGCTCGTGCCGAAGCAGCGCGACAACTTTGCCGCCGTTCCTTTGATCGACGCACCACAGACCTGGGTCGACACCGGATTCACCGGTGAGGGTGTCACCATCGGAATCATCGACACCGGTATCGACTACACGCACGCTGACTTCGGCGGCCCCGGAACCGTAGCGGCATACAACAGTGCACTCGCCAACAAGGACGCCGGAGGAGACCCGACCTACCCGGATCTGACGAAGATCGCCGGCGGCTACGACTTCGCTGGCAACGCATACGACGGGATCAACGACCCGGCCCCGGATAACAACCCGCTCGACTGTGGCGGTCACGGCACCCACGTGGCCGGGAGTGCCGCCGGATACGGCGTCGCCGCCGATGGCACCACCTACCTTGGACCGTGGAATGAACAGACCCCGTTCGCGACGATGGAGATCGGCCCCGGAGTCGCACCGGCAGCCACGCTGTACGCACTGAAGGTCTTCGGCTGCGAGGGCTCGACGAACCTGGTTATCCCGGCCCTGGAGTGGGCCGCTGACCCGAACGGCGACGGTGACCTCAGCGATCACCTCGACGTCGTCAACATGTCGCTCGGCGCCGACTACGGATCACCGGACGACCCCGACTCGGTGGCCTCCAACAACCTCGTCGACGTCGGGACCGCCGTCATCGCCTCGGCCGGCAACTCCGGTGATGTCTACGAGATCACCGGATCGCCTGGCGACGCCGTCAAGGTTCTGTCCGTTGCCGCCAGTCAGGACAATGCCCAGATCATCGACGGTTTCGAGGTCACGGTTGCCGAGACCAGCACGGAGTACGGCGCCTTGTTCTCTCAGTCGTACACATGGAGCGGCAGCAAGCCGGTCACGGCGGGCGCGGTGGAGATCGGTGACTGGAACAGCGAGCCGAGCAGCGAAAACAACACCGATGGGTGCGATCCCTTCAGCAGTGCTGACGCTAATGCTGTCGCGGGGAATATCGTCCTCCTGCAGTGGGATTCGAACGACGCAACTCGACGTTGCGGTTCGGCCAGCCGCTCGGACAACGCCGCGGCGGCCGGTGCCGTGGGCGCGATTCTGGGATCCTCGCAAGCAATGCTGGATGTGGGTATCTACGGTGCTGAGTCCATCCCCGTCGTCTTGAGCAATGACTCTGGAACGCGTTCTGTTCACCAGGCACTCTCCGCGGGCAGCACCGTTACCGTGACGCTTTCGGATAGCTTCAGG
>JALQUH010000142.1 GCA_023263845.1 Candidatus Nanopelagicales bacterium | reverse complement strand
GTTGGGCGGGCCGAAGGTAGTGCCGCCCGGGCGCGCTTCATCGAAGGATTCGTTGATGCGTCCCTGCTGTTCTGCATCGGCCCACTCGCCATCCTCGGATCCTTGTCCGATGGACTCGGCCGAGGGATCGATCAACTGGCCCTGAAGTCCGTGCTGGACGGCTTCGCGTCCATCGCGTTCGCCGCCTCGCTCGGCTGGGGCGTGGCTTTCTCTGCCTTGGCCGTCGGCATCGTCCAGGGGCTGTTCACCGTGCTCGGCGCCCTTGTCGGGTCGGTGCTGGCCGCCTCTGCGATCGCATCGATCACCGCGACGGGGGGCGTGCTCCTGCTGGGCGTGGGCCTGCGTCTGCTCAAGGTGTCGCGGCTGCCGGTGGCCGACCTGTTGCCCGCGCTTGTCGTCGCGCCGCTTCTCACCCTGGCGATTGCCGCCTGGCTGTAGCGCCGAGGTGACTAGCTGACGGTACGGAGCATCGGAAACAGCGCGTGCTCCATGGGCGCGCCCGCTGGGATCTGATCCTCAAGCCCGACGAACTGCGGGGACGTGCGCCAGTTGCGGGGAGCATGCACCATGTCGTCGCCGAGGAATCGCAGGGAGAACGCGCGACGGCGGTTCGTGCCCGGTACGCCGTAGGCATGATGGAGCGTCAGCATGTGGAAGAACACCGCGTCACCCGGCTGCATCGACCAGCCGACGATGTCAAAGGATTCTCGATCGGTCTCGATGGCCGGCAGCTCGCGCAAAGAGCCTTCCGGAAACCACTTGGCCTGGTTGTCCATGAAGGTACGTGGCATGAGCCAGCCCCCGCGATGTGATCCGGCGACGAACTCCAGCCTTGATTCGGCAGCGACTGGGTCGACCGGCGCCCACATCGAGCAGTTGTTGAAGCCATCAACGTTGTAGTAGGGCTGGTCTTGATGCCACGGTGTCTCCTGGCGCGTACCCGGCTCCTTCACGAGCATGTGATCGTGGTAGAGCCGCACATCGCTGCGCATGATGGCCGCGGCCACATCCGCGGCCCGCGACGTGAAGGCGACGTCAGCGAATTCCTCGATCCGATTCCAGTTGCAGAAGTCCTCGACGAATCGGCCGGGGTCGTCGGGCTGGCTGGCGACCTTGAACATCGGCCCAGGGTCGGCCAGATTGCGCTCGATGCCGCGCTCGATCTTCTCGATCTCGGCCGGAGTGAAGAGTCCTCTCACGACGAGCGCGCCGTCCCGGTGGAAGGCCGCGATGTCGTCGTCGCTGATGAGATCGGCGACGGGGGAGACGGTCGTGGCGTTCACGGATCCTCCTCGGTAGGTGCTCACATGATCCGGTACGACGCAGGGTGCTAGGCCTCGACGTCGGAGGTGAAGCCGATCTTCTTGTGCGTGCCGTCGCAGAAGGGCTTCTTGCTTGATCCGCCGCAGCGGCAGAGGTAGACCGTGTCAGCCTCCTTGATCTCGGTGCCGTCAGAGGCGTTGATGCGCACGGCTCCCTTGACCTCCAGCGGGCCGTCCTTCAGTGGCGTGATGCTCACGCGATCCTCGCTCATGGGGGCGACCCTACCGACCGTTCCCCAATTCTGCAGGGGTGCCTAGAGGTAGCCCTTCTTGGTCAGCCAGGTGAAGGCCCAGTAGCCCGGGATGGTGGGAATCCAGAAGGTGATGAGCCGGTAGAGCAGGACCGAGGAGACGGCGATGCCGCCGGGTAGTCCGGCAGCGGTGAGGCCGGCAGCCAGGGCAGCCTCAACGGCACCGAGGCCGCCTGGCGTGGGTGCCGCCTGGCCGATAGTCGCTCCGGCCAGGTACACGACCGCCACGGCGGCGACATTGACGTCACCATCAAAAGCGCGCACGCAGGCGAGAAGCACGGTGATGTACGCGAAATTCAAGACCAGGTTGCCGCCGATGCCTTCGACCAACTTCATCGGCCGCTGAGCGACTGTCACCATGCGCGGGATGACCTCACGCATCAGTGGACGGACTCGACCGAAGACGTAACGGCGGAGTTTGGGCACGGCAAACGCCGAGAGAACGAGAATGACCACGAGGATGACCGCGATGACCGCCCAGGCGGGAGGATCGAAGGTGAAGTCGGACTGCGTGCCTGCCGCGATGCCGAACCCGAGCAGGAGCAGGATGTAGACGGCGAAGGCGAAAACTTGGGAGACGCCGACGCTCGCGGCCGCGAGAGCCGGATGCAGCCCGGCCTTGGTGAGGAAGCGCAGGTTGATGGCGACAGCGCCCAACGTGGGCGGGGAGACGAGTGTCGCGAAGTCACCGGCGACCTGCGCGAGCATCGTGCGGTGTAGGGGAATGCGTTCGGGAACGAAGCCGGTCAGCGACCACGCGGCACCGACGTAGGTGATCAGCGCGGCGATGACCGCGACGATCATCCATTCGACCGAGGCGGTCGTGAGCAGTTCGGCGAGGTCGACCTGTGCGAGTTGTGACAGCAGGACGTAGGCCGCAATGGTGCCGACCACGATCATCACGAGCGTGCGCGGCTTTATCCGCTCGATATTGATCTGCTCGAGTTCGCCGTCGGGGCGGATCTCGACCAGCGCATCGCGCAGATGGACCATGAGGTCCTTGCGCTTGCGCATAGCCTTGCGCGTCGGGGCAGCGAGGGCGACCGGCTGAAGAACCGGCAGCGCGCGAGCCAATCCCGGCACACCGAGGACGTGACGGCCCGTCCGTACCGCGCGGTCAGCGCCCACGATCATCGCCAGGCTGCACAGCATCTCTGCGACGTCGATCCGCATCGCGACGTCGCTCGCGGCGACGGAGCCGGTGGACTCGCCGACAAGCCACACCTTGCCACCGCGATCGCGCATGATGTTGTCGGCCGTCAAGCTGCGATGTGACATCTGGTGCTCATGCATGATCTGCATGGCGCGCCACGCCGCTTCGAGTTCCGCGTCGGTGATCTGCTCACCGGTGAGGTCGGCAAAGCGCGTCGCGACGGTGTAGTCATAGGCGAGCAGGGCGGCATCTGCGCCGACCTCGCAGGTGGTCACGAGGCGGGGGACGGGAGCTCCCGCCGACTCCGCGGCGTAGGCCATCAGCGCGGCGTGATCGAGTTCGCTGCGCATATTGAAGCCTCCCCGGCCGGACTCGTCGCGCAGGCGCAGAGCTTTCCATGCGGCGGACGCAAGGCCGGCTCCTTCAAGGTCGCGGTCCAGGACGGCAACCTCGAGGGAGTCACCCGTGCGCGTCGTGGCCACGTAGCGTCGTCCGACGTCGGTTTGGCGCGACGCCCGTAGGACGGCGAGGGGATAGCCGGCCCGCTCCAGCGCTGCGGCTACCTCGCCCCCGGAGGGCCGCGTGGTCGGCGTACCGAGGACGTAACGGGTGAGCAGGCCCAGGCCCCAGCCGGCGAAGAAGGAAATGAGGAGTCCGGCGACCGTCGCCGATCCGCTGAGCAGCGCCACGATGAGCAGTGAGCCGACCACCAGGACGGACAGCACGTTCCAGGGCCGGCGACCCATGAGGCGCGTGATGGTGACGAAGGAGACGAGGCCGCCAATAACGGGTGCGGTGACCGAGGCTTGGCCCCCCACCGATCCGGCGAGCGCGATGATGAGCTGATCGGTGCCGAAGGTTTCGACGAGGTACGACGTCACGGTGAGAGCGATGACGGAAAGCAGCAGGCCGATGAGGGCATCGGAGAGTTGGCGCACGCGGCGACGGATGACCAGGCTGATCGCCGCAGCGACCGGAAGACCGAGCAGGCCGATGCCGCCGATGACGTTAAGGGCGAGAATGACGACGGAGGGTAGGAGTTCGGCGCCACCGGTGAGGTCCTCCTCGAGACCCTGCGTGGTGGCGCTGGCGAAGTAGGCGATGCCCACGGTCAGCGCAATGGCGGCAAGGGCGACCAGGAAGCGCGCCAGGTCCAGCGGGCGCCGCAGGCGACGCGGGATGACGCCGTCCTCGATGACGACCGTGGTCCCCGACGTGGCAGAGCCCCCATCCGGCCCCCGAGTGAGCGCGACGGTGGAGTGCTCGACGGGGTGGCCCGGCGAGGACGGTCCGGCCGCCTGCGCCGGCCCCGAGGGCCGCTCCTCGTCCACGCTCATCCCCCGATCGTCCCACTTTGTCTGGACGGAGGGGTTGTGGCGCTCCCGATGAGTAGGTCAACCGGAGTCAGACCCCTCTGGTGAGATATCCCCGTGCGCCCTCCCGTCCTTCTCCCGGCTCACACCCCGGCGCCGGCCGCGTGGCATGAGGACGCCGATCAGGAGCGCGTGATCGCCCACAGGGGGCCCGGGGTGTTCGTGGGGCTCGGCGGCCCCGGCACGGGCAAGACCTCGACCCTGGTCCGTGCGGCGGCGGCGAGGATGCGCGATGGCGTCGATGTGTCCGGCATCCGGCTCCTGGCCTTCAACCGGGCGCGAGCCCGCGATCTGCGCACTCACCTGGCCGCGGAGATCCCCTCAGGCGTCCTGCCGCTGGCGACAACGTTCCATGGACTTGCGTTCGACATCGTCGGCCGGTCCACGATCGGCGATCCCGACTCCGCTCCTCCCCGATTGCTGTCCGGTGCCGAAGAAGACGTCCGTATCCGCGACCTACTGAGGGGTGCCGTTTCCGACGGATCCATCCCCTGGCCCGAGGACCTCGCCGCGGCCCTGTCCACGATCGGCCTCGCCAACGACGTGCGTGCGTTCCTCGCGCGCGTTCGCGAGTTGGACATCGACACCCACCAACTAGCCACGGCTGGCCTCACCCACGGGCGCCCGGAGTGGATCGCCCTGGCGCAGTTTGCTCGGCATGAGGCCGACGTCATGGCCCTGGAGGACCTGGTCGACTACACGGCGCTGTCGGACATGGCGATCGGCCTCCTCCTGGAAGACCCGTCGCTCTCCGGAGGTGTCACCCACCTGTTTGTCGATGACTTCCAGGAGGCTGACCCGTTGCAGCGTCGCCTTCTGGAGGTGATGTGTGAGCAGGGAGTTATCGCCACCGTCTGCGCGAGTCCTGATCAAGCGGCGTATGCGTTCCGCGGCGCCGATCCGCTTGGCGCACTGCACCTCGCAGAACGGATACGGTCCACGATTGCCCCGCTGGGCACTGTTTACCGCGGTGCGGGTCCGTTGCACGACGCCTATCAGCGCGTGCGCCGACATCCGGCACTGCCGGGCCTGTCGGCCGATATTGCGCGCGCCTACCGCGAACCGGTCACCGCGGGCGGCGAAACCCCGTCGACCGTCGATGTCACCCGCCATGACTCGCTGGGGGACCTCGCCGCTCACGTCGCACGAGATCTGCGTCGCCGACACCTCGGTCTGGACGGCCAGCCCATGCCGTGGTCCCACATGGCGGTCCTCCTGCCCACCTCGCATGACGTCGAGGTGCTTCGACGAACTTTCGAAGCCGAGGGTGTCCCGGCGCGGGTGGCCACAGACGCTGTGCCGCTCCCCGAAGAGCCGGCGGTCGCCGTCCTGCTGGCCGCGTTGCAGGCGGGGGTCGACCCGGCGGCCGTGGGCGTGAGTGAGGCCATCGATCTGGTGATGGGCCCGCTCGGCGGTGTTGATGCGGTCGGTCTACGGGCGCTCGCCCGCGATCTACGCCGGGACTACCGCGAGGTCGCAAAGACACGCGTGGCCCCACCGGGAACCACCCTCGTGCGTGATCTTCTGGTCCGCGCCGCCACCGAACGGATTGACCAGTGCCCGAGCGACGGAGACGCACGAGATCGGGTCATCGCTCTGGGTCAGCTCATCGGTGCCGCCCACGATGCCGTGGCCGCCGACGCCCAACCCGCGCAGGTGCTGTGGCTGCTGTGGACCGGCGGTACCCATGCGGTGAGCAGTGATACCTGGCCGGAGCGCCTTCGCGCGGCTGCGCTGGCTGGCCATCGCGCGAGTGGCCATGACCTCGACGCGGTCCTGGCGCTCTTCGATGCCGTCGAACGATTGTCCGCACGCTATTCCGGGGCCTTCGGGGTCGAGGGTCTGCTTGCCGGACTCAAGGGTCAGCGAGTCCCGGGCGAGTCCGTTGCTGCGCGATCGGCGGCGACACCTGCCGTCGAGATCCTCACCGCGCGGCTCGCCGTGGGTCGCTCCTGGCCGCACGTCGTCATCATCGGTGCGCAGGAGGGGCAGTGGCCGCGCTTGACCATCGCTTCGTCCACGGTCCATGCCGACGAACTCGACCTGCTCCTCGACGGCACGACCAACGTCGACGCCATTGCCCGTGAGGCGTTGGCCACTCACCTCGCTGGTGAGCGGCGACTTTTCGGCCTCGCCCTCACACGCGCTGACCGTCACTGCCACGTTGCTGTCATCGAGCGCGAAGGAGAGCACGGTGACCGACCGAGTCGATTCGTCGATGATCTTCACACTCCCATCCGGCCACAGCCGGGACGACCCGCTCGGCCGGTGACCCTCGACGGACTTATCGCTGCACTGCGCTCGGTCGCCGAGGCCCCTGATGCCAACGCCGACTCCCGTGCTGCCGCCGTTCGGCGACTCGCTGCACTGGCCACGGCGGTTGACGATGACGGCGAGCCCCTTGCCCCGCAGGCGGATCCGCGACGGTGGTGGGGTGTGCGCGACATCACGCCGGGGCGCACCCCGGTTCGTCCGCCCGATCGACCCGTGTCCCTGTCCGGATCGGGGTTGCAGGCGCTCGATGAATGTCCGTTGCGGTGGTTCCTGTCGCGTGCGGCCCGCGCCGAGGGGCCGACCTCTTCGGCCATGGCGTTCGGCAACATCGTGCACGTCCTTGCCGAGCGCGTCGGCGCGGGCGAACTACCACCCGACCCCGATGTCCTCCTGCAGCACGCCGAGCGCATCTGGGCCGAGGTCGGCTTCGATATGCCGTGGCAGTCCACCGCGGAGTGGACTCAACTGCATCAAGCTCTCCTGCGTCTGTGTCACTACCACCGCACGTGCGGGCGCATCGTGGTCGACACCGAGCACGGCTTCGACGTCACCATCGACATCGACGGCCTCCCCGGGCGAGCCGACGCGGCGTTCTCCATCCGCGGGTCCATCGACCGCGTGGAGGTCGACGTGGATGGGGGAGTACACCTCATCGACTTCAAGACTGGCAAGAACACGCCTAGTGATGTCGCGGTGCAGACCGACGCGCAGTTGGGCATGTACCAGGCCGCAGCCCTCGCCGGTGCGGTCGAGGAGGTTCACGACGCCGGTGATCTGGCCGGCGCCGCACTGGTGCAACTGCGCACGGACGCAGGTAAGGCTCACCCGGGTGAGCCGAAGATCCAGGCGCAGCCACCGCTTGATCCAGACGATGACAACTGGCTGCTTGGCCCGGTGCGCCTGGCCGTCGAGCGCATCCGGGCTGAGGACTTCCCGGCAACGCCAAACGCCGCGTGCGGTCACTGTGCCTTCCGAGCGGTCTGTCCTGCTCAGGCTGATGGGCAGGAGGTGATCACATGACCGGCGACTCCCGTGAGCATCTCGAGGCGATTCTCGGGCACCCGCTCAGCGATCCACAATGGGACGCGGTTACCGCTCCAGCGGCACCGGCCGCCATCGTGGCCGGTGCCGGTTCGGGCAAGACCACCGTGATGTCGGCGCGCGTTCTGTGGCTCGTGCTTGAGGGCTACGCCCACCCCGACCAGGTCCTCGGCCTGACCTTCACGACCAAGGCGGCCGGTGAGCTGCTTGGCCGCACCCGCTCAGGGTTGAGCGCCGCGGCCGCGCTCGGCCTCCTGCCAGGTGACGAGGTCTTGTCGGCGGCGTATGAGCCTGCGGTGTCGACGTACCACTCCTTCGCGGCCAATCTGCTCACCGATCACGGAATCCGCCTTGGCCTAGAGCCGCACTCATCGGTCCTCACCGAAGGCGCGCGCGAGACGTTGGCCTTGCGCGTGCTGCGCTCGACGTCCTTGCCGCTCGCCGGCCTCGGCTCAAGCCCCTCCACCCTCCTGTCGTCCATGCTCAGCCTTGACGATGAACTCGCCGAACTCGATATTGAGCCGCAGGCGCTGCTCAGCCACTCCACCGATCTCATCACGGCGTTGGAGTCGCTGCCCTCGCGACAGAACATCGGCGATGACATGCTCGACGCAGCACGTGTCCGCGCGGCTCTATGCGGGCTCGTTGAGGAGTTCAGAGGAGCCAAGTCCGAGCAGCAGGTGGTGGACTTCGCCGATCAGATTCGCCGTGCCCTCGAACTCGTGCGCACGATGCCCGACGTCGTTGCGCAGGTGCGGCGCCAGTTCCCGTTCGTCCTGCTCGACGAATACCAGGACACCTCGGTTGCCCAGCGCATCCTCATGCAGCGACTGTTCGGTGATGGGCATCCGGTCACCTCGGTCGGCGATCCATGCCAGGCGATCTACGAATGGCGTGGAGCCAGCGTCGACAACATCGATCGTTTCCCCGAACACTTCCCGGTTATCACCAACGATGGCTGGCACTCCGCCCAGCGCTATCCGCTGGCAGAAAACCGCCGGTCAGCGCCTGCGATCTTGGAGTTGGCCAATGATGTTGCTGCTCCGTTGCGCGCGGTGCACGCCGGAGTCGAGCCGCTCCATCCCGCTGTCGACACGTACGGAACCGGCACCGTGCGCTGTGCCCTGTTGCCGACGTACCGCGATGAGATCGACTGGGTCGCCGACCAAGTCGTGCAGTTGTACGCCGCTCACGGTGACTGGGAGGGCATCGCGATCCTGGGTCGCAAGAAGTCGATGCTCGCCGACATCAATCGGGAACTACGCGATCGCGGGATCCCCACGCGGCTACTCGGTATCGCCGGCTTGCTCGACGTGCCCGTCGTGGCCGAAGTGCGGGCGATCTGCGAAGTACTCGACGATCCCACCGCCGATGCTGCCTTCCTGCGGTTGCTTGCCGGTCCGCGTTGGCGGATTGGTCCGCGTGACCTGGCCGCCCTCGGTGCCGCGGCCGGGCCGGATCGCCCGGCCCCTGCGGCGGACATCGATGAAGCCCTCTACCGCGCGGTGCTCGGCTCGGATCCGCAGGAGCGGCGCGGTCTCGCCGAAGTGGCGGCCGAGATGGTCCTGGCCCCGGACGGTGCGGAGTTGCCGCTTTCGGATGAGGCGACCGAGCGCCTGCGCGCCCTATTCCGCGAGATCGCTGTCCTTCGACGACATGTCGGTGACTCGCCGGCGGAGTTGATCGGCCGCATCCTGCGCGTCACGGGTCTGGGGATCGAAGCCGCGATCGGACCACGGGCCGCAGACAACGCCCGCGCCCTGGGCGCCTTCCGGGAGTGGGCGGCCCGTTTCGCTGTCGAGGGTCTGCAGGCCGGTGGGCTCACGGCTTTTCTGGCCCGGGTGCGCGATGCGGAGCGTTTCGATGCCGACGTCACCTTCGACGAGGTCGCATCCGGTCCGGCGGTTCAACTCATGACCGTGCACAAGGCCAAGGGGCTGGAGTTCCCCCACGTCATCGTCCCGGGTATGTACGACGGGGGTTTCCCCAGTTCGCAGACCCGACCTCGCTGGCCCAAGAATGCCAAGGCTGTTCCGTGGGCGTTGCGAGACGACGCTCCCGCGGCGCTTCTCGGTTTCCCCAATCTCGCTGATGGTCCACGGGACAAAGACCACAAGGCCTATATCGAGGCCAGCAGGGTGCTCGAGGAGTTGGAGGAGCGTCGGCTGGCCTACGTCGCGCTGACTCGAGCCGAGCTGACACTCATCACCAGCGGACACTGGTGGGGGCCGGATCAGAAGGGTGCGCGCGGTCCGGGGGATTACCTACAGCAGATCTACGACTGGTGTTTGTCATCGGGTCAGCAGGTCGACGTGTGGGCGCAGGAGCCTGGAGACGATGAGTCCAACCCCTTGCTCGATGAGCGAGCCGTTGCGTGGCCGGTCGAGCCCGACCCGCGCCGCCAACAGGCTCGACGGTCGGCAGCCGGCGCCGTACTCGCGCAGATGGTGACGGTGGACGACGAGCCGCCGTTCGATGACCGGGCGATCGCTGCGGAGGTTGCCTCATGGGATGCCGACATGGAGGTCCTCCTTGCGGAGGCTGCGCGCCAACGCGCCCCGCTGGCCGTCACCGTCCCGGGCGACCTGTCTGCGAGTGCGATGATCCGCATGAGGCGCGACCCCGATGCGTTTGCCCTCGACCTTGCCCGACCCATGCCCCGGCAGCCCCATCCGGCGGCTCGGCGCGGCACGGCCCTGCACGAGTGGATCGAGGGGCAGTACGCCGTACAGACGTTGTTCGACCTCGAAGATCTCGACGCCGCCGATGACCTCACGACGGACCCGGTATTGGCGGACCTGAAGGCCGCATTCGCGCGCAGCCCATACGCCACGCGGGTGCCGGTGGCGCTGGAGTGGCCATTTGCTCTATCGCTGAGCGGACACGTCGTGCGCGGACGGATTGATGCGGTGTTCCGCGATGCCGATGGACGCATCGAGGTGGTGGATTGGAAGTCCGGATCGAGTCGACGAGGACTTGATGATCTACAGCTTGCGATCTATCGCGTTGCCTGGGCCGAGCAGACCGGTGCGCCTTTGGACAGCATTGATGCGGCGTTCTTCCTCGTCGCGAGTGGGGAGGTGGTGCGCCCGCAGCGATTGGCCGATCGAGACGAGTTGGCGCGGATCCTAGGGGGTCGGTGAGAGCGGCCGCCCAGCCTTTCGGCGTCCTTCGAGGATTTCACTGCGCAAAGCGCGCTCATTCTCCCGAAGAAGGCCGCTCGCTCTTGGCGCTGCGGTCGGCCGTGCTCTCTTCCGGCGCGATGGCCTTGACGCCAACCATCTTGCGCATGAACTTGCGGCACGGCTCTTCCACGATGCGCCACATGAAGTACGCGATGACGAAGGCGCCCACGATGGCGACGATCACGGCAAGGGCGTAGAGCGGACCGGATTCCACGCCGATCTCGTTCATCAGGGCACGCCAGGTGCTGAACCACACCAGGTGCGTCATATAGAGCGAGTAGGAGATGACGCCGCCCAGGATGATCTTGTCGGTGCTCAGCCACTTGGCTTGGCCTCGACGCGAGAGTGCGAGCGCTCCGATCCACACGATGAGCGGCGGCACCAACCACAGGTGGAAGTACGGCGGCAGCGGCTCAGCGTCGGGATCATTCAGTGTCAGCGGAGACTGGGCCGTCTCCCAGTTGCCGAGGAAGACTGCGCCGGCAATGACGAGGAGAGGCATGGCGACCGAGACCGTGGTGGCGAAACGCTCGACGCGCGGCTTGGGGTCGGTGGCGCCGTCAGGGATGAAGCGCAGCACAATCAAGTAGGTGATGGCGCCCGCGGTGAACTCGCTGAGCACGCGGATGATCGAACCCCACAGGTCGGTGTAGTACGGGTCGATCGTCAGGCTCCCGCGCCACAGCAGCGGAGCGATGACGACGAGCCACGCGACAGCGAGCAGCGGCGTCGAGACGCGCTTGTGCAGTGCGTAGAGCACGAGCACAAGCACGGGGAAGATCAGGTACGCGAGCCATTCCATCGACAATGACCAGGCCACGACATTCCACCCGCGGTCCGGATGCGGGCCCCACTCCTGGACCAGGAAGAGGTTGCGCAGGTAGTCAATGGGGTTAAGCCAGTCGTATTGCTTGGATGAACCGAGCACCCACATCTGAATGATGACGGCGAGCCCTGCGACATTGAGCATGACGAAGTGGACCGGGTAGATGCGGGCCAGGCGCAGCCACCAGAACTCCAGGCTTCCGCGGCCAGAGATCTTGGTGCCCATCCGTGACAGGTAGGTGTGGGTGATGATGAAGCCGGACAGCGCGAAGAAGAGGTCGACGCCGAGGCGGCCTACTCGGATCGTGTCGTTGAGTACGGGAATGGACATGACGCCGAGCCGGCCCAATGGATCTTGAAGGTGATACAGCAGCACCCAGAAGGCCGCGACGAATCGGATGCCGGTGAGTTGGCGGATGAAGACGCCCACGCCGCTCCCTGCTCGTCGATGATGCTCCGGTGGACTCCAGACGCGTTCATCGTGCCATGTCGCGCACCTGGCTAGGCTCAGGCCATGCCCTGGGAAATGTCGGATCGCTCACTTCTTGCCGATCTCTCCCTTGCCCGCGGTGATTGGGATCGCGATGCGGACAGCCGCTGTGATGCCGAGGCGATGGCATCCGCCTGGGCAGATCCGCGCTGTCGGGTACTGGCGGTGGCCCAGGGCCGTTTCGCGGTGGACGTGGATGGAGTATCGGCAGGCGCGGGATCGAGCGATGCGACCGTGCCCGCGCTGCGCTTCGTGACGCCGTCCGACGTCCTGGTCGACGCCGAGCGGCTCTACCTCGGGCGTGACACAGCCGGTGCTCCAGTTTTCGCCGCGCGTTGCTTGCCGATGGAGCCGAGCAGCGGGCTGCGTGAGGTTGGCGCCGAACTCGCCGACGACGAGGTGTCGATCGCGGCGACGGCGGTGGCCCTGGACAACTGGCACACCACGCATCCGCGATGTCCGCGATGTGGCGAGCCGACGCAGGTTGCCGACGGTGGCTGGGTGCGGCGCTGTGCCGCCGACGGCTCCGATCATTACCCGCGCACCGATCCGGCCGTGATCGTGCTCGTCATTGACGCCGACGATCGCGCGCTTCTCGGCCGGCAAGGCCGCTGGCAGCCGACCTGGTTCTCCACGTTGGCCGGGTTCGTGGAGTCCGGTGAGTCTGCCGAAGCCGCCGTACGACGTGAGATCTTCGAGGAGTCCGGCATCGTCGTGGGGGACATGGTCTACCTCGGCAGCCAGCCCTGGCCCTTCCCGAGTTCGCTCATGCTCGGCTACCACGCCCTGGCCGAGTCGTCGGACGTCGTGGTCGATGGTGAGGAAATCGTCGAGGCCCGCTGGTTCAGCCGCGAGGAGTTGCGCGCGGCGTGTGAGTCGGGAGAGGTGGCGCTACCGCCCGCGGTGTCTATCGCGCGCCGGCTCATCGAGCGCTGGTACGGCCAGCCGCTGCCCGGCGACTGGATCCGCCCCTAGACGCCGAGTTTTGCCTTGACCTGGGCCAGTGAGGGGTTGGTCATGGTCGAACCGTCGTCGAAGAGCAGTGTCGGGACGGTCTGATTGCCGCCGTTGACGTTCTCGACGAACATCGCCGAGTCGTGGTCATGCTCGATGTCGATCTCGGTGATCTCGATGCCCTCGCGGTTGAGCTGCGCCTTGAGGCGGTGGCAGAACCCGCACCAGGCGGTCGTGTACATGGTTAGCGGCACCGGGCCATTGTGGTCCCAGTCCGCCGTCTCGGCAACGCGACGCTCGAGCCAGCACCCCCCGACCCGGTGTCGGCCCCGGATGGAACGATGCCCAGGTGACCGGTGACCACCTCGACGCGCTCGACCCCGAGCAGCGGGCGGTGGCTGAGGCTGTCGAGGGCCCGGTCGTCGTGTGGGCCGGGGCAGGTACTGGCAAGACCCGTGCCGTGACTCACCGAATCGCTCACGCGGTCGAGCTCGGCGTGCAAGAGCCCCGGCGCATCATGGCGGTCACCTTCACCACCCGAGCGGCCGGTGAAATGCGCGAGCGTTTGCGCCTGCTCGGTGTCGACGGTCCGGCCGTGCGCACCTTCCACTCCGCGGCCCTGCGCCAACTGCGCCACTTCTGGCCGCAGGTGGTCGGCGGCAACCCGCCAGAGGTCGTGGGGCACCCGGCCCAACTCGTTGCCGAGGCGGCGGGCCGATGCCGGGTATCGACCGACCGCGCGGTCGTCCGCGATCTGGCGGCTGAGATCTCCTGGGCCAAGCAGATGCAACTCACGCCCGACCGCTACGTCGCGGAGTCCACGCAGCGCACGCCACCTCTGGATGCCGCCGACGTCGCCCGCGTCTACTCGGCTTACGACGACCTTAAGCACGACCGCGGCCTGATCGACTTTGACGACGTCATCCTCGTCACCATCGGGATGCTTGCGGAGAAACCACACGTGGCCGACGAGGTGCGCCGCACCTATCGCTGGTTCACCGTCGACGAGTTCCAGGACGTCAGTCCGGTGCAGAGTCGTCTGCTCGATCTATGGCTCGGAGAGAGTGGGGAAGTCTGCGTTGTCGGCGACCCCGCCCAGACGATCTACTCCTTCGCCGGGGCCACCGACCGCTTCCTGCGCGAATTCACCACGCGTTTCCCCGACGCCACCCAGGTCCGGCTCTACCGGGACTACCGCAGCACCGAGCCGATCGTGGCGCTTGCCAACACGGTGCTGTCGGTGGCAGCGCCCGGTGAAGGCGGCCTCATCTCGCAGGTGGGATCCGGCCCGGAGCCGGTGATCTGCGAGTACGACGACGAGGTGGCCGAAGCCAACGCGGTGGCCGATGCGATCGCTCAGTGGATCGCAGCCGGCACCGAACCGGGTGACATCGCCATCCTCGTGCGCGTTAACGCGATCATGCCGGCGTTCGAGGAGGCTTTGGCCGAGCGCGGGCTGCCCGTCGTCCTGCGCGGCGGTGAGCGATTCTTCGATCGCGGTGAGGTGCGGGAGGCCATCACGCGTCTGCGTGGTGCCGCGCGGTCCGGCGAAATGTCAGGTGAGGTTCTCGTCGACACGGTGATCGCCGTTCTCAGTGCTATGGGGTTCACGGGGGAGCCGCCGCGGACGACAGGGGCGGTGCGCGAGCGCTGGGAGTCCCTGGCGTCGCTGGTCGGCCTTGCGCGGCAGATGCCGACAACGTCTTTATCGGATTTCATGACCGAGTTGGACTCACGTGCCGCGATCCAGCACGCGCCAGCGCCGGAGGGCATCACCCTTGCGACCGTGCATGCTGCCAAGGGGCTGGAGTGGCAGGCGGTTGTCGTCGCGGGCCTCGCCGAGGGCAGCTTCCCGCACGCGCAGTCGATGGCGGGTCCGGCACTCGATGAGGAACGCCGATTGTTCTATGTCGCGGTGACGCGCGCCAAGCGCGAACTCCTCCTCACCTGGTCGCGCGCCCGTCAGCCGGGCGGGCGCGGCAATCGTTCACGCAGTCGATTCCTCGACGATGCTGGCGCGCCGGTCGAGCCGGGTCGATCTTCCACGCGAACGGGCTCGGGCGGAGGTCGGCGGTCGGCCAGGGCGCGCGGACCGGCTGTCTGCCGTGTTTGCGGCAAGGCATTGGTTACACCCAGGGAGCGCACGGTCCGACGCTGTGACAGTTGCCCGGTCAGTTCCGACGAGCGCCTTGTGGAGTCCTTGCGTGCCTGGCGCCTGGAGCAGGCGCGCGAACGATCGGTACCGGCGTACGTCATATTCACCGACGCGACCCTGCAAGCGTTGGCGGAGATTCGACCGACGACCGTGGATGACCTGCTCGCGATCAGCGGGATCGGGCCGGACAAACTCACGCGGTACGGCGAGGCACTGCTGGAGTTGCTCGCCGCTGGCACTGACGACATCCCTACTGACAAGTAGTCCTGCGACGCGCCGACGAGGTAATTGCGAAGTGTCTGCGACAAGCGCACCATGGGCGGATGGCTGCCGTGATGTGCTGCTGGTGCCAAGCCGTCGATGACGGTCCGCACGTCGAATGGGCTTTCACGCGCCGCGGGACCGCGGTCAGTTATGCCTGCCCGACCTGCGCACGTGGTCACCTCGCCGAATTCGAAATCCTGATCTAGCCGGTCACGCCGCCCACCACCGACATCCGCACAGCGGGTGGTGAGGCCGCGTCATCGAGTGCACGTCGGCATGTGGCATGGTCAACGTCCACTCGATTCCGCCCGACGTAACGTCGGCAGGCCCCACGTCAATCAACGTGAGCACGTGCAGCACCCCCCAGGCAGCCGCGGCTTGTACGAGGGCGGCCGGCGCGACCGTTCGCGGACCATGCACGAGTTGAACCGCGACACGTGACCAGTGCCGATCTGCATCAGCCCGATGCAGATCGCGACAGCGCAGGCACCCGGTGCGACCAGGCAGGACCAGTGGTCCCACGCTCGCCTGAGCGCCATGCACGCTGATGGGCAGGTGGGGGACGTCGAGGGCGAGGGATTCGGTATCGACGGTGGATTCGGCATGCGGGAGCTCGCACAGGATCTGACAGTCGATATGTCGTGCACCGCGCCGACCTTTGAGCGACGTCGAGCGCAGCGGTTGGGCGCTGACGATGCTGCCGACACCGGATGCGGTGAGGATCGCACCCACGGCTTCGGCGACCGGGCCGCTGCCGGCGATGGCGACACGGGCGCCCAAACGGTGAGCCATGACGTCATCGGCGCGCTGGGCCTGTCCGTAGGCGTGCCGGACGGCGGACCTCTCGACCGCCAGGCGATCGCGGAGGTCCTTACCGGCCTCGCGCCATAGGGGCGCGGCGACGCTGGCGTCATCCAGGCCGCCGGTACCGGCGATAGATCTGAGCAGGCGGCGGGGCTGGGCGCGGCCGAGTCCGCGGGCTTCGGCTTGCTCGAGAGCTTCATCGAGGGTCCACTGCCCTTGCAGGCTCAGCAGCCACCTGATCAGCTCGTGGTGGACGTCACCGACCTGAACTCGCCGTACGCCGTCACCGACCACGACGGATGAGTCGGTGCGCCAGGCGAGGGTGACGTCGTCGCGCCACCAGGGCCGGTGCGGCAGGGAGGGGTTCATCGGGGGACTGTGCCACGGGATGCGGATTCGGCGCCCTGCTCATCCACAGGCAGCGTGGCGTGAGGCTAGTCGTGGCCGCAGAAATCAACGGCGAAGGCTGCCAAGGTTTGCGTGCAGGCGATGACATCGCGCACGTCAACCCACTCATCAGGGGAGTGGGCCGCGGCACTCTCGCCGGGGCCGAACTGCACCGTCGGGATCCCAGCGCCCACGAGCAGTCGCAGGTCCGAGCCGTAGGGGCCGCCGTAGGTCGCCGGTGGGCGATGGCCGAGCGTCGCGTGCACCCGCCCGAGTCGATCAATGAAGGCAGCACCGGGGTCGGTGCGGCCGGAGGCGAACTGACCGCCCCACCACTCGACGACCACCGGATGCTCGGCCAGCCAGGTATCTGCCGCACATGCCCGCGCGACGGCCGCCTCCAGATCGGCGCGAGCGTGCTCGGGTGTCTCGTCCAGAGCCACGCCGAGCCGTCCTTCGGCGATGAGGAGGTCGGGCACGGTCGAAGCCCAATCGCCGGCCTGCACGGTGCCGATCGATAGGGGATAGGCAACCGGCCAACGGTGCATGAGCGGGTCTACCTCGAGATTGCGGCGCGCCTCGAGGTCCTGCAGCGCGTGCAGGATCGGCACGAACTTCTCGATCGCGCTGACGCCCTCGGTGCGCCGTGATGCGTGCGTGGCCTTGCCGGGCACCCGCAGTCGGAAGGTGAGTGCACCACCGTTGGCGGGGATGAGATCGAGATCGGTGGGCTCCGGGACGATGCAGGCGTCGGCGGTAAGCCCGGCTTCGGTGAGTGCGTAGGTGCCGAGACCGCCATCCTCCTCGCCGCTGACGGCCGCCAAAACAATGTCACCGCGCAGACGTATGCCCGCGTTTCGGATGGCGCGTGCGGCGTACCACATTGCGGCGACGCCAGCCTTCATGTCGCAGCTGCCTCGACCGATGAGGCGGTGGCCGTCACGACGTGGTGTGAAGGGGTCTGCGGACCACGCGGCGATATCACCAGGCGGGACCACGTCGGTGTGCCCGAGGAGCAGAAGGGTGGGGCCACCACCGGTGCCGGGAAGTCGGGCGGTCACCGCTCGAGCTTCGGTGCGTTCGACCTCCATGCCGGGAAAGCCCGGCTGGGCGCTGAGTTGCGCGACGTCGATGTCCCAGGCGTCCACGTCGAACCCGTCCGCCCGCCAGACCTCCTCGCAGAACCGCTGGGCGTCGATTTCGCCGTCGGTGCCCCCCATGGAGGGAATGGCCACCAAACGTTCGACGGCGCCGACGACACCAGGGCCGTCGACGCCGTCGATGACGTCTGCAATACCGCTGCGGTCAACCATGTCTGGTCACCCGTGCGGCGATGTGGTGGTTCAGGCCTTGCCCAGAATGCGGGTCACCTTGGTGCCGCACACCGGGCAGATGCCCTTGGCGAAACGACGACCGTTGGTCTCCTCAACATTGCCGGTGAACTCGCGCTTCTCCTTGCACTTCACGCAGTACGCCTCACCCGTGTACGACTCGGCCATGGGCCGTCCTCCTCGTCTCGTGCCCGCGAGGCGGCGCCTCGATCGGGGCCCCCAGGGGCGGGGGCGCCGCCCTAGGGGCGGTGCCGCTCCAAGGTGGGGCGGCGTCGCCACCCTAGGACAGATGAGTGCCACAAGGGCGCATGGGGGCGCAGCGGCACGCCGAATCCACAGGATTTTGCCGAAAATATCGCCCAAAGCGGACCATTTTCCGGCATTCCGTGAGGGCAGGCCACGTCTTCGGGGGTTTCGTGGCGCCGAATTCCACGGCAACCGTCGGGACTCTCACAACATTGGTGGCGGAAAGAAGAAGGCCCCTGGGGCTCGTTACCCGCTTCACCGAGGTCAAGCGGTCCGTTTTCCCAGGGGCGCCGCGCAGACGCTAGGGATCGACATGCCCACCCGTCAACGGCCCCTGTGGGTAACCCTGGGGACATGCTGGGGACAGGTGGCTGCAGTCCGGTGGATAGGCCGTGGACAGCGCTGTGAATTTCCGGTGGATTGTCGCCGGCTGTCTACCCGTGACGTGGGCAAACGCTGCGCACCGACTGTGGAGGGAAAAAAGTCTCTAGAGACCGAGTCGGCGTGTTGCCTGGCGTGCGAGGAGTTCGACCGATTCGTCAACGTCGGGCAGTCCATCGAGCGGCCACCAGCGAAGGTCGTCGGACTCATCGCTCATGACCGCCGTCGATCCCGGCGCGGCGAGTGCGAGGTACTGAATGTCCCAGTGATGCAGGCGCGACCGGCTGTCGTCGTCGGCTCGGCACATCAGTTCATGCCGGTCCAGGCGTAACGGCGCGGCGTCGAGTTCGAGACCGGCGATGCCGCTTTCCTCGCGAGCCTCGCGCGCTGCGGCGGCGAGCAACGAGTCGTCGGTCGTCTCGATGTGGCCGCCCGTCTGCAGCCAGCGGCCGACCGTGGGGTGAAGGGTGAGCAGTGCCGTGCGCTCCACCGGGTTCACCACCAACGCGCTCGCGGTGAGGTGTCCGATGCGCGACGCGCGTAGATGTACGTCGTTGTGACCGTCGATGAAGTCGACGTACTCATCACGCAGCGATGACTGCTGAGCATCCGGTGCCGACCACGCCACGAGCAGTGTGCGCGCATGGTCTGTCCAGGCGGCAGCTCCCTGGCCAGGCATGTCACTCACCGGAATCCGCGGACGCGCTCTATTCCGCGGTGGGCTCGGTGGTCGGACCCTCTTCGAAGGTCACCGGACCGCTGCCCGCAGCGAATCCCTCGGGGTCTTGCAGATCCTCCGCCGTGGGCAGCAGGTCCGGATGAGCCCACAGGGCGTCGCGTCCGGCCACGCCGCCGCTCTCGCGCAGCGTGCGCCATAGGGTGGCCGCCTCGCGCAGCGCGCGTGGACGCAGTTCTAGGCCGACTAGGGAGGCGAACGTGTGCTCGGCCGGACCGCCCGAGGCGCGGCGTCGGCGGATGGCTTCCTCCAGACGAGACCCGGCGGGCAGCCGTGTACTGCTGGCCTCGGTCACGACGTCGGCCACCCATCCCTCGATGAGGGCGAGCAGGGTCTCCAGTCGAGCAAGGGCCGCCTGCTGCTCGGGGGACTCCTCGAGGTGGAACAGGTCGCTGCCGAGAAGTTCCTGCAACGTGCTGGGGTCCGAAAGCGCGGTCGGATCGATGCCCTGCATCGCCTCGCCCATGCGATCGGTATCGAGGTGCAGTCCACGCGCGTACGCATCCACCGCACCCTCCACTCGGGCCGCCAACCACGGAACGTGCGCAAAGAGACGTTGGTGGGCGCATTCGCGCAGCGCGAGGTAGAGGCGCACTTCGTCCGCAGGAATTCCGAGGCCGTCACTGAACTCCGCAATATTGCGGGGCAGGAGAGTGGGGCGCCCGTCGGAGGTGAGTGGGACACCGACATCACCGACACCGAGCACCTCTTGGGCGAGGGCTGCCAAGCCCTGCCCGAGTTGCATGCCAAACATTGCCGAACCCATCTGTTGGGCCATGCCCATGAGGGGAGCGAGCATCGACAGTGCCTCGGGGGGCGTGCCCTCCGGCAGCATCTGTGCCAACTCCGGCGGCAGCTCACCAGGCTGCTGAGCCTTCATTGCCGACTGCACCTGTTCGGCGATGGGTGCAACGATGCGTTGCCACGCAGGCAGGGTTCCGACCAGCCATTCTGAACGACTCCAGGCCGCGGCGTCCGCGGACGACGTGGGGAAGGTGCAGGCGTCGTCCAGCCACAGTTGAGCCAAGGCGACCGACTCCGTGACCTCGGCACGCTCAGCGGCGTTGACCGAGGGGTCACCGGCCGCGACGATCGCCTGGCGGGCGGTGTCGCGGGCCAGGTCCCAGTTGACCGGGCCCTCGCTACCGCCGGATTCCAAGAGGCGGCCGAGGTGCTGCAGCATGGCGCCAAGTTGGCTCATGTCAAAGCCGCCCGGACGGTCATCGGGGGCCCCAAAACCGAAGGGGAGATTGTCGCTCACCCCTCCACGGTACGGCGCCCGCGCAAATGAGGCGTACCCTGGAGCCTTGTCGTCGTCTGTCAGGAGGTTCGCCGGTGTCCGCGCTGCTGTGGTGGCTCATCCCCCTGGTGGCCACATTGCTGGCCCTCGCCTGGGCCGCTAGCCGCAATCGGCCGCGCCGTTCCGTGGGCACCCACGAGTCCCTTGGCGACATGGCCCGCTTCCGGGCCGCCATGCGCAAGCCCATGCCAGTCGAGCAGCCGGCCACTCCGCGCGACCGTCCGCCGGCCCGACGTCCTGCGTCGTCGCGACCCCGTCGCTCGGCCAGCGCCAGCCGCTCGGCCAGTGATCGCCGCCGTAACCACGCGTGAGTGACGCCCCCCGGCGACGCTGGAGTGGCCGTGCCCTCGCCGCCCTGATCAGCGGGCTCGTGCTCGTCATCCTCATCGCCCTAGCCGCTGTTCTGCCGGTGCCGTTCGTCGTCCTGTCGCCCGGCCCGACGTTCAACACCATCGGCGAAGTTGATGGCCGTCCGCTGGTTGAGATCAGCGACACCACGACGTACCCGACCAGCGGGGCTCTCGATATGACGACCATTCGCGAGGAGGGCGAACCGCGATCACCGCTCACCGTTTACGGTGCGCTGGCCGCGTGGGTGGATCCGAATCGCGCTGTCCTGCCGCGTGAACTGCTGTACGGCGACGACGAAACGACAGACGAGGTCGCACAACGCAATGCCGTCATGTTCTCGACCTCTCAATCCAATGCGATCGCCGCGGCCCTCAACACGATCGGTGAGCCGGTTCTGGAGGACGTCGTCGTCACCGCGGTCATCGAAGGCACACCGGCGTATGGCGTCCTCAATGCCGGCGAGCAGATCCTCGCCATCGATGGCAACGCGGTGACCTCCCCCCCGGACGTCGTCGACGCTGTCCGATCCCAGCCCATCGGCTCCACGTTGGTCTTCACCGTGTTGCGCGATGGGGAGCCGACCGACGTCGACGTGGTCTCCGCTTCCAATCCGGACGATCAGGCGGTGCCGTACGTCGGCATCACGGTGGGCGTGAATTATCGGGCCGAATTCCCCATCGTCTTCACGCTTGAAGATGTCGGCGGACCGAGTGCCGGGATGATGTTCTCCCTTGCGGTCATCGACAAGCTCACCCCGGATGACCTCACCGGTGGTGGTCATGTCGCCGGGACGGGCACCATCGACCCCGCCGGTCAGGTGGGGCCGATTGGGGGCATTCGGCAGAAGCTCGCCGGGGCGCGTGGCTCCGGGGCGACGCTGTTCCTCATGCCGAAGGTGCACTGCGAGGAGGCGGACGGGCATATCCCTGACGGCCTCGCCGTCGTCCCCGTCGAGACCCTGCAGGACTCCCTCGATGCCCTCGCCGCGTGGCGGGCGGGGGAGTCGTTGCCGACCTGCCCGGTCCCCTAGGTTCCAGGGCTCGCTTCGGTCACGATTCACGCACAGGTCCGCCCCGCGATGTGACCGCCGCCACCGTGACGTAGGTTGCTGTGGTGGCCACCGATGTCCCCACCGCCCCCGCGAGCGCCAGTCCCCGCCGGGGACGGGTCCTCCTGCCGACGATCATCGTGCTCGCGGTCATCGTTATCGGCTTCGTCCTCTTCACCGGGTTCTACACCGATTGGCTCTGGTACGACTCGGTCGGCGAGACCGAGGTCTACTCGACGACACTGCTGACGCGGGTGATTCTCTTCGGATCCTTCGGGCTGACGATGGCGGTCATCCTCGGCGGGACTCTGTGGATCGCGTATCGCAGCCGGCCGGACCTGCCGCCGCTAACCCAGGAGCAGGCGGGGCTGGAGCGCTACCGGCAGTCACTGGCTCCCTTCCGCGTCCTGCTTTCGGTGGTCCTCGTGGGCCTCATCGGACTCCTGGCCGGAGTCTCCGCCTCGGCCGAGTGGTCGACGTTCCTGCGCTGGCGCTACGCGACACCGTTCGGCATCACCGATCCGCAGTTCGGCGTCGACCTGAGCTTCTACACCTTCACCTATCCCTTCATCCGTTTCGTTCTCGGCTTCGCCTTCACCGCGGTGATCTTGTCGATCGTCCTCGCCGTGATCGTCCACTACCTCTACGGCGGACTGCGCCTGCAGCCGAAGGGGGACCGCGCGAGCGTGGCTGCGCAGGTGCACCTGTCTGCTCTCGTGGCCATCCTGCTGCTGCTCAAGGCCGGTGCCTACTGGCTCGATCGCTTCGGCCTCATGGTCAAGAGCGAGAGCCTGGTGCAGGGCTTCACCGGCATGAAGTACACCGATGCCAATGCGGTGTTGCCGTCGCTCAACATCTTGACGTTCGTCGCCCTCATCGTGGCGGCGCTCTTCGTCCTCAACATCTTCGTGCGCAACTGGATCATCCCCGCGATCGGCCTGGGACTGATGATCCTGGCGTCGATCCTCATCGGTGGCGTCTATCCGGCGATCGTGCAGCAGTTCCAGGTGCGGCCGAGTGAGCTCGTGCGCGAACAGCCCTACATCGAGCGCAACATCACTGCGACGCGGCAGGCCTACAACATCGCCGACGCCGAGGTCACGGACTACCCCGGCACGGTGGAGCCGCCTACGCAGCAGGTCATCGACAACAACATGGGCACGCTGGAGAACATTCGCTTGCTCGACCCCGCGCTTGCGTCGCCCACGTACAACCAGTTGCAGCAGATCCGTGGCTACTACTCGTTCAACTCACGTTTGGATGTCGATCGCTACGACCTAGACGATGGCCGACGAGGTGCTGTCGTAGCGGCGCGCGAGATCAACTTGGCGGGTATCCCCGATGGCCAGCGCAACTG
>JALQUH010000122.1 GCA_023263845.1 Candidatus Nanopelagicales bacterium | reverse complement strand
GTGATCCCGCCGTTCATCAACCACTCCAAGTAGGCCCGTCGATCGAGCCTGTGTCGGTGCGGTTCGCCCCTAACCGACCGGCACGACCTCGGCCTTGTTCGCCAGCGAGTTGAGGTGGTGAATCACCAGCAGACGCGGGTTGCTCCCGCCGTTGCGGAATCCGCCGTCACCGTTAGCCGGGTGCCCTTCTTCGAAGGGGTTGGCACCAGGCCAGAATTGGCGAAGGCCGTCAGCGGGGGATTCGCCAAGTCGATGCGCAGGGGGGGCCGCACGCCATCGACCAGGTCATCGACGCCGTCCTGGCAGGCGTCCTAGGACTCGGCGCGATCATCATTCTCACCCGTCACCGGAAAGCGTCGGCGAAGCCGGGACGAGTTCAGGCCCTCCTGGGCAGCAATCGCTCCCTGGTGTTCCTCGGTCTGGGCGCTGCTGCCATGGCCCTGAATGCCTCGACGCTCGTCATCGTGCTGGCGGGCAGTCACCACATCACCATGAGCGGTGCTCCACTTGACGCAAAAGTCCTCGCAGCCTTCCTGCTCTTGGCTGGAGCAGTGCTTCCCCTGGTGATTCCCCCTTTGCTCGTGACCGTCAGCGGCACTCGTGTCGATGCATTTCTCCATCGACTCAATACCTTCACGACCGCGCATCAGCGTGCGATCAACGCGACGGTTCTCGCGGCCCTCGCGGTCCTCCTCGCATGGAAGGCGCTCCGAGGCAGCTGAGCGTGACGGTATGCGGACACGTGTCGCACCTATGTCGCAGTGTGACGGAGTGGCGATATTCGTTCGTGACCGTGGAATCGTGAAGGGGGACGACCAAGGAGGTTTTCATGCCGACGTTTCTCGTATCTGGTTCCTACACCCCTGAGGGTGTTCGCGGTGTCGCCGCGGAGGGTGCGGCTTCCCGACAGCAGGTCATCGCGGGACTCGCCCAGCACCTCGGCGGCGAGTTGGTGGCAGCGTATTGGACCACCGGTGGACCAGACCACTTCCACGTCATCGTCACGGCCCCGGCAGGATCCGATCTTGCCGCCCTCTGGCTCACCGTCGATGGGTCGGGTGGAGCCCGAGTCAACTCGGTCACCGAACTCCTCACCGCTGCGGAGTTGGATGCCGCCCGTGCGAAAACACCCGGGTACCGAGCCCCGGGTCAGTAGATAGCCATGACATGGGTCGCTCGACTCATGTCTCCCACCACGATGGCGTCGTTCAATGAATGAAAGGAATGTTGCTGATGAATTCAGAGCGCACACAGGATCATGGGATCTTCTGGGCGGCCATGCGCCAGCGCGACCTATTAGTCGGGTTTGCCATCTTCGTCGCCGCGAATGTTCTACTCCTTGGCATAGTCGTCCTTGGTCAAGGCACTCTGGGCCATGACGGATCACACGACGCCAAAGTGGCGTTCGCTGTTATTGCCGTCGCGCTAAATCTGCTGATCTGGCTGTGGAATGACGCGGGAATCAAGGATGTGGCGGCCTCGAACAAGGACCTCGAGGACGATGACCGGCAACTGGCAATCGCCCAGGAGTTCCTGAAGGCACCGTGGGCCTTCTATCGAGCCATTGTCCTCATCGTTACGGTTCTCGTCGCGGGCTCGCTGGTCTACGCCGTCTTCTGGTGACCCCTTATGGGTCTACGCCAGCAACTCAGTCACCGAATTCCTAACCGACGCTAGCCGACCGGCACGACCTCGACCTTCTTCGCAAGCGAGTTGAGGTGGTGGATCACAAGCAGACGCGGGTTGTCCCCCGCTGATGCGGGATCCAACGTGACCGTCAGTTTCGTGCCCCTCTTCGAAGGTGTTGGTACCAGGCCAGAGTTGCCGAAGGCCGTCAGCGGAGGACTCGCCAGATCGATGCGCAGGGGGACCCGCGGGTAGCCGATGGCGTCGATGGTCTGGCCGGATTGCGCCGTGGTCTCGATCCAGTACGACACCGTCGTGTTGCCGGGTGAGATGTACGGCGTGAGTGGATTGCCGTCGGCGTCCACGGGATGTGCCAGGTCAGACAACGTGATGGGCAGAACCATCGCATTGGAGTGCATGCGCGCGGTGTCCTTGTCTCCGGCGAGGTCGTTGATGTCGCGCAGACTGACGATGTTGAGCAGATCCTCAGCCCGCAGGCTGATCGCAACGGACACGAATCCATCGGGTCCGTCCGAGGAATTGATGACGAGGAGGTCCGGCGTGCCGTCGTTGTCGGTGTCGAGGAAGATCACGAAGACGACCGGACCCGCGGGGGTGCGCCACGGCTTCCACGTGGTGACCGCGATGTATGCCGTACCCGAGGTGTCGGGGTCGAGCGGGTCGCCACCGGACTGTCGGATCACCCGCGCATCGGAGGTGATGCCGACGTGGCGCAGGTCCGCCGACGCTTCGTCGGGCGTGTTGACACAACCGGTCGAGATGCCCGGTACGCACGCGGGCAGTTGCGGGCTGTCGGCGACCAACTGCAGGGCCGACACGCGTGAGCGTTCACGCTCGTAGGTGGCGCTCCCACTGGTGTCCACGCCGGTGCCTGTGAGTGTGAGCGTCCCCGACTTCAATGACCCGGCACCGGTCACGGTGACCGGCTTGCTGGACAGTGTGGAAGCCGGCCGCGGCGCACTGAAGACCGGCACGCGGAGGCTCGGGGAGCCATCGTTGGGCGTGGCCTTTACCAGACCGCTGGAAACGGTGAGGAAGTCCCGCATGGGTGTCCCCTCGCCGAGGGGATACAGCGCGACGGTCGGATCGGCGCGGTGGATCAGCTTCTCGGGGTCTAGGTCCAACATCACGGTGACAGTCTTCGACTGGCCCGGCTTGAGTGCCACGGAAGTCGGTGACACCGAATACGTCGCCCCCGGCACCTTGTTGATCATGTCGATCGACATGGCGTAGGTGACCGAACCTCCAGACGAGCGCATGTCGGCGATTCGGAGGGTCTTGGACCTGCTCGTTGCCTTGGTCACATTGAGGACCCCGAAGGAGACGCTTACCGCGACAGGATCGTCCGCCGGGACGTAAATGGCTTGTGTCCTTGTGGCAGCGAGAGCATCGATGCGACCTGATCCAGCACGCATCACGTCGTAGCGTGGGCCGCTTCGCGCCGGGTCGAGGAAGAGATCGTGGCTAGCGGTATTCATGATCGCGGCCTTGATGTCTGGCGCGTTCCACGTGGGATGGCTCTGGCGCACCAGCGCGGCCAGCCCGGCGGTCACCGGAGCAGCCATGGACGTACCGCTATAGGAGATGCCCTGATCCCCGGTGCCGACTGCGGCGCTAAAAATCGAGGTGCCGGGTGCGCTCACATCCGGCTTGACGTTGCCGGCCAATGCCGTACCGCGTGAAGTGAAGTCGGCCAGCATGTCCGTAGGGTCGTCCTCGCCAGTGACGGTGATGCGCTGCGTGTTCCTGAAGCTATCCGAAAGCGTCACGGTAACGGTGCTGCCCGCGGAGAGTGCCTGGTGAACAGAACGCGTTCCAGAGTCATTGCTCAAGACGACGGGGATGGACTCAGCACCGTAGATACCCACATCCA
>JALQUH010000049.1 GCA_023263845.1 Candidatus Nanopelagicales bacterium | reverse complement strand
ACAGCGTCGAGGGCGACGTCCACGACCTTGGCGCGGAAGAGCTGGACGACCTCCAGGATGCTCGAGCGCTGTCCCGCGTCGGCCTTGACCTTGACCAGCGCGATCGCGCGCTGAACCGAGGTGTCCTCCTCGAGCTCGACGATCTTGAGGACGTTGACGAGCTTGTTGAGTTGCTTGGTGACCTGCTCGAGCGGCAGGCCCTCGACACTGACGACGATCGTCATGCGCGAGACCTCGGGGACCTCGGTCGGGCCGACGGCGAGGGACTCGATATTGAAGCCGCGTCGCGAGAAGAGGCTCGCGACTCGGGCGAGGACGCCCGGCTTGTCCTCGACGAGGACGGACAGGGTGTGGCGGCTCATGTCATTCCTCCGTGTCCCAGGAGGGCGCCATCTCGCGCGCCACCATGATGTCGTCGTTGCTCGTGCCCGCCGCGACCATCGGCCAGACCATAGCGTCGCGGTGCACGACGAAGTCGATGACGACGGGCGCATCATTGATCGACAGGGCCTTCTCGATGACGGAGTCGACCTCCTCGGGTGTCTCACAGCGCAGGCCGTGGCAGCCGTAGGCGTCTGCCAACTTCACGAAGTCAGGGATGCGGTGGCTGTGCAGGTCAGTCTGCGAGTAGCGCTCGTTGTAGAAGAGCGTCTGCCACTGGCGGACCATGCCGAGACTGGAGTTGTTGATCAGGGCCACCTTGATCGGTATCTCATTGATCGCGCAGGTGACGAGTTCCTGATTGGTCATCTGGAAGCAGCCGTCTCCGTCGATCGCCCACACGACCGAATCCGGCATACCCACCTTGGCCCCCATCGCCGCGGGGACGGCGAAGCCCATGGTGCCCAGGCCGCCGGAATTGAGCCAGGTGCGCGGCTTCTCGTACTTGACGAACTGCGCACCCCACATCTGGTGCTGGCCGACGCCAGCCGCCATGATCGCGTCGGGACCGCTCAGAGCACCGAGTCGCTCGATCACGTACTGCGGCGACAAGCTCCCGTCGTCGGGTAGGTCGTACCCAAGTGGGTATGTGTTGCGCCAGCGGTTGAGCTGCGCCCACCAGGCCTCGTAATCGCCCTGGCGACCGGCCGCCATCTCCTCGCGCAAGGCAGCTGTGAGCTCGGCCATGACCACGCCGACGTCGCCAACGATGGGCACATCCGCGTGGCGGTTCTTGCCAATCTCCGCCGGATCGATGTCGGCGTGGATCACGGTCGCACCAGGGGCGAACGTCGACAGCTTGCCCGTGACGCGGTCGTCGAAGCGGGCGCCAAGCGTGACCAGCAGGTCAGCCTTCTGCAGGGCGCCCACCGCGCCGACGGTGCCGTGCATCCCCGGCATGCCCATGTGCTGCGGGTGGCTATCGGGGAAGGCGCCGCGCGCCATGAGCGTGGTGACGACGGGAAGACCCGAGAGCTCAGCGAGTTCCATGAGTTCGCCGGAGGCATTGGCGCGAATGACGCCGCCACCAACGTAGAGCACCGGCCGCTTGGACTCGAGCATGAGCCGGGCCGCCTCGCGAATCTGCTTGTTGTGCGGCTTGGTCACGGGGTGATAGCCCGGCAGCGACACCTCGGTCGGCCAGTTGAACGTCGTCATCGCCTGGAGCGCATCCTTGGAGACGTCCACCAGCACCGGACCGGGTCGACCGGTGGACGCGACGTGGAAGGCCTCGGCAACCGCGCGCGGAATGTCGTCAGGGTTGGTCACCAGGTAGTTGTGCTTGGTGATGGGCATGGTGATGCCGCGGATATCCGCCTCCTGGAAGGCGTCGGTCCCGATGGCCGACGACGGCACCTGACCGGTGATGGCGACCATCGGCACCGAGTCCATGTGGGCATCGGCGATCGGGGTAACCAGGTTGGTGGCCCCCGGACCCGAGGTCGCCATGCAGACACCGACGCGACCCGTGGCAGCCGCGTAGCCCTCGGCGGCGTGGCCGGCGGCCTGCTCGTGACGGACCAGGATGTGGCGGACCTGGGTGGAGTCCATGAGTGGGTCGTAGGCAGGCAAGATCGCGCCGCCGGGGATGCCGAAGACCACGTCCACCTGGGCGTACTCCAGGGAACGGATCAGGCTCTGGGCGCCCGTGATCTGCTCGGGACTAGTGCTCATTGCTGCCTCACTCCACTTCTTTCGCGGGGACCATGGTCTCCTATGGGCCCCTTCAACACGAAACCCCCCGGCCCTGTGGGGCTCGGAGGGTGCGCGCGGGTCGCCGTGGCGACAGGTGTCGGGTTAGCCCGCGCGCCTGCCTACTACGAGAATCTGCCGCATAGGGACGAGGGTAGACCGTCCTGGGTGCCCGCGCTACCCCCGGTGCACCAAAGGTCTCTTTCGCTCCGTCTGCCCCTGGAAACGCGACACAGGGTGTCGGATTCGGGTGCCGTTCTAGTCACAGACGGCGCCGCGACTCGCCGAGCCCACGAGGCGGGCGTACTTGGCCAGGACTCCCCGGTCATACCGCGGTGGCAGCGGCACGAACTCGGCCCGACGACGGACCAGCTCCTCCTCGTCCACCAGCAGGTCCAGGGTCCGGGCCCCGATGTCGATGCGGATCCGATCCCCGTCGCGCACGAGCCCGATCGGGCCGCCATCGGTGGCCTCGGGTGACACGTGGCCGACGCAGAGCCCCGTACTGCCCCCCGAGAAGCGCCCGTCGGTGATGAGCAGGGTCTCCTTACCCAGTCCGGCACCCTTGATGGCCCCGGTGATGGCGAGCATCTCGCGCATCCCCGGTCCGCCCCTGGGCCCCTCGTAGCGGACGATGACGACGTCCCCAGCCTGGATGGTGTCATCGGCCAGGGCCGCCATTGCCGCCTCCTCGCGGTCGAAGACGCGCGCGGTGCCCTCGAACACCTGCACCGGTACGCCGGCCGTCTTCACCACAGCGCCCTCAGGCGCTAGCGAGCCGGAAAGAATCGTAATCCCTCCCGTCGAGTCGAGGGGGAGATCGACCGGCCGCACCACGTGGCCGTCCGGAGCCGGTGGGTCGATCGCCGCGAGATTGTCTGCCAGCGTGCGACCAGTCACGGTCAGGCAGTCGCCGTGCAGCAAGCCCTCGTCGAGAAGCACCTTCATGACGACCGGCACTCCGCCGACCCGGTCGAGGTCGAACATGACGTACTCGCCGAAGGGCTTGAGATCGGCGAGAAGTGGCGTCCGCTCGCTGATCCGCTGAAAGTCGTCGAGATCGAGTTCGAATCCGGCCTCGTGCGCGATGGCCGGGAGATGCAGGACGGAGTTCGTCGAGCCACCAAGCGCCATAACCACGGTAATCGCGTTTTCGATCGACTGCCGCGTGATGATGTCGCGCGCGGTGATCCCCTGACGGATCATCTCGATCACGGCCCGGCCAGAGTCGCGAGCGAGGACTTCGCGTCGGGCGTCCACCGCGGGTGGCGAGGACGAGCCGGGCAGCGCCATGCCCATGGCCTCGGCGGCGCTCGCCATGGTGTTCGCGGTGTACATGCCGCCACATGTCCCCGCGGTTGGGCACACCGCCCGCTCGATCCGATCGAGATCCTCATCGGACATCAGGCCACGCGCATTGGCTCCCACCGCTTCGAATGACGTCACGATATTGACGGTGTGCTCCTGGCCATCGGACAGGCGGACCTTGCCCGGCAGCAGCGACCCGGCGTAGAGAAGGACACTGGCCACGTCGAGGCGAGCCGCGGCCATCATCATCGCCGGAATGGACTTGTCACACCCCGCGAGGGTAACCATGCCATCGAGTCGCTCGGCCTGCATCACTGTCTCAACCGAGTCCGCGATGACCTCACGGCTCACGAGTGAGAAGTGCATGCCCTCGTGCCCCATGGAAATCACGTCGGAGACGGTGATCGTGCCGAACTCCATGGGGAACCCGCCGCCCGCGCGCACTCCGTTGGCCACCTCGCTCGCCACGTCACGCAAAGACATGTTGCAGGGCGTGATCTGGTTGAACGAGGAGGCGATTCCGATCTGGGGCTTGGCGAAGTCCTCGTCGCCCATACCCAGCGCGCGCAACATGCCGCGATTAGGTGAGCGATCTCGGCCCTGGGTGGCAAGGGAACTGCGGGGGGTCAGCGAAGTGCCGGACGACGTCATGGCGACAACAATAGGATCAACACGGGGACAGGGCCGAAGGAGCAGCGAATGGACTTCACCACTCTCATCACCGCCAATGAGCTGCGTGAACACCTCGACGATCCCCACATGGTGATCCTCGACGCACGGTTCACCCTGGACGATGAGCAGTGGGGCAAAGCGGTGTACGCCGAAGGACACATCCCCGGGGCGCATCAGGCGGATACCGCGGACGACCTGGCGGGGCCGATCATCACCGGTGTCACCGGTCGAAGGCCCTTCCCCGACCCAGCGGATTTTGCCGCGACGCTCAGCGCCTGGGGAATCGATGACTCGACCCAGGTCGTCACGTACGACGCTGACGGCGGGCTCATGTCCGCTGCGCGTATCTGGGTGATGCTGCGTTGGATGGGGCACGACCGCGTCGCCGTCCTCGACGGCGGCTGGCAGGCCTGGCTTGCCGCGGAGGGGCCTGTCGAGTCCGCCGTTCCGACTCCCACTCCCCGCACCTTCACGCCACGGCTGCGCCCGCATCTCCTCGCCGACGTAGACGAGGTTGATGCGGCCCGGCAAGGCCCGCTCACCTGCGTCTTCGACTCCCGGGGGGCAGAGGGCTATCACGGCGGCGGGGTGTATCACGATCCCGTGCGCGGCCACATCGCCGGCGCAGGCCTGGCCGATCGCGCCCACACCCTCACCGACAACAAGCACTACCGCTCGCCGGCGGAGTTGCGCGAGCACTATGTCGAATTGATCGGCGACCAGTCCCCTGAGGACATCATCTTCTATTGCGGCTCCGGCATCACCGCAGCACAAAATGTACTCGCGATGACTGTCGCGGGCCTCCCTGGCTCCCGGATGTATGTCGGGTCCTGGAGCGAGTGGATCACCGACCCTTCGAGGCCGGTCGAGTTATGAGCGCCCGCTACCGGTACGCCCTCATCGGGACCGGATTCTTCGCGCAGAATCATCTGCATGCCTGGGCAGAAATGCCCGAGGTTGAACTCGTCGCCGTGTGCGATGTCGACGAGGAACGCTTGGCCGCGGCCGCCGCGCAGTTTGGTGGCACGCCGTATACCGATGCGCGCGAACTGTTGCAGAACGAGGACGTCGACTTCATCGATATCGCCACGACTCCTCCGACGCATCGAATGATGGTGGAACTCGCTGCGGAGTACGGCGTGGCAGCCCTGTGCCAAAAGCCGCTGGCCTGGGAAATGGCAGACGCCAAGGCGATGGTCGACGCGATGGAAGCGAAGAATCTGCCCTTCATGGTGCACGAGAACTTCCGATTCCAGTACCCGATGCGCCGGATCAAGGAGACCCTCGACAGCGGTGCAATCGGTCGGCCGTTCTTCGGTCGCATGAGTTTCCGTACCGACTACGACTGCTACTCCAATCAGCCCTGGCTCGTCGACAGCGAACGCATGATCATCGTCGATGTGGCGGTGCACCTCTTTGATCTCGCACGCTTCTTCATCGGTGAGCCACGATCTCTCTACACCGAGGCGTTGCGCGTCAATCCGCGTATCCGCGGCGAAGATGTGGCGACGATTCTCATGAAGATGGACGACGCGACGGTGATCGTAGACGCGAGCTACGAGACGCGATCGGACCATTCCACCTACCCCCAGACCTTTGTCACGATCGAGGGCACCGAAGGTGTCATCCACCTCGGCCCGGACTACCGGCTGCAGGTGGTCTCGTGCGGCGAGGTCACCGAGGAGACCCTGAAGATTCCCGATCACACGTGGACATCGGAACCGTGGAACGGCATCCAGGACAGTGTGTCGGGTGTGCAGCGACACTGGATCGAGTGCCTCGATACAGGGCGCACGCCCGAGACGTCCGGTGCAGACACCCTGCGACTTCTCGACATCACCCTGGGCGCGTACGAGTCCCTCGAGACCGGGCTGCCCTATCGAGTCGGGAGCTCATTCTGAACACCGTCACGGCACTGCAGGCCGGACCGGTCCGCCTGGAATATGACAACGCAGATCTGCGCGGCATCACCGTCAGCGACCTCGAGATCGTGCGCCGCATCTACGTCGTCTTCCAGGATCGGAACTGGACGGCGCGGCCCTGGGTGATCGAGGACGAGGCAATCGAGGCGACCGCGGATTCCTTCCGGATCACATTCACCGCGCGCGGGACCGTCGATGCCTCCCCGTTCGCCTGGACCGGCGACATCACCGGAGGGGCCGACGGCACCATCCGGTACGCCATGCGCGGAACGACGACCGCACCTTTCCTGCGCAACCGCCTCGGGTTGTGCGTGCTGCACCCGATGGTGGACTTCGCCGGCCGGCCCTGCACGATCACCTCACCGGCCGGCCAACGACACCTGACCGTCTTTCCCCAGGCGATTTCCCCGCACCAGCCGTTCCTCGACATAGCGTCGATGGAGTTTCCCGTGACCGAGGAATCCACCGCACGGCTGGAATTCAGCGGTGACATCTTCGAGTCCGAGGACCACCGCAACTGGACCGACGCGTCCTACAAGACCTACTGCACACCCATCTCTTTGCCCTTCCCGGTCACCGTCGCCCCCGGTGACGTCATTGAGCAGTCCGTGACCATGACCCTGGACGGCACCGCTCCCCCGTCTCAAGCACCCTCCGAACTCGTCACCATCACGGTCGCGGAGGACGCTGCTCCTCTGCCGGAGATCGGGACGCAACTGACCGACACGCCATGGACGGATGCCGAGATCGAGGCAATTAGGGCGCTGGGGCTCGGACACCTCATGGTCACCATCAACGCTGGCGAACCGAATTCCGAACAGCAGTTGCGCGAGGCCGCCCTGCTCGCCTCACACCTCGACACCCGCCTGCGTGTGCGGCTACGTGATGCGGCGCCGAATGACTACGCGCGACTGCATGATGCCGGCCGTGAGATAGCGCCCCTGGTCGACTCGTGGATGGTCCTTCGCAGCGACGAAAAGGTCACCTCACGCGCCTCCCTTGATGCCGCGCGCTTCGAACTCGGTCCAGACCTGCCCTGGGCGACGGGAACGGACCTGTACTTCACCGAGCTCAATCGCGAGCCAGCCGACACGAGCGACCTCAGCTGGCTGACCTTCAGCATGAACCCGCAGGTACACGCCTTCGATGACCGCACCATCATGCAGAACACCGCCACCCAGGAGGTGGTTGCCGAGGCGGCGGCAGCGCTCGCCGGTCACGCACGCCTTGCGGTGGGGCCGATCACATTGCGCCCTCGCTTCAATCCCAATTCGACCGACCCTGAGGCTGACGTCAGCAACGACGCACTGCCGAGTTCGGTCGATGCGCGTCAGCGGGGCTGGCAGGCGGCTGCCTGGACGGCGCTGTCACTGCGTGGCCTGGCCATGGCGGGATCCGTGGCTGCCGCGACCTTCTTCGAGGCCCTGGGGTGGCGTGGTCTACGGGAGCGCGATGTCGGGGCGCCCGACCCCGACACTTTCGGGTCAAGCCCGGGCGAGAAGTTCCCGGTCTATCGCCTCCTCGCCGGATTGGCCGATCAGACCGAGGTCCTCGCCACGTTCTCCGACCAGCCCGAGGTTGCCGATGCCCTCGTGACGCGCGGCCCCGAGGGCGCCCGTGCCTGGCTCATCAACCTCGCTGCCGACTCGCGACAGGTGCAACTGACCGGCATCATCGAAGCCACCGTTGAACTTCCTGCGCAGTCCATCACCGCTATCGACCTACAAGGGAGTGCAGAGTGAACGACCCGCTCTTTGACCTACAAGGACGCCGAGTACTCATCACCGGTGCGGCGGGGGCCATCGGGTCGGTGCTGGCGCGCGCACTCGCCGAACGTGGAGCCGTGGTCGCCGTACACGACATCACACCCGAACGAGTCGATGCCGTCGTGGCCGAGATCGCGACCGCCGGTGGACGAGCCGTACCGGTCGTCGCGGACATATCGAGTGCCGCCGGTGCCGCCGAGGTGGTTCACACAGGGGCCGAGGCTCTTGGCGGGCTTGACGTCCTCGTCAACGGCGCCGGCATCAACCGCCGCAAGCCCATCGATGAAGTCACGGACGAGGACTTCGATGCGATCGTGTCGGTCAATCTGCGTGCCGTCTATTTCGCCAGCCAAGCGGCCCACACCATCATGCGCGCGGCTGGTGGCGGCACCATCGTCAACCTCAGTTCCCTGAGCGCACGGTTCAGTTTCAACACGATCTCGGTGTACTCCGCGACCAAGGCCGGCGTCACGTCACTGACGCGCAGTTGCGCGCGCGAGTGGGCTCGGGACAACGTGCGAGTGAACGCGATCGAGCCGTTCGTCATCAAGACCGAGTTCACCAAACCCCTGTGGGGTGAGGAACACCGGCAGCGGTGGTTTGACCACATCACTCCAGCCGGCCGCCTGGGTACGCCCCCGGAGCTCGTGGGGTCGGTGGTGTTTCTCGCCAGTGACGCCTCGTCCTGGGTGACCGGGCAGACCATCGTCATCGACGGCGGACTCACCGCCGGTGCCGACTGGGACGCCTACCGCGACTTTCCCGGCTAGGGCTCCTCGCTGACCCCTGCAGTCAGGTCGCGGGGGTGAACGTCGTGCGCTGCTCGCCCAGACCGCTGATGCCCAGGGTGAGAACGTCGCCCTGCTGGACCCACGCTGGCTCGGCCATCCCCATGGCGACACCTGGCGGCGTGCCGGTGTTGATGAGGTCACCGGGGTCGAGGACGAGGAACTGCGAGATGTAGTGGATGAGTACGTCGACCGGGAAGATCAGCGAGTTGGTGCTGCCGCTCTGGCGTCGCTCGCCATTGACGTCGAGCCATAGATCGAGTCCGCCAGCAAGATCAACCTCATCTCGGGTCACCAGCCACGGACCGAGTGGGTTGAAGGCCTCACAGGACTTGCCCTTGAGCCACTGACCGCCGCGTTCGAGTTGAAAGACCCGCTCGGACAGGTCGTTGGAGAGCACGAAGCCGGCAATGTGCGACCACACATCGTCGGGTGAGTTCAGGTAGCGACAGGTGCTCCCGATGACGACGCCGAGTTCGACTTCATAGTCCACTTTCGTGGCGCCCCGGGGAATTGGCACGTCGTCGTAGGGTCCCACGACTGTATTGGGAGCCTTGGTGAAGAGCAGTGGCTCCTCCGGGATGGCCATGTTGGATTCGGCGGCGTGGTCGGCGTAGTTCAATCCGGCGCACAGCAGATGTCCGGGACGCGAGATTGGGGCACCAAGGCGCGCGTGAGGATCGAGGGTCGGCAGCCGGCGAAGCTCACCGGAATCCCAGCGAGTCTGCAGGTCGGCAATGCCGCCGCGTGCAAAGAACGACGCGTCAAAGTCGGCCGTGATGGATGAGACGTCGAACCGCTCCCCCGCCAGTCCGAGCACAGCAGGAGTCTCGGCACCCGGGATGCCGACGCGGATGAGTTTCACCGAGGTCCTCTCCTAGTCGCAGACAGCCCCGCGACTGGCGGAACCAACCAACTTGGCGTATTTGGCGAGCACTCCGCGCGTGTAGCGTGGCGGAAGGGGCACGAATTCTTCACGGCGACGGGTCATCTCGGCATCGTCGATCAGCAGATCCAGGGTGCGCGCCGGGATGTCGATGCGAATGCGGTCGCCATCGCGAACAAGACCGATCGGGCCGCCGTCGACGGCTTCCGGCGCAACGTGGCCAACACACAGGCCCGTGGTGCCGCCGGAGAAGCGACCGTCGGTGATGAGCAGAACGTCCTTGCCAAGGCCAGCGCCCTTGATCGCACCGGTGATCATGAGCATTTCCCGCATGCCTGGACCACCCTTGGGGCCTTCGTAACGGATGATGATGACGTCGCCGGACTGGATGGTGCCGTCCTCCAGCGCGGCCATCGCCGCCTGCTCTCGCTCAAAGACGCGCGCGGTGCCCTCGAATGAATCCACCGGCACGCCGGCGTTCTTCACGACGGCGCCCTCGGGCGCCAGCGAGCCCGACAGGATGGTGATACCACCCGTGGCCGCAAGGGCCGACTGCGATGCGTGCAGGATGTCGCCGTCCGGGTCCGGTGGATTCATATCGGCAAGATTCTCCGCGACCGTCTTGCCCGTCACGGTGAGGCAGTCGCCATGGATAAGGCCTGCGTCCAAGAGCGCACGCATGATGACGGGGACGCCGCCAACGCGGTCGACGTCGCTCATGACGTAGCGGCCGAAGGGCTTCACGTCAGCGAGCAGCGGCACCTTGGAGCCGATTCGGTGGAAGTCCTCCATGTCCAAGTCAACTCCCGCCTCATGCGCGATGGCGAGCAGGTGGAGAACGGCGTTCGTGGAACCTCCGAAGGCCATGACGACAGCGATCGCATTCTCGAGGGACTGGCGCGTGATGATGTCCCGCGTCGTGATGCCTCGTGCGATGAGTTCGACGACGGCCTCGCCGGAACGACGGGCAATGCCGTCACGACGGCGGTCAACCGCGGGCGGAGCCGCAGAACCCGGCAGTGACATGCCCATCGCTTCGGCGGCACTCGCCATGGTGTTCGCCGTGTACATGCCGCCGCAGGCGCCTTCGCCAGGGCAAATCGCGCGTTCGATGGTGTCGACGTCCTCACGCGACATCAGGCCGCGCGAGCACGCACCGACCGCCTCGAAGGCGTCGATGATGGTGACATCCTTCTCGGTCCCGTCGGACAGTTTGGCGTGGCCGGGCAGGATCGACCCGGCGTACACGAAGACGCTCGCAAGGTCGATGCGAGCCGCCGCCATGAGCATGCCGGGCAGGCTCTTGTCGCAGCCGGCGAAGGTGACCATGCCGTCGAGGCGCTCGGCCTCCATCACTGCCTCGACGGAGTCGGCGATGATCTCGCGACTGACGAGGGAGAAGTGCATGCCCTCGTGCCCCATCGAGATGCCGTCGGAAACGGAGATCGTCCCGAACTGCAGCGGATAGCCACCGGCGGCGTGGACTCCCTCCTTGGCCGATCGCGCCAGGCGCTCCAGCGAGAGGTTGCAGGGGGTGATCTCGTTCCAGGACGACGCGATTCCGATCTGCGGCTTGGCGAAGTCCTCGTCTCCCATACCTACAGCACGAAGCATGCCGCGGGCGGCGGCCCGCTCGAGACCATCGGTCACATCGCGACTACGGGGCTTGATATCGGCCATGACGGGAAGCCTAGGCCACGACGTTGCGCAGCACCTCGCCCCTCCGCCACCGCCCCACCTGGTCACCCACCAATCGCTGGATGCGCGGGATGAAGGCGGTCGAGTCACCACCGACGTGCGGCGCGATGAAGACACCGGGCATTCGCCAGAGCGGATGGTCACTCGGCAAAGGCTCCGGGTCGGTTACGTCCAGGGCCGCGCGCAGTCGACCGGATCCGACCTCGGCGACCAGAGCATCGGTCACCACCACACCACCGCGGGCGACATTGACCAGCAGCGCACCATCCCTCATTCGCGCGAGGAAGGCCGCGTCCACAAGACCGCCGGTGGTGTCATTGAGGGGCACGGCGAGGACGACGACGTCGGCGTGCGGCAGGAGCGACTCGATCTCGGTGATGGCGCGCACGCCGTCCCGAGCGGTTCGGCCGACGAGTGTTACCTCGCACTCGAAGCCATCCAGACGGCGCTGCAGTGCCTTGCCGATCCCACCGGCGCCCACGATGAGGATGTTGCGGTCAGCCAAGGAGATCCCATCCCCGGTGAGCCACACCCCCTGCGGCATGGCGCGCGCGAAGGTGTCCAACTCTCGCAGGCTCGTCAGCATCAGACCGATCGCCAACTCAGCCGTGCTCGCGTCATGAACACCCGCGGCGTTGCACACGGTGACGCCGTCGGGGATGTAGGCGAAAGCGTGCTCGAAGCCTGCAGTCGGCAGTTGACACACCTCGAGCGCAGGCATCCGCGCCATGGCTTCGAAACCTTCCGGCGTACCCATGTATGGCGGGACATAGAACCGGACGGAACGTAGGTCGCCCTCGGGGACGTCGACGTAGGAACCCACATCATCACCAGCCAGTGCCGAAGCGATGTAGTCCTCGACGAGGATCAGGTCCGTCACGCCACCTCCAATATCAGGATGCGGTCATCACCATCGCGTACGTCGCCCCGACCGTCGGTGTTAGAGGTCGCTAGCAGTAGGCGTCCCAAGCCGTCCACCGCGATCGCGCGCAGTCGGCCGAGATCCCCCAGATCGAGGGCGAGCGGCTCGGCCGCGGCATCGCCGACGAGTGGCACCTGCCACAGCACTTCACCACGCAGTGAGGCGACGTAGGCGTAATCATCCAGTACGCCGAGACCGCTCGGCGAGGCAAGCGAAGTCGGCGACCACTGAGCCACCGGATCGATGAAGCCCTCCGCGCCAGCGACCCCCTCGTACATCGGCCAGCCATAGTTGCCGCCCGCCACGATCTGGTTCAGTTCATCGGCCTCCGATGTGCCGAACTCCGTCGCCCACAGTTGACCCTTGGAGTCGAAGGCAAGCCCCTGGACATTGCGGTGCCCCAGGCTGTAGACCGGCGAATCAGGGATGGGATTGTCGTCCGGTGCGCCACCGTCGGGTCGCACGCGCAAGATCTTGCCGTTGAGGCTGCCTAGCTCCTGCGATAGTTCGGGCGCGCCCGCGTCACCGGTGGCGACGTAGAGCATGCCGTCGGGTCCGAACACCAGACCGCCGCCGTCATGGAAGGTGTTCTTCGTGATGCCGGTGACAACGTCGATGGGGGGGCCGAGGGTCGTGCCGTCCCAGGCCATGCGCACAACCCGGTTGTCGGTCACCGAGGTGTAGTACGCGTAGACCGCGTCACTCTGCGGCGACATGGCGAGCCCGAGCAGGCCGCTCTCCCCCTCGTGCACGACTCCGTCGACCGTCGCCACCGCTGTGACCGACCCGTCGGGTTCGATGCGCACGATCCGACCGGAGTCGCGTTCGCTCACCAGGGCCGCATCACCAATCGGCAGGATCGACCAAGGCGACTGCACACCTTCGACCCAAGTAGACGCCACCGATACAACAGGAGCATCCCTCACAGGATCGACGTACGCCGCTTCCGGCGCGCTTGACCCCACACCGCAGGCCGCGAGCGTGACGGCGCCGACGACGGCAAGGGCAACGCTGCGGAACATGGTGAACTACTCCGCAACCCCAAGTCGCTCAAGGAGCAACTCGCGCACCTTGCCCGCGTCCGCCTGACCTCGGGTTGCCTTCATCACGGCGCCGACGATGGCCCCGGCCGCCTGGACCTTGCCTGCCTTGATCTTCTCGGCAATGTCCGGCTGCGCCGCAAGGGCCTCATCGATCGCGGCCAGAAGGGCGCCGTCGTCGGAGACGACTGCCAGGCCGCGCGCGGCCACGACCTCATCCGCCGAGCCTTCACCGGCCATAATCCCCTCGAAGACCTGGCGCGCGAGCTTGTCGTTGAGCGATCCGGACGCGATGAGTTCTTCGATGCGACCGATGTCGGTCGGGCTGACGCCGAGTTCACCGGGTTCAACCTCACGTTCATTGGCCACGCGGGTGAGTTCACCGGCCCACCACTTGCGGGCGGCATCGGGTGACACGCCTGCGGCAACCGTCTCCTCCACGAGTCCGAGGACGCCGGCGTTCACCAGGGTGGCCATCTCGAAGTCGCCAATGCCCCACTGTTCGGCCAGTCGGGCGCGATGGATCGACGGCTGCTCGGGCAGGCTTGCGCGCAACTCCTCGACCCAGGCGGGATCGGGAGCTATCGGGACCAGGTCGGGTTCGGGGAAGTACCGGTAGTCCTCGGCCTGCTCCTTGGAACGACCCGGGGTCGTCTGCCCCGTGTCCTCATGGAAATGCCGCGTCTCCTGGGTCACGCGGCCACCCGCGGCCAGAACGCCCGCTTGTCGCTCGATCTCCGACCGCACCGCGCGCTCGACCGAGCGAAGGGAGTTGACGTTCTTGGTCTCCGAACGAGTTCCCCAATCAGCACCGGGGCGATTGAGGGAGACGTTGGCATCGCACCGCAGCGAGCCTTCCTCCATCTTGACGTCCGACACACCCAGGCCGCGCATGATGTCGCGGAGTTCGGTGACATAGGCCCGAGCAACTTCGGGCGCAAGTGCGCCGGTGCCGGTCACCGGCTTCGTGACAATCTCCACCAGCGGGATACCCGCGCGGTTGTAGTCGACGAGCGAATAGTCGGCGCCATGGATGCGACCCGTTGCGCCACCGGCATGCGTGAGCTTGCCGGTGTCCTCCTCCATGTGGACGCGTTCGATCTCAACGCGGAAGACCCGCGGCCCATCATCGGTGGTGACCGTGACATCTAGGTAGCCGTCGACGCAGATCGGCTCGTCGTACTGGCTGACTTGGTAGTCCTTCGGCATGTCCGGGTAGAAGTAGTTCTTGCGTGCCATGCGGCACCACTCAACGACCGAGCAGTTCAATGCCAGACCCATGCGGATGATGGACTCGATCGCGGCACCGTTCATCACAGGCATGGAACCTGGCAGGCCCAGGCATACGGGGCATACCTGGGTATTGGGCTCGGCACCGAAGGTCGTCGGGCACGAGCAGAACATCTTCGACTCAGTACCAAGTTCGACGTGGACCTCCAGACCGATGACGGGCTCGAACTCCGTCACGGCCTCGGCGTAGGGCATGGATTCGGTCATAGCGCCGGTGCCTCCTCGATGAGCAGGTGTCCCCAGCGGTCATACAAGGCTCCCTCGAGAGCGGAGCCCACGCGATAGAGGCGGTCATCGGCCATGGCGGGCGCCATGATCTGAAGGCCTACCGGGAGGGAATCCTCCGGCGCGAGCCCGACCGGCAACGACATGGCGCAATTACCCGCGAGATTGACCGGGATCGTCGCTACGTCGTTGAGGTACATGGCAAGCGGATCGTCGACCTTCTCCCCCAGTTTGAACGCCGTCGTCGGCGCGGTCGGCGAGACAAGAACGTCACACTGCTCGAAGGCCGCGGCAAAATCCCGCTGGATCAGAGTGCGGACCTTTTGCGCCTGACCGTAATACGCGTCGTAGTAGCCGCTCGACAGGGCGTACGTGCCGAGCATAATCCGACGCTTGACCTCGGCACCGAAGCCTGCCTCCCGAGTCAGCGACATCACCTCCTCGACCGAACGATCCCCGTCATCGCCAACACGGAGTCCGTAGCGCATGCCATCGAAGCGTGCGAGATTGGAGGAGCACTCGCTCGGCAGGATCAGGTAATACGCACCGAGGGCATAGTCGAATATCGGGCAGGACACCTCGATCACCTCGGCACCGAGATGCTCCAAGATCTCTACGGCCTCGCGAAAACGCCGCTCGACCCCGTCCTGGTAGCCCGCACCGGACAGTTCGCGCACCAGACCAATGCGCATACCGCGCACATCCGCCTGCATCGCCGCGCCGACGACATCCGGCATGGGGTCCGGGATCGACGTTGAATCACGCGGGTCGTGTCCGCCGATGGCCGCATGGAGCAAGGCAGCATCCATCACCGTCCGCGTGCACGGCCCGGCCTGATCCAGGCTCGAAGCAAGTGCGACCAGTCCGAAACGCGAAACTCCGCCGTACGTCGGCTTGACCCCCACCGTGCCGGTGACGGCAGCCGGCTGGCGGATGGATCCACCGGTGTCCGTGCCGATGGCGAGCGGGGCTTCAAAGGCCGCGACGGCGGCTGCCGAGCCGCCTCCGGACCCGCCGGGAATGCGGTCTAGGTCCCACGGATTGTGCGTCGGACCGTATGCCGAGTGCTCGGTGGAGGAGCCCATGGCGAACTCGTCCATGTTGGTCTTACCGAGGATCACTACGTCGGCGGCACGCAGCCGCTCGACGACCGTAGCGTCGTACGGCGGTCGCCATCCCTCGAGAATGCGCGACCCGCAGGTTGTGGGGATGCCCTTCATCGCCAAGACGTCCTTGAGGGCCAGCGGTACGCCGGCGAGCGGGCCGAGTTCGTCACCGACAGCGCGGCGAGCATCGACGGCGTCAGCGGCCGCCAGGGCCCCGTCCGTGTCGACGTGCAGGAAGGCATGCACCCGCTCGTCGACTTCACCGATCCGATCAAGGTGCGCCTGGGTCACCTCGCGCGAGCTCACCTCGCCCTTGGCGATCGCCTGGGCAAGTGTGGCGGCGTTCTGGTGGATGAGGTCGGATCCCATGGCGCTACTCACTCATCCTCCCCGTCCAGGATGCGCGGTACGCGGAAGCGGTCATCTTCTACGGCAGGGGCAGCGGCCAAGGCGGCGTCACGACTCAGGCCGGGCTCAGCCACATCAGCGCGGAAGACGTTCTGGAGGGGTAGCGGATGGGACGTCGGAGGGATGTCATCGGCCGCGACCTCGGAAACCCGAGCCACCGACGTGAGAATCACATCGAGTTGCTCGGCATAGTGGTCGAGTTCGGATTCCTCGAGGGCGAGGCGGGCAAGACGGGCGAGGTGGGCGACCTCCCCGCGGGTGATCGCGGACATGGCGGCCAGTCTAGGAAGCCGTGTTGCGCCCCGCTCAGCCGGTGGCGAGGGTGCGGGCGGATTCGGGCCCGTCGTCGAGCAGGACGCGGAAGCCCTCGACACCAAGGATCGGGATCCCGAGCGACATCGCCTTCTCGTACTTACTCGACCCGGACTCCCCTGCCGCCACGAGGAAGTCCGTCTTCTTCGATACCGACCCGGTCACCTTGCCGCCCCGCTCCACCACCGCTGCGGTGGCCTCATCGCGGGTGAATCCCTCGAGACTGCCGGTGATGACGACGGTTACCCCATCCAGGGTGCCTGGGCCGGCCGCCGCCGACCTGGCCTCGGCCAGTCGGACCCCCGCCGCGCGCCACTTGTCGACCACCTCGCGGTGCCACGGCTCGGCAAACCACTCGTGCAGGGCCTCAGCAATAACGCCGCCCACGCCCTCGACCGATTCCAACTGCTCCGGTGTCGCGTCGGCGATCGCGTCGACGCTGGTGAACTCACGCGCCAACGCCTGCGCAGCGGTCGGACCCACGTGGCGTATCGACAGGGCCACAAGGGCGCGCCAGAGCGGGCGGTCTTTCGCCACCTCGATCTGCGTGAGCATGCCGCGTGCGTTTTCCGTCAATTGAGGACCGCTCTCGCCCTTACCGGCCTCCCGGGTGAAGAACGGGCATCGCACGAGATCCGCAGCGGTCAGCGCGAAGAGATCGCCCTCGTCGTGCACCAGGCCGCACTCCAAAAGTGCGGCCGCGGCCTTCCAGCCCAGGCCCTCGATGTCCATGGCGCCGCGGGAGGCCACGTGGAAAAGCCGCTCGCGCAACTGCGCAGGGCAGGCGCGCGTATTGGGGCAGCGGATGTCGACGTCGCCTTCCTTTTCCGGCGCGAGCTCCGTGCCGCATTCGGGGCACGCAGTCGGCATGACGAATTGGCGCTCGCTGCCGTCCCGCACCTCGATGACCGGACCGAGTACCTCAGGGATCACATCTCCGGCCTTGCGCAGGAAGACCATGTCGCCGATGAGGACTCCTTTGCGCGTGACCTCGTCAGCGTTGTGCAACGTTGCCATGGAGACGGTCGAACCGGCCACCTTGGCTGGCTCCATCACGGCGAAAGGCGTCACACGTCCCGTCCGTCCGACGTTGACCTGGATGTCGCGCAACCGCGTGCGCACGACCTCGGGGGGGTACTTGTAGGCGATAGCCCACCGTGGTGCGCGCGACGTCGCCCCGAGGCGCTCCTGAATGGCAAGGTCGTCGACCTTGATGACTACGCCGTCGATCTCGTGCTCCACGTCATGCCGGTGCTCGCCGTAGTAGACGATGTAGTCCTCAACGCCGGTGAGGTCAGGTACAAGGCGCCGAAGGTCACTCGTCGGCAGACCGAGGTCAGCGAGAACGTCGTACGCCCCACTCAGCGTGGAGAAGGCAACACCGGCTCCTTCATGCGCACCGATGCCGTGAACGACCAGGCGTAGGGAACTCAACCGCGACTCCGCCACCTTCAGGTCGGTCCGCAAACGATCGATGCGGGCACCCTCCCGGTCGGTGCCCTTCGAACGTGCTTCGACCTCGGCCAGATCCTCTTGGCGTCGGTCGATTCGCTGGCGCAGACTGCCCGCCGCGGCGTTGCGGGGATTCGCGAATGGCGAGCGTCCCAACGACAGCTGCTCGGCGTTGACGCGCTCGAACTCCTCGAGCGGGAAGTAGATCTCTCCGCGCACCTCCAGAAGTGCTGGTGTCCCGCGCAGCGACTTCGGGATGCCGGGAATGAAGGTCGCGTTGTACGTGACGTCTTCGCCAACGGTTCCGTCGCCCCGGGTCGCCACACTCTTCAACCGGCCCTCGACATAGACCAGGTCCACGGCGAGGCCGTCGACTTTCAACTCGCACAGCAGCGCCGGTTGCTCGTCGACGCCTCTGTCGACGCGAGCAGCCCAGGCCTGGACCTCATCGATGCTGAAGGCGTTGTCCAGGCTGTACATGCGCACCAGATGCTCGACCGGCTCGAACATCTCCGCTCGCGAGCCCCCGACCGTCTGGGTCGGCGACTCCCCCGAGGCTAGCTCCGGATGCTCGTTCTCGAGCTCGACAAGTTCGCGGTAGATGGCGTCGTACTCCTCGTCGGAGATCGTTGGCGCATCACGCTGGTAGTAGCGCTCGCGCGCATCGTTGATGGTGTCGACAAGGTGCGCCCATCGCGACCGCGCTTCATCAGGAACGCTCACGACCCCTCACTCTCCACGGGTGAATCATCGCGCACCAAGCGCCCGGCGATGCCGAGCGCGGCGTACACGGTGCGCACCCACGCTGGATCGGCACCGGCGAGGCCGCACGCGGGCGTCAGGGCCACGTGCGCGTTTGCGATGTCGACGGGGATCCCCCAGCGCGAGTACTGCTCGAGCGCTCGCGCGGCGACACTCTCGGCCACCATCTGCGGACCCGAGACCTGGCGTGGCACGGCGGGCGCGTAGCCGAGGAGGAGGAGTACGCCGTCCTCGAGGGCGGCGCCCAGCGGTTCCTCCGCAGCACCGTCCAGGACCGCTGGGTCGACGGACAGCAGCCGGGCACCGGCCTTGCGCAAGAGTTCGATGGGTACCCGCGGGTGACAGCAGTGCACGCCTGCGAGAGCACCGGCACCGGTGGCCGCTGACAGCACCCAGGTCAGGTGCGACTCCGCCCGGCCCACGTCGACCGACCGGTACGTGGCCAGGCCGCTCGCCGTGGTCACGCCCCCGGCAAGCACGGATGGCAGGGAGGGCTCATCGAGCTGGATAACGACCTGCGCCGACGGCAGTCGACGCGTGATGTCGCCAACATGGCGCATGATCGCCTCAGCGAGCGCCTCGGCGATGTCGCGACAAGCGCCCACATCACGCACCGCGCGCTCGCCGTTACGCATCTCGATCGCCGCCGCGAGGGTCCAGGGTCCGACAAGTTGCTCCTTGAGCGGGGTTGCACGACCGGCGACGGCCTGCTCGATGCCATCGAGATCCTCGGCGAGCCATGACCGCGCGCGGGTCATCACGCGACCGGGCGCGTCAGCGAATCGCCAACCGGTCGGGGTCGTGTCCACGGCAAGGTCCGGTGCAACCTCGGCAAGGAGTGACATGGTGCGCCCCACCATGTCGGCACCCGGTCCGCGCGCTGGCAGTTCGGGAACGTGGGGAAATTCGGGAAGTTCGCCTGCGATGGTGCGCGCCCACTCGTGAGAGTCGGTTCCCGGCAGGCTGCCGATACCGGTGGCCGCGGCGGCCGCGATCACCCCGCCCTGCCGCTGATCGTGGCGGAGCCGACGACCCGGGTCCCGACGTACATGACCAGCGCCTGCCCGAGAGCCACCCCGTGCACTGGCTCGGCGAGATGGGCCGACACATGGTCCCCGTCAACGGCGACGCGAGCATCGACCGGCGCCGCGTGGGCGCGGAATTGAATCTGACCGTGCAACTCGGCAGACGGCGCCGGACCGCACCAGCGCGGACGCTCGGCATCGATGCGACGTACGGCCAGCAGCTCGTGGGCTCCGATATAGACGCGCTGAGACGCCGAATCGATATCGACGACGTAGCGACGATCGCCCGCGGTTGTCGGTACGCGCAGGTCCAGGCCGCGCCGCTGGCCAATCGTGAACCCGTAGGTGCCCTCGTGGTGTCCCACCACTTCACCGGTCACCGCATCGACAAGCTCACCCGGGCGCTCCCCGAGGCGCTGCTGCAGGAACCCGCGCGTGTCCCCGTCCGGGATGAAACAGATGTCGTGGCTGTCCGGCTTGTCGGCAACACGCAGTCCGCGTGTGGCCGCCTCAACTCGCACCTCTTCCTTGGTCGACTCCCCGAGTGGGAACAGCGCTCCCGCGAGTTGCTCGGCGTCCAGAACTGACAGCACCGGGGACTGATCCTTGAGTACGTCGACCGCCCGATGCAGTTCGCGTCCCTGCGGTCCTTCGACGAGGCGCGCGTAGTGCCCGGTGCACACGGCGTCGAACCCGAGAGCGCGTGCGCGATCCAGGACGACCGAGAATTTGATGGATTCATTGCATCGCAAGCACGGGTGGGGGGTATGACCCTGGTCGTATTCGGAGACAAAGTCGTCGATCACTTCGGCGGCGAACTCCTCGCTGACATCCCACACGTAGTACGGGATGTCGAGGACATCTGCTACCCGCCGCGCATCACGGGCGTCGGCCGGTGAACAACATCCACGTGACCCTGCACCAGCACCGGGCACCCGCGCGAGCGCGAGATGCACACCGATGACGTCGTGCCCGGCATCCAGAGCCCGCGCGGCCGCGACGGCTGAGTCCACACCTCCGGAGAGTGCGGCGATGACACGCACGGTCACACCCTCGATCGCAGGCGCGGACTCGATGCGCGAGCGGCACGACCGAGGGCCGCGGGCAGTACGTCAAGGACGCGATCGATGTCGGCATCTGTGCTGGTGCGCGACAGGCTGAAGCGCAGTGACCCTCGCGCGGTGCGCGCGTCGACCCCCATCGCCAGAAGTACGTGGGATGGCTCGGGAATCCCCGAGGTGCAGGCCGATCCGGTGGAGCACTCGACCCCCGCCGCGTCGAGCAGCATGAGCAGGGCGTCACCCTCACAGCCGGGAAAGGTCACGTGCACATTGCCGGGGAGACGGTCAACGCGGTCACCGTTCACCACCGCCTCCGGGGCGAGGTCCACGATCCCGTCGATCAGGCGATCCCGGAGCAGTCGCATGTGTTCGGCCGCCTCCACCTGATGCTCCACGGCCTCGTGCACGGCCACCGCAAAGGCCGCGATCGACGCGGCATCGACGGTCCCGGAGCGCACCTCACGCTCCTGCCCACCGCCGTGCTGCAGCGGCACGGGTTCGGCGTCTCGGTCCAGGATCAGTGCACCCACACCGACCGGCGCGCCGATCTTGTGGCCGCTCAGCGCTGCCGATGTCAGACCGGGGATCGCACAATCAAGCGGGATGGCGCCGAGAGCCTGAACGGCGTCCGAGTGGAAGGGAACGCCGGCATCGAGGCAGGCCTGGGCGATCTGGTGAATGGGCTGCACGGTGCCGATCTCATTGTTTGCCCACATGACGGTGCATACGGCGACGTCGTCGTCGAGGTGCGCGCGCACGTAGTTGACGTCGACCCGACCGAGGGCGTCAACGGGGATCCAATCCACCTTGTGCCCCTGCTCCTCAAGCCACAGGACGGCGTCGAGAACGGCGTGATGCTCGATAGGCGAGGCGAGAACTCGTCCGGCCGACCCGCCTCGCCAGGCAAAACCCTTGACCGCAAGGTTGTCGGCCTCGGTCCCACCGGAGGTGAAGACCACCTCGCTGGGACGTACGCCGAGATCGTCCGCGACAGATTCGCGCGATTCCTCGACGAGTCGGCGGGCCTGGCGTCCAGAGGTATGGAGGGAACTCGGATTGCCCACCTGTGCCGCGGCCGAAGCCCAGGCCTGGGCCGCCGCCGGCGACAGATGCGTCGTCGCGGCGTGATCGAGGTACACACGGCGATCCGTCACGCTCAGGAGCCTACCTGCGTCATGAGGTAAGGAATCTCCCTCGCCTCATGCCTTGCGCTTCCCGATTTCCTCGGTCAACTGAGGCACCACGGTGAACAGGTCGCCCACGACACCGAAATCCGCCAGCTCGAAGATTGGCGCCTCCGGGTCCTTGTTGACGACGACGATCGTCTTCGAGGTCTGCATGCCGGCGCGGTGCTGGATAGCACCGCTGATGCCGTTGGCGATGTACAGCTGAGGCGACACGGTCTTGCCGGTCTGACCCACCTGGAACTGGTGGGGGTACCAGCCGGCGTCCGTGGCCGCACGCGAGGCACCCACAGCCGCTCCGAGGGAGTCAGCCAGAGCCTCAACGACCCCGAAGCCCTCGGCGCCACCAACGCCTCGGCCGCCGGAAACCACGATGGCGGCCTCACTGAGTTCGGGGCGACCACCCTTTTGCGCAACGGTTCGACCGGTGACCTTGGCGCCCTTCGCCGCATCCGTGACGGCGACGGCAAGATCGACGCGCACGCCCGCACCGGCCGCGGCCTCGGGTGCGGTGGAATTGGGACGCACGGTGATGATCGGTGTCCCGACGCTGACTGAGGAGCGCACGACGACCGCACCACCGAACACACTTTGCGTCGCGGTGAAGTCAGAAGCGACGGCGACCGCGTCGGTGATGACCCCTGAATTGGTCTTGACCGCAAGGCGACCTGCGATCTCCTTGCCCTCGGCCGAGGACGGCACGAGCACGGCTGCGGGCGACTTCTCGGCGACGAGCTGGGCGAGAACCTCCGCCTTCGGCGCGACGACATACTCGTCGAGGTCGGCATCATCGGCGACGTAGACAGTTTGCGCGCCGTACTCGGCCAGGGATGCCAGGGCGTCAGCGCTCGCGCCGCCACCGAGCCACACGGCCGACGGGTCACCCAGTGAGCGAGCCAGCGTCAGGAGTTCGGAGGTGACTTTCTTGACCGTGCCGTCGGCATGGTCGACAACAACGAGGATCTCTGCCATGACCATTGCCTCCTAGATGAACTTCTGCTCGACGAGGTAATCCGCGATTCGCGCGCCGCCCTGACCATCATCAGGAACGACGGTGCCGGCGGCCTTCGGGGGCCGCTCAGCGAAGTCAGCCACCGCGCTCCACGCGCCAGCCAGACCCACGGCGGCAGGCTCAACGCCGAGGTCGGCAAGCGTCAAGGTCTCCACCGGCTTCTTCTTGGCGGCCATGATGCCCTTGAACGACGGATAACGGGGCTCGTTGATCTTCTCGACGACGGACACGACCGCCGGCAAAGGTCCCTCAACACTGTCGAACCCGTAGTCGGTAACTCGTTCGGCGCGCACGACCGACCCGTCGACCTCAACCTTCTGGCAGAAGGTCACCTGCGGGAGCCCGAGACGTTCGGCCACCATCGCCGGCACGACACTCATTCGAGCGTCGGTGGACTCCGAGCCGAAGATGATCAGATCGAAGTCACGACCCTCGAGAGCCTTGGCGAGTACCGCGGACGTCGCGAGCGCATCCGAACCGTGCAAGTTGTCGTCCAGCACATGGATGCCGGCGTCGGCTCCCATGCTCAGGGCCTTGCGAACAGTCTCGCCGGCACGCTCCGGGCCCATCGACACAACGACGGCCTCGCCACCGTGCGCCTCGACGAGGCGGAGTGCCTCCTCTACGGCGTACTCATCAAGTTCGTTCAGCACACCCTCGGCAGCTTCTCGATCCAGGGTCGAGTCATCGGACTTCAACTTCTTCTCGGCCCAGGTGTCGGGGACCTGTTTGACGCACACGGCGATCTTCACGCGGCACTCCTTGACGTTGCCTGCCCCTCCCTGGGGCACCGGGCCTATGTTACTCGCCAGTAATTGCACTGTCGCGTCGGCCGCCCCCCCGCTCGCCACGCTCCACGCCGACGCGGCACCCTTGCCTACTGTGCCCCAGGATCTGCCGGCCACCGGCGAGCGCACCGCACCGGGACTCCCCCACGAGGAGTACTGGTTCGCGCGACATCTGGCCGCCTACGAGTGGTGCGCCGAACGGATGGCGCCAGAAGGCATCGTCATCGATGCCGGAGCTGGTGAGGGATACGGCATCGACCTGCTGCCCGGGCGACGGCGCATCGCCATTGATTACGACGCTGCGACGTGCGCCCACATCCATGATCAGTATCCAGGTGTGGCCGCCATTCGGGCCAACCTGATCGCCCTCCCCCTGCCAACGGGCTGTGTCGATGCTGTGGTGACCTTGCAGGTCCTGGAGCACATGTGGGAACCCCTGGCGTTCCTTCGTGAAGTGCGTCGCATCCTTACGGCCGGGGGCCGGGTGCTGCTGTCGACGCCCAACAGAGTCACCTTCTCGCCGGGTCTGGCCAGAGGAGAGAAGCCAACGAATCCGTTCCACTGCGAGGAGTACGACGCCCAGCAGGTATATGCGCTTCTCGACCACGCCGGCTTCTCGGACATCACCGTCCACGGCCTCCATCACGGGAATCGACTGCGCGCGTGGGAGGCCGAGCGGGGTTCGATCGTGGCGGCCCAGGTCGCTGCTCTGACGACCGACGACTGGCCCGAGGAACTGCATGCCATGGTGTCTTCCGTGACCGCGGCCGACTTCGTGCACATGCCCGACGTCAATTCAGCCGAGGATCTCATCGCGGTGGGCGTCGTGCGATGAGCCGCCGCATCGGGCGGTTCGCGCTCGTCCTCCACACGCACCTGCCCTGGTTGGCGCACCACGGCACGTGGCCGGTCGGAGAGGAGTGGCTGTTCCAGGCCTGGGGGACGTCGTACCTGCGTGTCCTGGAGGTAGTTCGTCGACTCGGCGAAGACGGCATGCGCGACGTCATCACACTTGGGGTCACTCCCATCCTGACCGCTCAGTGGGACGACCCTCGAGTGATCACCGAGCAGCATCGGTGGCTCGCCCACTGGCAGACCCGGGCGGCCGGAATGGCCGCGAGCTCGGCGCCGGACCGCCGACGAGCGGGGCACCGCGAGTTCCGGGAAGCGACCATCGCACTCGAACGCTTTACCCGCGACTGGTCCAGTGGTGGTTCGGCCGCCCTACGGCCACTCGTGGACGATGGCGTCATCGAACTGCTCGGTGGCCCGCTTACGCACACCTTCACACCACTGCTGCCTGAACGCCTGGCCGAGGACACTCTCCGCGCCGGCATGGATGACATGGCGGTGCGCCTTGGCCGTCGTCCGAGCGGGATCTGGACACCCGAGTGCGCCTACTCACCCGGACTGGAGTCGATCTACGCGCGAGCCGGCGTTACCCACCTCATGCTCGATGGCCCCACCCTGCTGGGTGCCGGCGCGAGCACACACCAGGCCTGGCACCTCGGCGACAGCGACGTTGCCGTCGCTGGCCGGGATCTTGACGTCACCTACCGCGTGTGGTCGCCGCGCCGCGGCTATCCGGGCAATCGGTGGTACCGCGACTTCCACACCTTCGACCACGAGTGGGGCTTTCGAACATCCCGCGTCACCGGCCACACGGTGGCACCCATCGACAAGGCTCCGTATGACCCCGATTGCGCCGCGACACAGGTCCGACGCGATGCCGCCGACTTCGTGGACGTCGTACGCCGACGCCTGCTCGAACTCGGCGGCAAAGACGCCGATCCGCTTGTGGTCGCCGCCTTCGACACCGAACTGTTCGGCCACTGGTGGCACGAGGGCCCGGACTGGCTGGAGCAGGTCCTGCGCACCATGCCCGAGGCGGGCATCGAGATCATGACGCTCCGGCGGGCAACCCAGAACGTCGCCGGCCGGATCGAGCCAGGACCAGGATCGTGGGGGCTGCGAAAGGACTGGCACATCTGGACGGATCCGGTGCAGATGGCCGACCGCCAGCAGAGCCTGGCCAAGGAGGCGCTGGCCGCGTTGGCGGCGACCCATCCACGCGACAGCAGGTCAGCCGCCCACGATCAATTGCTGCGTGAACTGCTGCTCGCCCTGTCGTCGGACTGGGCGTTCATGGTCAGTCACGACTCAGCCGCCGACTACGCACACCACCGATTCACCGCACATGCTGACCGAGCCCAAGGCCTCATCACCGCTCTCATGCGGGGCGATCGGCCCCTGGCCCTCCAGCGGGCGGCGTCGGCCTTCGACGTCGACCATCCTTTCGGCGGCCTCGACTCGCGACGTTTCCTGACACGCAGCGTTTCCTGACACGCGGCGCTTCCTGACACGCGGCGTTTCCTGACACGCGGCGAGTTCACTGAACCCTGACGAGCCGCATGTCGCTCTATGCTCAGGGTGTGCGTGTGCTCCACCTTTCCTGGGAATATCCCCCGCTGGTCTACGGCGGGCTCGGTCGCCATGTGCACGCCCTCGCTGAAGCGCAGGCCGCGCGCGGCGACGATGTCACCGTCATCACCCAGATGGCCCCGGGTGAGGCGACGGACGCCGTTGTCGCCGGAGTTCGCGTCCTTCGCGTCCCGCACGATCCGCCGCTGGTGCCCTTGGACGAGCAACTGCTTGCTTGGGTGATGGGGCTCGAGACCTCGATGATCCGAGCCGGACTTGAGTTGGAGCGAGAACCCGACGTCATCCACGCGCACGACTGGATCGTGTCGCACGCCGCGGTAACGCTACGCACCGCGTTTCGGTCCGCCGCGTTGGTCTCGACCATCCACGCCACCGAAGCCGGTCGCCATCAGGGCTGGCTTCCCGGATCCCTCTCAGAGGCGATCCACTCCACCGAACACTGGCTCGTGCACGAGTCCGACCGCGTCATTGTGTGCTCGCATCACATGTACGCCGAGGTCGAGAAACTCTTTGCCGAAGGATCACTCAACCCCGACCATGTCCATGTCATCGCCAACGGCATTGACCTGTCTCGCTGGCGTGCCACACGCGGCGAGATCGCCACGGCGCGCGACCGCTACGGCGCGGCCGGCCCTCTCATTGTTTTCATAGGGCGCCTGGAGTGGGAAAAGGGCGTGCACACCCTCATTGACGCCCTCCCACGGCTTCGACGGCGTCTGCCCGGCCTGCGGGTGGTGATCGCCGGGCGCGGCGGAGCAACCGACGAATTACACCGCCTGGCACGCGAACGCCGCGTGGCCAACATCATCGAGTTCACCGGGTGGATGCCCGAACGCGAACTCAACGCGCTCATTGCCGCTGCCGATGCGCTCGTGATCCCGAGCATCTACGAGCCCTTCGGTCTAGTCGCCCTCGAGGGCGCGGCCCTAGGCGCCCCGCTTGTGGTGGCCCGCACGGGCGGACTGGCTGAATTCGTCGAAGACGGGGTCACCGGCCGGATCTTCGAACCCGGGGACGTCGCCGATCTCGCCCGCGCCGCAACGAGTGCGGTGAGAGAGGCCACGGACTCGTTGACCATGGCGCGCACGGCGCGCGCGCGACTCGAGTCGTCGTATCGCTGGGAGTTGCTCGCCGCCCAGACGGAGAACACTTATGCAGACGCTCGCGCCCGTCACGATCGATTGACCGCGCCGCCGGTGTGGATTCCGCCGCGCGGCGTCAATCTCCTTCGCGCCTGACCTCACCCGGCTCCGCCTGCGCATTTCCTTCCGCAGCCAGCGCGGTCTTGCGCGCAATGTCGGCGACATCGATGCGTCGCTGAGCATCGGCGTCGTACACCTCGCGACGGTCCTTCAATATCCGTGCTGGGATTCCCCCGACGATGGAGTACGGGGGCACATCGCCGCGGACCACGGCGTGGGCAGCCACCACGCTTCCGTGCCCGATGCGGGTTCCGCGCAGAATCGAAGCTTTGGTGCCAATCCAGACGTCGGAGCCGATCCGCACCGGCGACTTCACGATCCCCTGATCCTTGATCGGCACATGGACATCGTCGGTGACATGATCGAAATCGCAGATGTAGACCCAATCCGCAACGATCGTGCCCTCACCGAATTCGATGTCGAGGAAGCCGTTGACGGTGTTATCGCGCCCGAAGACACACTTGTCGCCAATACGCATGGTGCCCTCGTGGCAACGGATACGGTTTTCGTCCCCGAGGTGGACCCACCGACCGAGGATGAGTCGGCCATAACCCTTGCGTGCATGAACCTGAACGCGTCGACCGAGGAAGACGAAGCCCTCCGTGATGATGTGCCGGTGGCGCAGGCGGAACCACAGAAAACGCCAGTACCGCACCAGGTACCACCACGACCACGCGTGATGGCGCCACACCCACCGCAGCGAATCCCAGGTGAGGAAGCGTGCTTGTCGAGGGGGCCCGCCGGGTCGACCGTGCCGGTCCTCACGGGCGTCACCGCTCAGGGTCGAACCCCTGTCACGCTCACGTTGTAGAACAACTCGTCGGGGACCCACCGCGAGAAGAATCGGCGATCGGCCGCGTCAAGCGCCAGCCAGGTGCGGTAGGCGAAGATCGCCCAGTTCCAGCCGAGCGATCCGGGTTTGACGGCCGCTTCGATCGTGCGCACGGGCCAGCCGAACCAGGATGCGGTGAGTTCTTCAGTCACCGTCCTCACGTCGATCGCGCCGGCGCGCATGGCCAGGGCTGCGAGCCGATCGGGGTCGAATGTGTGCAGATCGACGATGGCTTCAAGGTGCGCCTCCGCGGACGAGGCAGCCAACTCCTCGTCGGTTCGCGCATAGCGGTCGCGCAGGAACGGCAGACGCGTGACCCGACCGGCCCCCCACCAGGCCAGCGCCGACAGTCGGCGCGCCACGACGTCGCCCCGCTGAGTCGGTTCGCCACAGAAGACGAAGCGCCCACCCGGCTTGAGCACGCGCACGATCTCGCGAAAGGCCAGGTCGAGATCGGGGATGTGGTGGAGCACCGCGTGGCCGATGACGAGATCGAACTCGGCGTCATCGAAGGGCAGCGACTCGGCATCAGCGGTGCGCCCGGCGACATCCAACCCTAGGTGTTGTCCATTGCGTACCGCGACGTCAACCATGCCCTGACTGATATCGGTCACCACCGCGGAGCGAGCCACTCCTGCCTGCAGCAGATTGAGCGTGAAGAATCCGGTTCCTGCTCCGATTTCGAGCATCCGCCCAAACGGCCAACCGTCAGCGGCGGCGATGTGCGTGTAGCGGTCCCGCGCGTAGGACACGCAGCGTTCGTCGTAACTGATGTTCCACTTTTCATCGTAGGTCGAAGCTTCCCAATCGTGGTAGACGATGTTCGCCACCTTGGGGTCGGCCCACGCCTCGCGCAACCGTTCGTCGTCCACACTCATGATCCGGTGAACTCCGCCTGCCCCGGCCCCTTCTCCACGAAGGTGGCCATCCCGATGCGCTGGTCGTCGGTGCCGAAGAGGGCGGCGAAGTGAACCCGCTCGATCTCAAGGCCCGTGTCCAGGTCGGCGTCCATCCCACGATCCACCGCTGCCTTGGCGGCACGCAGGGCGATCGCCGGACCGTCAGCGAGGGCCTGCGCCCACGCGACCGCTTCGTCGTACACCGATTCGGGGGCGACGACGCGATCCACGAGTCCGATAGCGAAGGCCTCCTCGGCGCCCACGAAACGGCCGCTGAAGATCAACTCCTTGGCGCGAGCGACACCCACCAGTCGCGGCAGTCGTTGAGTGCCACCTGCCCCGGGGATGATGCCGAGCAGAATCTCCGGCTGGCCGAGCTTGGCGTTATCGCCGGCGAGGCGGAAGTCGCAGCACAGGGCGAGTTCGCAGCCGCCACCGAGCGCGAAACCGGTAACCGCTGCAATCGTCGGCTGCGGGATGGCGGCCACCGCGGTGAAGGCATCTTGAAGACCCTGGGTGCGTCGCAGCGCATCGGCGAGGGACCAATCAAGCATCTCCTTGACGTCCGCACCGGCGGCAAACACCTTCGGGCCGCCGTACACGACTACGGCACCGACGTCTGCGCGACGAGCGACCTCTTCGGCCGCCCGTCGAATCTCCATCTGCACCGCCGAAGACAGAACGTTCATCGGGGGCCGCTCGAGTCTGATCGTCGCGACGCGGTCGACGACTTCCAGACTGACGAACTCCGACATGCACTCTCCTCGCCCATGCTCCCCGTGCGGTCACCGCCAGCCTAGTAGCGTGGCCCCCAACCACGAATCGGGAAGGACCATGGAGCCACGCATTGACGGACCCGGCACCTGGGACCCCCTTGGCCTGACCCTGGACGGCACCGGCGCGAACATCGCCCTGTGGGCGCCCGGCGCCTCTGCGGTGGACCTGTGCCTGTTCGACGATGCCGGCCACGAGCGTCGGATCCGACTCCCGGAGCAGACCTTCGGGGTGTTCCACGGCCACGTTTCCGGCCTGGCGGCCGGCCAGGCCTACGGCTTTCGGGTGGATGGCCCCTGGGATCCGGCCAACGGTGCCCGCTGGAATGCGGCCAAACTCCTCATGGACCCCTACGCACGGGCCATGGACGGGGAGTTCCGACTCGAACCTGCGGTCTTCGCCCACGTGGGCAATGACGACCTCACCCGCAACGATGAGGACTCCGCGCCGTTCGTGCCGCGCAGCATCGCTGTCGGTCCTTCGTTCGACTGGTACGGCGACACACATCCGCGGATTCCGTGGGGCGACACCGTCATCTACGAAACCCACGTGCGCGGCCTCACGATGCAGCACCCAGACGTCCCCGACCACCTACGCGGCACCTACGCCGGCCTAGCCCACCCAGCCGTCATCGAGCACTTGACGTCCCTGGGCATAACCGCGGTCGAACTCATGCCGATCCACCACTTCGTCGACGAGACCCATCTACTCGAACTCGGGCTGACGAACTACTGGGGCTACAACACCCTCGGCTTCTTCGCCCCGCATGCGCGCTACTCCTCCGCCGGTGGGGCCGGCGAACAGGTGCGCGAATTCAAGGAGATGGTGCGCACCCTCCACGCGGCCGGGCTCGAGGTGATCCTCGACGTCGTCTACAACCACACGGCAGAGGGCAATGAGAACGGCCCGACCCTGTCCTTCCGCGGGATCTGCAATCCCGGCTACTACCGGCTCAGCGATGGTCGGCACTACATGGACTACACCGGCTGCGGCAACACCCTCAATGTGTCGAACCCGCACGTCTTGCAGATGGTGATGGACTCACTGCGCTACTGGGTCACCGAAATGCACGTGGACGGGTTCCGCTTCGATCTCGCCGCCGCCCTGGCGCGCTCCTTCCACGATGTCGACATGCTCGGCACCTTTCTCACCACGATCCAGCAGGACCCCATCCTCCGGCGTACCAAACTCATCGCCGAGCCATGGGACGTCGGCCCCGGCGGCTACCAAGTGGGCGAGTTCCCCGCGATGTGGACCGAGTGGAACGGCAAGTACCGGGACAATCTGCGCGATTTCTGGAAGGGATCGGCCGGGATCGGCGAGCTCGGCTGGCGTCTATCCGGATCGGCGGACCTCTACGGCGGCGAAGGCCGCCGTCCCTATGCGTCGATCAACTTCATTACCGCCCACGATGGCTTCCCCTTGCGAGACCTCACGACGTACGACCACAAGCACAACGAAGCCAACCTCGAGGACAACCGCGACGGCACCGACGACAACCGGTCCTACAACTACGGGGTCGAGGGCGAGACCGACGACCCAGCGATCAACGAAGTGCGCCACCGGCAGATACGCAACATGTTCGCGACTCTCTTGCTCTCCACCGGCGTCCCCATGATCCTCGGCGGCGACGAGTTCGGTCGGACGCAGGGTGGCAACAACAACGCGTATTGCCAGGACAATGAGATCTCCTGGTACGACTGGGATCTGGCCGACTGGCAGCAGGAGCTGCTCACTTTCGCCACGCGCGTCGTCGAACTCCGTCGCGCCCATCGAGCCTTCCGACAGCGCTACTTCTTCGACGGACGACCGACCCACGAAGGCGGCGCTCCCGACCTCGGGTGGGTTGGCCCAGACGGTCAGCCCATGACCCAGGAAGAGTGGAATGCCGGCTGGAGCAAGACCCTGGGGATGTATCTCTCCGGTGAATTGCACCACGTTCCGGGTGAGCCGCTCCCACAGGCGGATGATTCATTCCTCTTCGTCCTGCATGCCGCCGACGAGCCCTGCGACTTCACGCTCCCCGGCGAACCCTTCGGCAAGACCTACGAGGTTGTCTTCGACACCGGAACCGATCACGAGGGCGCAACCGTGCGCGCCGGAGAGGCACTCCCCCTCGTAGCACGCAGTTCGGTCCTGCTGCGCGTGACGGCCTAGTGCGCGAGTTCTCGCTGCACTAGCGCAGACCCGCTGCGCCGACCGGTGAAACGGTCTCGGCCGGCAGGGTCACCAGGCCGAGTTCGACCGGGGAAGCCAACCCTTCGTGCCGCGGCAGGACGCGCACCGTATAGCCGAAGGGACCGGTGCGGCCGAGCGACAACTCACCATCGAACAACCAGCGACCGCCCTCGAAGGACTGATCCGGTTCCAGCATGTCGATCTGCGGATCGACCAACTGGTCATCGGAGTCGACCCGACCGGACACCACCTGGACGTAGACGTCCTCGGGACTCAGTGAGCCGAGCCGGACGTGTGCGCGCAGGCGAACCGGTGACCCCAGGGACGGCGCATCACCGACACCAGCCGACTCGACGTGCTCCACCGCAACCTGGCTCCACGCTGCCCGCACACGAGCCTTCCACGCGGCGAGGCTCCGACCCAGGGCGAAGTTGTCTGCCGTGAACGCCCGAGTGCCCTCGGCGGCTGGCGTATAGAGGCGCGTGACGTATTCACTCACCATGCGACTGGCCAGGACCTTGGGACCGAGTGTCTGCAGGGTGTGCCGGACTCGCTCGATCCACCGATGGGGCAGGCCGTCCTCGCCGCGCTGGTAGAACGTGGGCGCCACCTCGCGCTCGATGAGGTCATACAGTGCCGCAGCCTCGAGGTCATCGCGACGATCAACGTCGGCGATACCGTCAGCAGACGGGATGGCCCAGCCGTTCTCACCGTCGTACCACTCGTCCCACCAGCCATCGAGGATGGACAGGTTGAGCGCGCCGTTCAGTGCGGCTTTCATGCCTGACGTGCCACTGGCTTCCAGTGGACGGATCGGATTGTTGAGCCATACATCGCAACCCGGGTAGAGCCGCGTGGCCATGGCGATGTCGTAATTGGGCAAGAACACGATGCGGTGACGGACAGCCGGATCGTCGGCGAAACGGACGAGCTCCTGTATGAGCCGCTTGCCACCGTCATCGGCGGGATGGGCCTTGCCGGCGACGACGATCTGGATCGGACGATCCGGGTGCAGGAGCAGTTCACGCAACCGCTCCTGATCCCGAAGCATGAGCGTCAAGCGCTTATAGGAAGGCACCCTACGGGCGAATCCGATGGTGAGAATGTCCGGATCGAGCACGTCGTCAATCCATCCGAGTTCGGCCTCGCTTGCGCCGCGGAGCAGCCAGGAGGCACGCAACCTCTCCCGAGCATCGGTGACGAGGTGCTCACGCAGGATGCGCTTGACCGGCCAGATCGCCTGGTCAGGGATGCGACCGATGGCGTCCCAGCCCTGCCCCTGCTCGATGAGTTCCGGACCTACCTCGCGAGCGGCGAGGTCGCGGACCTCACGGGCAACCCACGTCGGGGCGTGGACCCCGTTGGTGATCGACGTGATCGGCACCTCGCCGGAGTCGAAGCCCGGCCACAGGCCGCTGAACATGCCGCGGCTCACCTCACCGTGCAGCAAGCTGACACCGTTGGCGTGCTGGGACAGGCGCAGACCCATCACGGCCATGTTGAACACGGCCGGATCGCCGCCGGTGTAGCTCTCCCGACCGAGATCAAGAACGAGCTCGGCGGGAATCTTCTCCACGGCGTTGTCGCCACCGAAGAAATTCCCGACCAGTTCACGGGGGAAGCGATCGATACCCGCCGGGACCGGTGTGTGCGTGGTGAACAACGTACCCGCGCGAACCACCTCAAGAGCGGTTGCGAAGTCCAGATCCTGCTCCTCGACGAGTTCATGGATGCGCTCGATGCCGAGAAATCCGGCATGACCCTCATTGGAATGGAAGACCTCCGGCTCGGGTGCACCAGTGATCTGGCAGTAGGCTCGAATCGCACGCACGCCACCGATGCCGAGGAGCACCTCCTGCGCCAAGCGGTGATCGGTACCGCCGCCATACAGGCGGTCCGTGACCTCGCGCTCCGCCGGTTCATTCACCTCGATGTCGGTATCGAGCAGCAGCAGCGGGACACGCCCGACCTGGGCGACCCACACGCGCGCATGCATCGTGCGACCACCGGGCATACCGATCGTGATGACCACAGGATCACCGTCGACGTCGTGCAGGAGCGACACCGGGCTGCCATCAGGATCGAGCACCGGATAGGTCTCTTGCTGCCACCCCTCTCGCGACAGGGTCTGCCGGAAGTAGCCGGCGCGGTAGAACAAGCCGACGCCGATGATCGGAATCCCGAGGTCGGATGCCGCCTTGAGGTGATCGCCGGCAAGGATGCCAAGACCGCCCGAGTACTGCGGCAGTGCGGCGGCGATGCCGAACTCTGGGGAGAAGTAGGCAATGGCGTTGGGTCGGTCATCGGGCTGATGCTGAAACCACGCGTCGCGGTGTAGGTAGGCGTGAAGTTCATCGCGGGTACGACGTACCCAGTCGACGTAGCCAGGATCGTCGGCGAGTTCGTCAAGGCGCTCGACCGGAACCTCACCGAGCATGCGGATCGGGTCATCGCCGACCTCGTGCCACAACGCGGGGTCCATTGCGGCGAAGACGTCTCGAGTCTCGGGGTGCCAGGACCAACGCAGGTTGGCAGCCAGTTCCTCCAGCGGAGCGAGATTCTCGGGCAGGACAGTGCGAACGGTAAAGCGACGTATGGCCTTCACGGCGGTCACGTTAGCGGGTGCCAATTGCGGGCTTGCGACGCGCACCTGAACCCGTCGGTAGGCCGAAACACCTCGTGATTTTGCCGGTAAGCCGTGCCCGATTTCAGTCAAGTTTCGGCCGCCGACGGAACCGCTTCCCGGGTTCGCCGCTCTCCGCGCGAGTTCGCCTTCGTCCGGGTGGGAGTTCGGGCTCGTACACCTCGGCCCACTGATGCCCGGGCGCCGATAGGCTTGTGGGCTATGACGAGCCGAAAATCACCGACGGTGCCGCAGTTCTCTGCGGCGGCGGGTAGCACCGCACCGGATTCGGCCCCCACCACATCCCCGGCGAAGAAGACGCCCGCCAGCAAGGCCTCCGCCAAGAAAGCCTCCGCCAAGAAGGCACCCGCCAAGAAGCAGGCGGCCCCGCGCAAGACAACTCCCGCCAAGAAGGCGCCGGCCAAGAAGGCGCCGACCAAGAAAGCACCCGCCAAGAAGGCCCCGGCTCGGGCCACCACCCGCCAACAGAGCACCCGAAGGCCCGTTGCGCCGGCGCACGCGGGGACCACCGACGTCCCGTCAGTTCTCACCGGCCGCTTCCCCGTCATCGACGTCTCGCCCACGGTCGAGTCCGGCCGACGCCCGGCCAAGGCGGTCGTCGGCGAGCAGATCCCCGTCCGTGCCACAGCATTTCGCGAAGGTCACGATCTTCTCGGCGTCGAGGTCGTACTGCGCGACCCAACCGGACGTGAGCACCAACGCAAGGGAATGCTGGATCTGGGCACTGGAGTGGACCAGTGGGGCGCCACCGTGTCCCCCGACAGCGAAGGATTGTGGTCCTTCACCGTGGAATCATGGGGCGACCCGTGGGCCACGTGGCTGCATCGCGCCGACATCAAGGTTCCTGCGGGGCTCGACATCGAACTCGAACTCGCGGAAGGGGCGCTGCTACTCGAGCGTGCCGGGGTCGACCTGACCGCCGCGGTGACCACGATGCGCAATGCCGAACTGCCGCCCGCCGTACGCCTCGCCGCCGCGCGTGACACGGCCGTCGTCGAGGCCATGCTCGCTCACCCCATCCGCGAACATGTGACCGCGTCGGGTCCTTGGCCGCTGCTCGTTGAACGTCGCAGAGCACTTGTGGGCTCCTGGTATGAGTTCTTTCCCCGCAGCGAGGGCGCCCAAGGTCGACCCTTGAAGTCAGGCACCTTCGCGACGGCAGCGAAGCGACTGGATGCCGTGGCCGCAATGGGATTCGACGTGGTCTATCTGCCCCCGATCCACCCGGTGGGTTACGCCCATCGCAAGGGCCGCAACAACACCCTGGCTCCCGTAGCGGGCGACCCGGGCTCACCGTGGGCTATCGGCTCTCCCGAAGGTGGGCATGATGCGGTCCATCCGGACCTGGGCACCGAGCGCGACTTCGTCGCCCTCGTCGCTCGCAGCCGTGAACTCGGCATGGAGGTCGCACTCGACTTCGCGCTGCAAGCCTCCCCGGATCACCCTTGGGTGACCGAGCACCCAGAATGGTTCACCACACGCGCTGACGGCACGGTCGCCTTCGCCGAAAACCCACCGAAGAAGTATCAGGACATCTATCCGCTCAACTTCGACAATGACCCGGAGGGTCTGTACGCCGAGGTGCTGCGCCTGGTCCGCCATTGGATGGGGCTCGGCGTACGAATCTTCCGCGTTGACAACCCACACACCAAGCCGCTGTGGGTGTGGGATCGCCTGATCGGTGAAGTTAATGCGACCGATCCCGACGTGATCTTCCTCGCCGAGGCATTCACGCGCCCGCCGATGATGCGGGCGTTGGCGGAGGTCGGCTTCCAGCAGAGTTACACCTACTTCACGTGGCGCAATGACAAGGAAGGGCTGGAGGAATACCTCAGCGAGCTCGCCGGCCCCGCGTCGGCCTACATGCGGCCCAACGTCTTCGTCAACACACCGGATATCCTTACCGAGTACCTCCAGCAGGGTGGCAAGCCAGCCTTCGCCATTCGTGCGACGCTCGCCGCGACCCTGTCCCCCACCTGGGGCGTTTACTCCGGGTTCGAACTCTTCGAGAACGCGCCCGTGCGTCCCGGCAGCGAGGAGTACCTCGACTCGGAGAAGTACGAATACCGTCCCCGCGACTGGGCTGCAGCGCAAGAGGCCGGTGAATCCTTGGCGCCCTACATAACAACCCTGAACAAGGTACGTCGGGAACTCGCACCGCTGCAGGATCTGCGCAGCCTGAGGTTCCACCACACCGATGACCCGGCGATCATCGCCTACTCCAAGCGGGTCGGCACTGAAATCACTCTCGTGGCCTGCACGCTCGACCCCCAGAACGTGCACGAGACGACGGTGTGGTGGGACATGCCGGCGCTCGGCATGGACTGGTCCGATCGCTTCATCGCGCACGACCACGTCACCGGCCAAACGTTCACCTGGGGACAGGCCACATACGTGCGGTTCGATCCAGACTTCACCGTGGGTCACATCGTCGAGGTGCGCCCATCATGAGCAAGCAGGACAAGGCCCCCAAGACGCCCAAGCCGGTCAAGGTCGACAGCGCCGAACTCGATCGGCTGGTCGACGGCGCTCACTACAGCCCGCACTCGATCCTGGGGCCCCATGTAGGCAAGAACGCCGTGACCCTGCGCGTCCTACGCCCCATGGCTGAGGCGGTTGTGGCCATCGTCGGCACGGAGCGCATCCCGCTCAAGCACGAGCACCGCGGTGTCTGGATAGGTCTCCTGCCCGGGACCGACGTACCGGACTACCGACTCGATGTGACCTACGGCGGCCAGGTCATCCCCGCGGATGACCCCTACCGCTTCCTGCCCACGCTCGGCGAACTCGACCTCCACCTCATCTCGGAGGGCCGACACGAGGAGTTGTGGAAGGTGCTCGGCGCGCACGTCCACACATACCCGAGTCCCCATGGTGACGTGACGGGCGTGTCCTTCGCCGTGTGGGCACCAAACGCCCAGGGCGTTCGCGTCACCGGCAGTTTCAATCACTGGGACAGTCAGGCCCACCCGATGCGCAGCCTCGGCTCGACGGGAGTGTGGGAATTGTTCATCCCGGACATCGGCGACGGAACCGTCTACAAGTTCTCCATCCTCGGCAAGGACGGCGTCTGGCGCGAAAAGGCTGACCCCTTCGCCTTTGCGACCGAGGTGCCTCCGGCGACCGGCTCGGTCGTTTTCACCTCGCGCTATGCCTGGGGCGACGGTGCGTGGCTGAAGAAGCGCTACAAGACCGATCCGCTGCATCGACCGATGTCGACGTACGAGGTCCATCTGGGCTCATGGCGCCCCGGCTTGGACTACCGCCAACTGGCCGAGGAGTTGACGGCCTACGTGGTCGAGCATGGCTTCACGCACGTGGAGTTCCTCCCTGTCGCGGCACACCCCTTTGCCGGTTCGTGGGGCTACCAGGTGACGTCGTACTTCGCACCGACTCCGCGTTTCGGCAGTCCCGACGACCTGCGCTACCTCATCGATCGACTACATCAGGCGGGCATCGGCGTCATCGTCGACTGGGTACCCGCGCACTTCCCCCGCGATGAGTGGGCGCTCGCCCGATTTGATGGCACACCCCTCTATGAAAACGCCGACCCCCAGCGCGGAGAACATCCGGACTGGGGCACATACATCTTCGACTTCGGTCGTACCGAGGTGCGCAACTTCCTAGTCTCGAACGCGGTGTATTGGCTCGAGGAGTACCACGTTGATGGACTCCGCGTGGATGCTGTCGCGTCCATGCTCTACCTCGACTACTCGCGCGAGCCGGGGCAGTGGACGCCCAACGAGTTCGGTGGGCGCGAGAACCTGGACGCGGTGGCGTTCTTGCAGGAGATGAACGCCACGGTTTACAAGCGCGTACCCGGCATCGTGACGATCGCCGAGGAGTCGACCGCCTGGCCGGGCGTTACCCGGCCGACGTACCTTGGCGGACTCGGCTTTGGCCTGAAGTGGAACATGGGCTGGATGCATGACTCACTCGGCTACATGCAGCGGGAAGCGGTCCACCGGCAGTACCACCACAACGAGATGACCTTCTCCATGATGTACGCCTACAGCGAGCACTTCGTCTTGCCGCTGTCGCACGACGAAGTCGTGCACGGCAAGGGCTCCCTCATCGCGCGGATGCCGGGCGATCGCTGGCAAGAGCTGGCCAATCTGCGCGCCTACCTAGGCTTCATGTGGTCCCATCCTGGCCGCAAGCTGCTCTTCATGGGCAGCGAATTCGCCCAGTCAGCCGAATGGAACGCCGACTCAGGACTCGATTGGTGGCTGTTGCAGTACGACGAACATCAGGGCATCTCGCGTACGGTGCAAGCGATCAATCGGATATATGCCGAGACGCCGGCCCTGTGGCAGCGCGATGACGACCCGGCTGGCTTTGAATGGATCGACGCCAACGATGCGGAGGCGAATATCTTCAGTTGGATCCGTTGGGATGACGCAGGTCGTCCCCTCGTGAGCATGGCCAACATGTCACCGGTGCCGCGAATGGGCTACCGGATCGGGCTGCCCCACGGTGGAGTGTGGGAGGAGGTCCTCAACACCGATGCCGAAGATTTCGGTGGCGCAGGCGTCGGCAACATGGGCGCCGTACGCGCAGAGGATGTGCCCTGGCACGGTCGCCCGGCGAGCGCTGAAATGACGCTGCCGCCGCTCGCCACCATCTGGCTGCGGCCGGTCTAGAAGAGGGCAGAGGCGAGGGCCACGCGGGCTGGCTGCACAGCCGAGTCATCGCCTGCCAGCGCAAAGAGTTCGAGGAGCCGCTCCCGTGCGGCCTCGCGCTCATCCCCCGATGTCGCCTTGATCTGCGAGATGAGCGCCGCGAACGCCGTCGCCCAATCGCCTGCAGCAGCGGCTACGTCGGCGTCTCGCAGCGCACCGGATTCACCCCCGGATTCCAGCCGCACCTGCAACTCGCACATCGCCAAACCCGCCTGCGCATCGACATCGGCGGGAGACTGCGCCAACACGGTGCGATAGGCATCCGCGGCAGCCGCCCAGTCGCCCGCCTCGATGGCGTCGTAAGCCGCCGCGAAACGCGGGTCGTCAGGCTCCTCGACCTCTGCGGCGGCTTCCGCCGCGTCCGTCGTGTCTGATACGTCGCCGGCGAGTGTGCCGCTCACACCATTCTCGGCCGCCACACGCAACAGTTCGTCGAGCACCTGCCGGATCTGCGGCTCGGGATAGGCACCCTGGAAAAGGGGTACCGGCTGGCCGGCGATGACACCGAACACACTTGGGATGGACTGCACCTGGAACGCCGCCGCTATCTGCTGGTTGGCATCCACATCAACCTTGGCCAGAACGAAGCGACCGGCGTACTCGGCGGCCAGGGACTCCAGGATCGGCGATAGCGTCTTGCAGGGTCCGCACCAGGACGCCCACAGGTCGAGGACCACCGGCACGGTCTGGCTCTGAATGATGACGTCACGCTCGAAACTTGCCTCGGTAACGTCAATGACGACGCCGGTGGGAGCACCGGCCATCGCGGTGGACCGTCGTTCCTCGGCGTCGCGCTGACTCGCCAAGGCGCCAAGATCGACGGCTCCGCGCAGGGACAGAGAAGGCTGCTCAGTCACGAACCCATCCTGTCATCCTCGGCAATCAACCGCTCCGCAGCCTCATAGGGGCTCAGGGATCCTTCCGCAACGGCATCGATGTCCGTCAGGTGGGCTCCGGATAGCCGCTCTTCAAGTCGACCACGCAGCCCCCCGAGGGCAAGAGCGAGGACCTCCCCGCGGGCCCGCTGACGACGACGGCGCACCAGATGGTCGCCCTCTCCCAGCCACGCTCGCCGGTCATCAAGGGTCGCCAGGAGGTCGGCCACCGCGTCCTGCGCGGCGACCGAAGTCACCACGACCGGTTTCCAGCCGTCGCGATTCCCGCCCAATTGCAGCATCTGTCGTACTTCGCGCACTGTGCTTGCCGCTCCATCGCGGTCGGCCTTGTTGACGCAGAGGATGTCGCCGATCTCCAAGATTCCGGCCTTCGCCGCCTGGATGCCGTCGCCCATACCCGGTGCCAGGAGCACCACCGTCGCATCAGCCGTCGCGGCAATATCAACCTCGGATTGACCCACCCCGACAGTTTCGACAAGTACGACATCGAAGCCAGCCGCCTCCAGCACGCGAACGGCCTGCGGGGTCGCCGCGGCCAGGCCACCGAGTTGTCCACGAGATGCCATCGAACGGATATAGACACCGGAATCGCCGGCCTGCCCCTGCATGCGAATCCGATCGCCGAGCAACGCGCCGCCGGTGAACGGTGAACTCGGATCGACGGCGAGCACGGCCACGCGATCGCCTCGCTCACGGTAGGCCGTGATCAGCGCATTGGTCACCGTCGACTTGCCGACACCCGGCGCACCGGTGATCCCCACGACGTAGGCCGTTCCGCCACCATGCAGAGCGCTGAGCATGTCAGGCAGTTGCGGAGATCCGTCCTCGACCATCGAAATCAGACGTGCGATGGCGCGGGCCTCGCCCGTGCGAGCCCGCTCGACGAGATCAGTGACGGTGTCGGTCACGCCGAAGGGACTCTTACGATCAGTGCGTCGCCCTGGCCGCCGCCCCCGCACAGGGCGGCTGCGCCCACCCCACCCCCGCGACGACGCAGTTCATGGGCGAGATGCAGCACGATGCGGGCCCCGGACATACCGACCGGATGGCCGAGGGCAATGGCGCCGCCGTTGACGTTGACCTTCGACTCATCGAGGCCGAGCTGCCGTGTCGAGACGAGGCCGACGGCAGCGAAGGCCTCATTGATCTCGACGACATCGAGGTCGGACACAGCGATGCCCTGCTTCTCGCAGGCGCGCTCGATGGCACGCGCTGGTTGCTCGTGCAGCGAGGCATCCGGGCCGGCGACCACGCCATGGGCGCCAATCTCGGCGAGCCAGGACAGGCCCAATTCCTCCGCCTTGGCCTTGCTCATCACCACGACGGCAGCGGCGCCGTCCGAGATCTGCGAGGCGTTGCCCGCGGTGATCGTTCCCTCCTTGGCGAAGGCGGGGCGCAACGCGCCGAGGGAATCCACCGTCGTCTCCGCGCGAATACCTTCGTCTTCGCTCACGATGATTGGATCGCCCTTGCGCTGCGGAATCGCCACGGGCACGATCTCCTCGGCAAGGATTCCCGCGGCCTGTGCTGCGGCGGCCCGTTGGTGCGAGCGCGCCGAGAACGCGTCCTGCTCTTCGCGGGTCAGGTCATACCGCGCGTTGTAGCCCTCGGTCGCTTCGCCCATCGCGCACTCGTCGAACGCGCACGTCAGACCATCGAAGGCCATCGAATCGATGATCTTCCAGTCGCCGTACTTCACGCCCTCACGGGAACCCATGAGCAGGTGCGGTGCATTGGTCATCGACTCCATGCCACCGGCGACGACGATGTCGAACTCACCGGCTCGAATGAGTTGGTCCGCGAGCGCGATCGCATCAATACCTGAAAGACACACCTTGTTGATTGTGAGCGCGGGGACCCTCATCGGGATGCCGGCCTTGACCGCGGCCTGCCGAGCCGTGATCTGCCCCGTGCCGGCCTGCAGGACCTGGCCCATGACCACGTAGTCGACCTGATCCGGGCTGACGCCAGCGCGTTCCAGGGCACCCCGGATGGCCACCGCGCCTAGATCCGCAGCGCTCTGGGACTTCAGCGATCCCAGCAATCGCCCCATGGGAGTCCGAGTTCCCGCGACGATGACGGACGACATGGTGACCTCCTGGCCCAGGCGCAAGGCCTACTTGCGACGATGGACTCACCCTAGCGAGGAGTGAGCATGGAGCAGGCACAGGCCGTACTCGGCCCCCTCATTACCCGCATCGACCATGTCGGGATCGCCGTACCCGATCTGGACGCTGCCATCGAGTTCTACCGGCGAGTCTTTGGCGTGCCCATGGTCCACGAGGAGACCAACGAGGAGCAGGGCGTCCGGGAGGCCATGCTGGCCGTTGGCGATGACTACCTGCAGTTGCTGGCACCCCTCACTCCTGACTCCACCATCGGCACGTTCCTCGATAAGCGAGGGCCGGGGATCCAGCAGGTCGCGTTCGGGGTCGACGACGTCGAGCTGGCCGCCGAGCGCCTGCGTGCGGCCGGCGTTCGAGTGCTCTACCCCCGGGCAAAGCGCGGCACCGCCGGCTCCTTGGTCAACTTCGCCCACCCGGCCGATTGCGGCGGCGTCCTCATCGAACTCGTCCAGGCGCACGCTGAGGACCACTGACCGTGTGCCTGCGCCGCCTGCTCGTCCCCCTTATTGTGCTCGGCGTGCTCGTCTTTGCTCTCTATTGGGCACGCACGCAGGGCTACATCGACTGGTGACACCCACTAGCATGAACGACCGTTAACGTCGACAGAGCCGCTCCCCAAGGAGGATCCATGGAGGCCATCCGCGACGCCATCGTCTCGGGCGAGGCAACCGCCGATGACTTTGCCGCGCTGCCCGTGCCGGAGTCCTACCGCGGGATCACCGTCCACAAGGACGAGGTCGATATGTTCGAGGGGATGGCCTCCGGAGACAAGGACCCACGACGCTCACTGCACCTTGACGACGTACCCGTACCCGAAGTCGGACCCGGTGAGGCACTCATCGCAGTCATGGCCAGTTCGATCAACTACAACTCGGTCTGGACCTCCATCTTCGAACCGGTATCCACCTTCGGCTTCCTCGAGCGCTACGGGCGATCGCATGAGATGGCTAGGCGACATGATCTGCCCTACCACGTCATCGGATCGGATGCCGCAGGCGTCGTGCTCCGCGTCGGCCCCGGGGTCAACGCGTGGAAGCCCGGCGATGAGGTCGTCGCGCATTGCCTGTCCGTCGAACTCGAAAGCCCGCTCGGCCACAACGACACCATGCTCGACCCCGAGCAGCGCATCTGGGGATTCGAGACCAACTTTGGTGGCCTCGCCGAGCTCGCCCTGGTGAAGTCCAACCAGTTGCTGCCGAAACCGAACCACCTCACCTGGGAGGAGGCCGCTTCTCCCGGACTGGTGAACTCAACGGCGTACCGGCAACTCGTCTCGCGCAACGGCGCGGACATGAAGCAGGGCGACGTGGTGCTCATTTGGGGTGCCTCCGGCGGCCTGGGGTCCTACGCCACGCAGATGGCCGTCAACGGCGGCGCGATCCCCGTGTGCGTCGTCTCGAGCCCGGAGAAGGCGGACCTGTGTCGTGCCATGGGTGCCGACCTCATCATCGATCGGCGGGCGGAGGACTACCGCTTCTGGAAGGACGAGTCGACGCAGGATCCCAAGGAGTGGCAGCGCCTCGGCAAGCGCATTCGCGAACTCACCGGAGGCGACGACGTTGACATCGTGTTCGAGCATCCTGGACGCGAGACCTTCGGTGCCAGCGTGTACGTCACCCGCAAGGGCGGCACGATCGTCACCTGCGCCTCCACCAGCGGATACATGCATGAGTACGACAACCGTTATCTGTGGATGAACCTTAAGAAAATCGTGGGATCGCATTTCGCCAACTATCGCGAGGCCTACGAGGCCAACCGGCTTATCTCCCGGGGCCTCATCCATCCAACCCTGTCCAAGACCTTCGCCCTCGACCAAACGGGCGAGGCCGCCTACGAGGTTCACCGCAATCTCCACCAGGGCAAGGTCGGAGTTTTGGCCCTCGCGCCCGAGCCGGGCCTGGGAGTGCGCGATGCGGAATTGCGAGCACGACACCTGCCCGAGATCACCCGTTTCGCCGGGGCTTAGGGGCGCTTCCCCACGTACGATGACCCGGGCCGGCAATTCGCGGGCATCCGGGGGTACGGCGCGGCCGCACCCCGGATACGAGGGATGAGGAGAGGGGCGACGGTGGCGACCGACCAGATCACCGACCGTCAACCCTGGCATCTCGATCGCGGCCGCAACGGCGGCGAGATGGGGTACCTACCCGGCCTGGACGGCGTGCGCGCCCTCGCCGTACTCGGCGTGCTGTTCTACCACGGTGACCAGACCTGGATGCGCGGTGGATATCTGGGTGTCGACGTCTTCTTCGTCCTGTCCGGCTTCCTCATCACGACCCTGATCGTCGAGGAGTTCGACCGATCCGGTCGCGTCGATTTCAAGCAGTTCTACCTTCGTCGCGCCAAGCGCCTCCTTCCGGCACTCATCCTCGTCCTCGTCGTGGTCGGCGCGGCGACCGCCTTTATCTATCGGGATTCGGCCGCAACTTTTCGCGCGGACGCGCTCGCATCGCTGTTCTATGTCACCAACTGGTGGTACATCGTTGCCGACCAGTCGTACTTCGAGGCCATTGGCCGGCCTGCCTTCCTACAGCATCTGTGGTCCCTCGCGGTGGAGGAGCAGTTCTACCTGATCTGGCCCGCCATCGCTGTTCTCCTCATGCGCTGGCGCGGACGACGTGGCGTCTTCTGGGTCGCCCTTGGCGGCTCGATCGTGTCGACCGCCTGGATGATCTTCCTGTCCGTGTCCAACGGCTTCCCGGTCGATGCGGACCCCAGTCGGGCGTACTTCGGCACGGATACGCACATCATGGGTCTTCTCCTCGGAGCCGCCCTCGCCATGGTGTGGCGACCTGGTCGACTGTCCACACGGCTCACCGTCGGGGCGCAGGCGATCATCACCGCGATCGGTTTCACCGCACTACTGGCGGTCGTGTGGTTCTTCTGGCAGGTGGGCGAGTACTCGCCCTTCATGTACCGCGGCGGGTTCCTCATCCTGTCGATCCTCGTCGTGATCCTCATCGCCGCGGCCAGCCATCCCGGGGCGCCCTTCGGCAAGATGATCGGCTCCCAGCCCTGGCGCTACATCGGCCAGCGCTCGTACGGCCTCTACCTGTGGCACTGGCCGATCTTCGTCATCACGCGCCCGGTGCTCGACATCCCGATCGAGGGCTTTGCCAATCTCGTACTACGCCTGGGCCTTACCTTCATCGTCGCTGAGCTGTCCTATCGCTACGTCGAGATCCCGATCCGACGCGGCGCCATCGGCCGGTTCCTCACCCAGTGGCGGGAGGCCGACCCGGAGGATCGTGCGTATCTGGGTCGACGCGTCCTCGCCGGCTCAGCAGTCACCATCGCCGCGTTGGGTCTCATCGGCGCGGGCCTGGCAACGGCGAAGCCGGTCGACGAGCAAATCCCCGACGATGTGGCCGCGGCGATCGGCATCGACGACGGCGGCCCGACCGAGCGGCTTATCGATGACACGGCGACCACCACGCCCGCGACGGGACCGACCACCGGTCCTGATTCCTCCTCGTCAACGGATTCGTCACCGACGGGTCAAACGTCGAAGGACGGGTTGCCCGTCAACAAGAACGGCGCGGTCACCGCGATCGGCGACTCCGTCATGCTCGGCGTCGCCGATCAGCTCATGGCCAAGATCGATCAGACCCAGGTCGACGCCGAGGTTAGTCGCCAGGCCTCCGGCGTGCTCGAGCGCGTTCAGAAGTTGTCGAAGAAGGGGTTGCTGGCGCCCACCGTCGTCATCCATACCGGCACGAACGGCATCCTCACCGAGGACCAGCTTCGCGAGATGCTCGACATTCTGAGAGACCGCGAGCGCGTCGTCGTGGTGAACACCAACGTGCCACGACCGTGGATGGAGCCGAACAACGAACTCATCGCAGTGGTCGTGCCTGACTACCCCAACGCCGTGATCGCTGATTGGTACTCGGTCTCGGTTGACAACCCCGAGTACTTCGTCAGCGACGGCACCCACCCGCAGTGGCCCAGTGGAATCAAGGCGTTCGTCCGCGCGATCATGCGCGGTGTCGGCATCGACACCTAGCTATCCCCACACGTGTTGACCGGCGTCAACGAGGGATCACGAGGGTGAGGAGTGCGGCGGCGACCTCGGCCGGCGCCTCGATGGGCGACAGGTGCCCGGACTCGACGATCGTGATGAGCCGACCCTGCTTGGCTTCGGCAAGGATCAGTTCCTGCTCCGACCGCGGGCTCATCGTGTCCTCCTCCCCCATGACGACCAGGACGGGCACGTCCATCGCCGCGACGACGTCGCGGGAGTCCGGACGCGCGGCCATAGCGCGTTGCGCCCACGCCACCGTGGCTGGTTCAGCCGTGGCGAGCACGCCCTCAACACGACGTACGGCGTCCGGCCGTCGCGCCCGCGTGGTCTCGCCGAGCAGACCGGAGATCATGCCCGCCGACCAGTCCGCACCGGTCTCGGCCAACCCCGCGGTACGCTCGCGACCCTCCTGGGCCGCGGGAGCGTCAGACGTGGCCTTGGTATCGACGAGAGCGAGAGCCTGGACGAGATCGGGGCGTCGCCGCGCGATACCGAGAGCGACGTAGCCACCCATCGAGCAACCTACGACGACGGCGGGTTCATCGCCGAGCACAGGCAGCATCGCATCCACGAGGCAATCGATATCGGGATCAGCGGCCGGCAACTGAGCCGACCCGAAGCCTGGAAGATCCGGTGCGAGGACCTGATGTCCGGTTTCGCGCAAGACAGCACCGACGTCGTCCCACAAGGATGAGTCAAAGGGGAAGGCGTGCAACAGCAGGAATCGACCCATGCCGAACCTACGGCATCGACGACAGGCCACCGTCGACGACGAGGACCTGACCGGTCATGAACGACGAAGCGCTCGAGGCGAGGAAGACCGCTGGCTCCGCAATTTCCTCGACGCGACCCCATCGCTGCATGGGCACCCGCGACAGCGTGCCGCGCTCGGCGTCTTCGTTGGCGCGGAGGAAATCAGTGAGGTCGGTCTCGATCCATCCTGGGACGAGAGCGTTGACCCGAACTCCCATCCATGCAGTTTCGATCGCCAAGGACTGCGTCAGCGAGATCACCGCCGCTTTCGACGCCCCATAGTGGGCCATTGTCGGCGCACCGCGGAGCCCGGCAACCGACGACACATTGATGATGGTGCCGCCGCCCTCGGCCAACGCGGGCATGGCCTCCTGAGTGATGTGCACCAGGGAGTCCACGTTGAGCCGCATGGTCTTCTCCCATCCGCTCATACGCATCTGCGCGACAGGAATGGAGAAGGAGTTGCCGCCAGCGTTGTTGACGAGGACATCAAGGCCACCGAGTTGGGCGATGGATTCAGACACAGCGGCCCGCGTGGCCTGCGGATCCATGATGTCGGCGGTTGCCACGACGGCACGTCGCCCCAGGTCCTCGATCTGCCCTGCTACCTCGCCGAGGAGGTCAGCGTTGCGCGCCAGGATCGCAACGTCGGCTCCTGCGGCAGCGTAGGCGAGGGCGATCGCCCGTCCGATTCCGCGTGACGCCCCCGTCACCAGCGCTCGCTTATCAGCAAGATCGAAGCTCATAGATCTGACCACCTCTCCATGGGTCCTTCGCTGTCTGCCCGATCGCCGGGCCACTCCCAGACTAGGGGCGCAAGTTCGGGTCGCAATCGCGCTGCCACCTCACCGAGCACGCGGCGCACTGCGGGCTCACCCACCCACAGGTGGCCCATTCCCTCGCCGACGACGATGTGCGCCCTCGGTACGACGGCAAAGCGTTCACGCGCCGCCTCCGGCTGGAGATAGTCGTCGTTCTCCGGCACCAGGCACACGATCGGGGTCGTCACGGTGCTCCATGCACCCAGTTCTTCGGGAGAGGTGTACCGCAGCGGCGGTGAGAGCGCGAGGACTCCCGCCGGATTGAGGGCGACGCCGTGGCGGAGCACGACGTCGCTGCCAAACGACCATCCCATCAGCCACGGCTCCGGCAGGCCCTGGTCGCGGGCCCACGCCACCGCAGCAGCCAGGTCGCGCCCCTCGCCGTTCGCGGCGTCGAACTCCCCCTCGCTGGTCCCTGCCGTCGATGTCGTGCCGCGCGTGTTGAAGCGGACAACGGCGATGTCGGCCAAGGCGGGCAGCCGCCACGCGGCCTTGCGCAACAGGTGGCTGTCCATCATGCCGCCGTGCGTTGGCAGCGGGTGGACACACACGAGGGTTGCCCGCGCTGGACGCCCCGCCGGAAGCGCCACCTCGCCGACGAGTCGCAGGCCGTCGGAGGTCGTCAACTCGATCGGTCGACGATCGGCCGGCAGAACACTCGTCGCGCGGATCTCCTCGGACTGGTTCATCGTCCTGGACTCCGCCGATTGCGCGCCTTCCAGCACGGCGTATGCCAGTGGCGACGATCGTCGATGCTGCGATCGGCCGGCCACGCGACGATGTGGGGAGTCGCCGGCACGATCTCGTGGTCGCACCCGGGGCATCGATACCGCTTCGTCGACGCCGAACCGGTGATGGCTCGGACGTACCAGTCGCCGTCCGGGTGCTCTTCGAGCACATCCGGCCGTGGCGTCACCGGCTTGCGGGCCGGTCGGCGTTTGCCCATGGGTGACGACCTACTCGTAGGTACGGAAGCCGCGGCCGGACTTGCGTCCGAGATAACCGGCCGTCACCAGATGCTCAAGGCGCGGGGCGGGCGCGAACCCACGCTCCCGGAACTCTCGGTACAGAGTCTGTTGGATGGCAAGGGATACGTCGAGGCCCACCACGTCGAGCAACTCGAACGGACCCATCGGGTAGCCACAGCCCTTCTTCATCGCCAGGTCGATGTCATCCGCCGATGCATAGTTAGCCTCAAGCATGCGAACGGCGTCGTTGAGATAGGGGAACAGCAGCGCATTGACAATGAATCCGGCGCGGTCACCACACACCACCGGGTGTTTGCCCGCGCGCTTGGCCACGTCGATCCCTGTAGCCAGTGTCGTCGGCGACGTGGACACCGTGCCGACCACCTCGACCAACTTCATGACGGCCGCCGGGTTGAAGAAGTGGAGTCCGACGACATCGTGAGGTCGAGTGGTCACCGCGGCGAGATCGATCACCGGCAGGCTCGAGGTCGTCGTTGCCAGGATGGCTCCCGGCTTGCAGATCTCATCAAGGTTCTCGAACAGGGCGGTCTTGACTCGGAGGTCCTCGACGACGGCTTCGATGACAAGGTCGCTGTCGGCCAGATCGTCGAGCCTGGTCGAACCCGCGATGCGTGCACGAATCCCGTCGCGGTCGCCTGTCTCCAACTTCCCACGCTGCACGGCCTTTTCCAGCGACTTGTCCACCGCGCCGATTGCGCGAGCCAGGCTCGATTCCGATCGAGCTACCAGCGTGACATCGAATCCGCCCTTGGCCAGAACCTCGGCGATGCCGGTCGCCATCGTGCCGGACCCGACCACCCCCACGCGGGTGACCGGAAGGGGATCGACGGCCGGCCCAGCCGTACCCGCGGCACCGTCATCAATGACTTCCGGAGATCCGGGGGCGGCGTAGGTGTAGAACCCACGCCCCGTCTTGCGACCCTTGAGACCCGCGGTGACCATTTGCTTGATGATCGGCGACGGGGCATGCAGCCGGTCGCGGCCCTGCTTGTACATCGTGTCGAGGATCTCGTAGGCGGTATCGAGGCCGATCAGGTCCAGGAGCGCGAGCGGGCCCATCGGGTAGCCGCATCCCAGGCGCATGGCCGTATCGATGTCTTCGCGCGTGGCATAGCGCGAGTCGTACAGCGACACGGCGTGATTGAGATATCCGAAGAGCAGGGCATTCGCGATGAACCCGGCCCGGTCCCCCACGACGACCGGCTCCTTGCCAAGAGCTCGCGCGACATTCTCGACAGCTTCGACGACCTCGGGCGAACTGACAACGGTCCGGACGATCTCGACGAATCCCTGGATCGGAGCCGGGTTGAAGAAGTGCATCCCGACGACGTCCTCGGGGCGGGAGGTGACCTTGGCGCCGTCGACACGCTCGACTTCAAGGGCCTCTACGAGGGGACCGAGGTCGACACTCCGGCCGACCCGGAGTTCTATGCGCGCGTCATCGCCGAGATCCACGACGTCTGGATCGAGGACCCGAAGCTCACCCCCGAGATC
>JALQUH010000235.1 GCA_023263845.1 Candidatus Nanopelagicales bacterium | reverse complement strand
GGGCTTCCCGACAGATCGGGCACGACGTACCGGAACTATGGCTCGGCCGCTTCGAGGATGCCTACCGTCGCCAATTGCAGGCATGGGTCGACGCGACGCACCTGGGCGAGACCTCGGGAGCCACCGCCTGGGATGGCTTGGTCGCCACGATCAGTGCCAACGCCGCGGTGGCCGCCATAGGAAACGGGGCGGTCGGGATAGATATCCCAGACCGCCCCGCCCTCTATGCGTAGCGCCTAGCGCACCGGACCGAGCTGCTGCTCCTCCTCAGGAACCGTCATCGCACCGGTCATGATGGCCACAACGTCGTTCATCGTGTGACTCTGAGGAGTGACGACCGCTGCCCGACGTCCGAGCCGCTGGATGTGGATGCGATCGGCGACGTCGAAGACCTGCGGCATGTTGTGCGAGATGAGAATGATGCTCATACCGCGCTCGCGCAGGTCCTTGATCAGCTGGAGCACACGAGCGGATTCGTTGACACCGAGGGCGGCCGTGGGCTCATCGAGGATGACCACCTGGCTGCCGAAGGTGCCTGCACGCGCGACCGCCACCGCCTGACGTTGACCACCGGACAGGGTCTCCACCGTCTGGGTGATGCTCTGCACGGTGAGGACGCCGAGATCACTCAGGCTCTTGGTGGACACCTCACGCATGTGCTTCTTGTCCAGGCTGCGGAAGACCTTGCCGAGAATTCCCTTCTTGCGCACCTCACGGCCGAGGTACAGGTTCTCGGAGATGTCGAGTGCTGGCGCGACGGCGAGGGTCTGATAGACGGTCTCCACGCCGTGGGTACGCGCATCGTGCGTCGACTTGAAGCTCACCTCTTGATCGTTGACAAAGATCTTGCCCGAGTCGACCTCATGGGCACCGGAGATGCACTTGATGAGGGTTGACTTGCCCGCGCCGTTATCGCCCACCACGGCAAGCACCTCGCCGGGGAAGAGCTCGAACTGGCAGTTGTTCAGGCCGATGACGCGTCCGAAGGACTTATTGAGGTCCTTGCCCTGGACGATCGGCTGCGCTGAGGTCGAGACGGTCATATCTTCACCTTCCGAATCCACTGGTCGACAGCCACGGCAGCAATCACGAGGACGCCGATGGCCAAGACGCGGTACGCCTGGTCCAGACCGGCCAGCGAGAGGCCGAAGTCAAGAATGATGATGATGAACGTACCGATGAGGGTTCCCACCAGTCGGCCACGTCCACCGAAGAGCGAGGTGCCACCGATGACGACCGCGGTGATCGTCTCGAGGTTGATTTCCGGAGCGACGTTCGGACTTGCCGAACCCAGGCGACCGATGGTGATCCAGCCGGCAATGCCGATGATGAAGCCGGCCGCGAGGTAGACGCTGAAGAGCACACGCTTGACGTTGATACCCGAGAGCTCGGCCGCCGTGGGGTCGTCACCAACCGCATAGACGTGGGTTCCCCAGGCGGTGCCGCGCAGGACGTAGGCCATGATCACGTAGACCGCGAGCATGACGACCAGGCCAATCGTGAATCCGAAGGGGCCGATCTGGAAGTCCTTGCCCATGATGCCCATTACGTCTTGGGCGCCTTCGAACTCCTTGCCCTGGATGGTGCGGGCCTTGAAGATGATGAGCGTCAGGGCCGTGAAGATGCTCAGCGTGCCCAACGTGACGATGAACGGCGGCAGGTTGAATCTGACAATCAGGAAGCCGTTGATGCCGCCGGCCAGAGTCGCTACGGCGATGCCGATGACGACCGCCAGGTAGGGGTTCTGACCGGCCATGAAGGTCACATTCGAGGCGGTGGCCGACACGGCAAGGTTCGCCATGACCATCTGGCCGAAGACCATGATGGCGCCGATACTCAGATCGATACCGGCGGTGAGGATGACGATCGTCTGCGCGACGGCCAAGGTTCCGATGATGACGGTCTGCTGCAGCATCAACGAAATGGTGGCCGGCTTGGCGAAGTTCTCCAGGGAGCCGACGTCGAAGCCGAACCCGAGGATCGCGAAGATCACGATGAGGACGACGAGGACGATCAGTGGACTGAGCCACGGGTAGCGGTGCAGGGCGTGCTGGACCTTTTGCATCGGGGTCGCGCTGTTGGCGAACTCCTCGGCAGCGGTCGTGCGGGCGGTCTCGCTCACAGGAACCTCCGACGGTATGGGTAGGGGAAGACTAGCGGCAGACGCGAAGTGGGGCGGCCTTCTTTCGAAAGCCGCCCCACCTCGTTGTCAATCAATTATTGCTGGTGCGTCGATCAGCCCCAGGCGTTGTCGATGCAGTACTGCGCCGACTCCTGCGGGGCAGCCGTCACGGTGTCCATCGGCATATCGGTGCACAGGGTGACACCGGTGTCGAAGAACTGGCCGTTGGCGGAGGTGTTCTGCGGGGCAGCCCCACCAGCGGCGATCGTGGCGATGGCCTCAACACCGAGCGACGCCATACGCAGCGGGTACTGCTGCGAGGTGGCCTGGATGTCGCCAGCCTTCACAGCCTCGACACCGGCGAGACCGCCGTCGACCGAGACGATGATGACATCGCTGCCAATGGTCTTGCCCGCGGCCTTGAGGGCCTCAGCAGCACCGAAGGCGGTGGGCTCGTTGATCGTGTAGACAACGTTGATGTCAGCGTTGGCAGCGAGGCACTTCTCCATGCCTGCGCGGCCGCCCTCCTCGTTGGCGCCCGTGGCCTCGAGGCAAGCGATCTCGTAGTCGCCGCCCGCGCCGGTGCTGTAGGTGCCGGACTTGGCAGGTGAGGTCATGTCCTCGAGGGTGGGAACGTCAACGCCGAGGCCCATGAGGAAGCCATTGGCGCGGCAGTAGTCAACGGACACAACGCGGTCGTCGAAGATGACGAGCTCGGCGATGGTGGCCTTGGCCCCATTGAGCCAGCCAGCCGACCACTCACCGATGGCCTCACCGGCGAGACAGTTGTCGGTCGCGAAGGTGATATCAACGACGTCCGGGGGATCGGTCGGGGTGTCAAGGGCGATGACGTAGAGGCCAGCAGCGCGGGCCTTCTCGATCGCGGCATTGACGTTGACCGACATCGGGGTGATCAGGATGCCAGCGTCGCCTCGAGCAATGGCCTGCTCAATGGCGTCGATCTGGCCCTGGTCGTCGCCCTCTTCCTTGCCGGAAGCGATGGTGAGCTCGACACCCTGGGCTGCAGCAGCCTCCTGCGCGCCGGCCTGCATGGCGACGAAGAACGG
>JALQUH010000193.1 GCA_023263845.1 Candidatus Nanopelagicales bacterium | reverse complement strand
CAATTGCGGCGTAAAAGTGACGGTGGCCCAGAACAGGCCCTGATTGACCTCGCCGATGCCGGGTCGACCTACGCGGCATTCGGGGTCGTCGAACCACAGTCGGACGGCGTCCTACTTGCCTATTCGCTCGACACGACGGGTGCCGAGCGCTACACCCTGCGCTTCCGTGACATGACGACCGGCGTGGACCTGCCCGGCGAGGTCGCCGACACCTACTACACCGGTGCCTGGGCGGGTCGCTTCTTCTTCTACACGGTCATCGACGAACTCAACCGGCCGTGCGCGGTGCATCGCATCGACCCTCTCGTCGGCGAGCATGCCGTGGTCCTCACCGAACCGGACCAGCGGTTCGAACTCACGGTTGACCGCAGCGGTGACTTCATCGTGATTGCATCACACTCGCGGACGACGAGTGAGTGCTGGGCCATCCCCGCTGCGGACCCCACAGCTGAGCCGATCTCACTTCGCGGCCGCACGGCCGGCATCGAGTACGACGTCGAATGGGACGTTGACCGCTGGCTCGTGGTGAGCAACGCCGAGCAGACGGAGTTCGCCCTGACCGCACCGGCGAGCGATACGGCTCCGGCACTGGATGTCCACGATGGCCGTATCCACGATGTCGTCGCGCTCGCCGACGCGATCGTCACGTACTCGCGCATTGACGGCGCGGGCCAGGTGCGGATCCTGGGCCGCGACGGCACCCTTCGCCATACGATCGGTCCGCGCTCGCCGGGTGGCGCTCTTCGGCTCGGCCTCAATGAGGATGCCCGGGCAACCTTCGTGACCGTGGTGACCGAGTCCTTCACCGAGCCCACCACCTGGTGGGATGTCGACCTCGTCACCGGTGCCTGGCGACAGCGCCATGCGCGCGAGGTGCCCGGGCACGATGGGTCGTCCTACGACAGTGAGGTCATCTCGGCGACCGCCCCGGACGGCTGGGTCGTGCCCGTGGTCATCACGCGGCATCGGGAGACGCCGCTTGATGGCACGGCCCCCTGCCTGCTCTACGGCTACGGCTCCTATGAATCCATCGATGATCCGTGGTTCGACACGTGGGTGCTTCCGTTGCTGGATCGCGGCGTCGTGCTGGCCAAGGCGCACATCCGAGGTGGCGGCGAGGTATCACGTCAGCAATGGCTCGACGGTCACCTGCTCGCCAAGCGCAACACCTTCGTTGACTTCATCGCCGCCGCCGATCGGTTGGGCGATGGGCTCGTCGATGGCGACCGCATTGTCAGCCGCGGCCTGTCGGCTGGTGGACTGCTTCAGGGCGCCGTCTATGCCATGGCACCGAAGCGGTGGGCCGGGGTCATCGCGGAGGTGCCGTTCGTTGACTGCGTGAACTCCATGCTGGACCCGGACATCCCGCTCACGGTCAACGAGTGGGAGGAGTGGGGTGATCCGCGCAATCCCGATGAGCGCGTCTACATGGAGTCCTACACGCCGTATCTCAACCTGCCCGACGTCCATGACCGTCCACCGCTCCTGGTGACCGGGGCCGTCTTCGATCCGCGCGTCCTCGTCCACGAACCCGCCAAGTGGGTCGCGGCCCTGCGGCACAGTGATCCGGCCCGAGGCCATCGCGAGTCCCTCGTCGACCGTGGCAGCGTCGTCTTCAAGGTCGAGTTGGGCGAGGGTGCGCACGGGGGCCAGGCGGGCCGCTACGCCGCCTTGCGTGAGGAGGCGGAGGTAGTGGCCTGGGCGCTGGCCGCGATGGGGCGGTCCTAGAGGGCCTTCAGTGCCGACAGGTGGTACCGCTGGATGGTCACCAAAGCCAGTGTCTCGATGGTGCGCACCTGGGGATCGGAGAAGACGAAGTTCTTCTGCTTCGGCACGTACTTGTTGGCCTCGACCTCCATGATCGTCATGCCGTCGAAACTCCAGATGGAGATCTCGTCGGCGGACGCGACCGTGTCGGCTCCACCGGGCAGCGGCTTGTCGTAGCGCACGTCCTCGTTGATCACCATCTGCTGCTGCCCGTACATGCCGGAGCGGAAGGACACCTCGATGACGACCGTGGCCTCGCCGATCTTGTTGCCTTCCTTGTCCTTGATCGCATGGACATGGCTGCCGGCGCAGGCACCCGCCTTGTTCATCAGGTCCTGCCAGGCGAACTCGGCGGTTTGCACGTCGGCGTACTGGTAGACGAACTGCGCGATGTTGAGGTAGTGGTCGGCCTTGTTCTGCTTGAAGACCGTCTCCATGACCGCGAAGGTGTCGGACTTCTCGCCCTTGACCGGGCTGCCCTTGCTGTAGCACTCCAGCGGTCGGGCGCCCTTGTCGGAAACGTCGTACGTGTAGGACTCGACGTTGCCGAGCCACAGCGGTCCCCACGACTTCTTGATCAGGGTCTGCTTCAGGCCCTTCGCGTTGAGCGTGACGTATTCGAGGTCAGCAGCCTGCGCCGCGGGAGCACCCACGAGCAGTGAGACAGGAAGGGCGGTGGCCGCCAGGGCAAGGAGAAGTCGACGCATGGACCGACGCTAGTGCCCTGCCCTACTCCTTGTCCTTGTCTTTCTTCTTGTCGCCGGACTCATCGGGGGCGAACAGCGTGGTGTAGCACTGGACGGTCTGGCCGATCAGATCCTGCGTCGCCTCGTCGGGCGTGGCCATGGGGGCGCCGCTCACCTGGGCGGCGAACTCGTCGACCGAGGAGAGGTTTTGCAGATCCAGGCCCTCACCGGTCCACTGGGCGAGCACCGCCAGGCCCGGACCCTCGACGAAGGCCAGGATTGCGTGCATGCCGTCGTCGTCGGTGCGGACGTCGACGACCTGGCTGATGGTGTAGTCGTCGCTGACCGCGGCATCGAGCACGGCGATCGACTCAGCGGTGGCCTCATCGCAGAGGACTGCGACGATCTTGGTGGGACCGTCGGTTGGCTCCGTCGAGGAGCTGCTCGAACTCGAACTGCTCGAACTCGACGAGCTCGATGAGCTCGAGGGGGCCGCCGATGAGGAGGTGGCTGCCTCGTCACCACCGGAGCAGGCCGCCAGGAGGAGGGCACCGGCCATGGCGGCGGCGGCCCAGGCGGCGGCAGTTCGCTGTGTCGCAGTCATGTCACAGAGCGTACGTCGCGGCCCTCGGCGTTCCCAGACGACTCTGCTCTGGGCCACCCTGCTTCCCAGTCCATTCCCAGCCCCGCCCCTGGCGACGGCCCAGGGTCTGGGGTCACACTCGATCCATGAGCACTCGCGTCCGGAGCACCGCCCTGGTGGCGGCCCTGGTGTCGATGGTGCTCGCCCTCTTCGGCTCCGCGCTGGTGGCCGGCCCGGCCCAGGCGGACGACGACAAGCTCCGTGAGCGTGCCCACGCCCGGGTCGCGGCCATCTTGTCTGAGGCGGTGGAGGCAGGGATCTTCTCGGAGTCCCAGGAGAACTACGTGACCAGCGCCCTGCTGCCGGTCTGGGTCGACCCGAAGGACCTGTCCAAGCGGGCTGAGCGCAAGACCGTGAAGGCCTTCTGGAATTTCGTCGGTGAGTCCTCCGGACTGTCCGAGGACGAGGTGCTCGATCGGCTCTCCCGGGGGCAGACCCTCACCCGCATCGCCGGCGATGGCGCCGATGACCTTCGCGACGGGCTCTACAACTGGCTCGCCCGCCCGGTCGCTGCCGCGGTCTTCGACGGCGACCTCACCTATTCCGAGTCCATCGAGCTGCGCGATGACATCCAGCGCGCGGTCTACCGATTGATGATCCAATCCGGTGGAGGCGACCGGCCGGTGACACCGTCACCGCGTCGGCGCTGAGTCGCGGTAGGGTCTCCTCAGCTGCTCGTGGTGGCCGTATGCGGTAGGGCGCGTAGATCCCGACCACTTCGAGCTTCGGCCCCCGGATCTCCAGAATGGAGTGAGGTCCGGGGGCCGCTTGATGTCCAAAACGAGAACCCCGATGTCCTACGGTAGAGGCATGGCCATCCTCGTCGTCGACGATGATCCGTCCCTGCGGCAGGTCCTCGAGCGCGTTCTGTCGTTCGAGGGTTATGACGTCGAGACGGTGCCGACCGGCTTCGATGCCCTGGAGCGGATGCAAACCCCGTCGCGCGGCGCGGCCACGATCGATCTCATCGTCCTCGATCTCGGTCTACCCGACATCGATGGTCTTGATGTGGCGCGGCGACTGCGTGCTCACGGCACCACGGTGCCGATTCTCGTGCTCACCGCCCGCGGTGAGGTGGGTGACCGGGTGGCCGGCCTCGATGCGGGCGCCGATGACTATCTGCCCAAACCTTTCGATCTCACCGAACTCATTGCGCGTGTGCGGGCGCTGCTGCGGCGTACCGGCCAGGTGGGCGGCAGCGACTTCTACACACTCGGCGATCTCTCGGTGGACACGGCCCGTCGTCAGGTGACCCGCGATGGCGAGGAACTCAGTCTCACCAAGACCGAGTTCGCCCTGCTGCAGGTCTTGCTCGCGGCCGATGGGGCGGTCGTGGAGCGCAGTGACCTCATGACCGAGGTCTGGGGCTTCGCGTCACCGACCCTGGACTCCAATCTCGACACCTATGTCTCCTACGTTCGCCGCAAGACCGAAGTGGGTGGACGCAGTCGGCTGGTGCACACGGTGCGCGGCGTAGGTTTCGTCGCGCGCGTGGAGTAGCGGTGCGGTCACTGCGCACGACGGTCGCGTTGATCGTCGCGGTCGCGGTCGCCCTCTCCGTCGTCGGGCTGGCGATCGGTGTGTGGTTCCTCACCCGTAGCGCGCTGATCGGCAGTGTCGACTCCTCATTGGAGTCTCGTCTGCAGGCCGGCATCTATCTGGAGTCCGCTGAAGACTCCCCGCCGGCGGTGCGACCGCCGATCAAGGGCCAACCGTCCGTGCTCGTCGACGCGGTCTTTGCCGACGGGGAGGTTTTCGAGGTCGATCGCGAATCGTTCGACCTTCCGGTCGACGACCTGGATATCGAGGTCGCGAGTTCGCCACCGGGAACAGAGGCCTACTCGACGCGGGTGGCGCCGAACGGTGCGCAGGTACGTGTCCTGACGGTCTCGGTGGTGGAGGGCGCCGCCGCGCGGGCGGTGCGATCGCTGGAGGAGACCAACACGATCCTCGTTGGCCTGGCCTCGATCCTGGCCGTCGTTGGAGTGGCGGCGGTGGGCATCGGGGCGGGCATCGGCGTGCTGGCCGTCCGTCGATCCACGATTCCCCTCGAGGACGTCGCCGAGACGATGCGGGCCCTGACCCGCGGTGAGAAGGGTGCCACGCCGGAGGTGAGGTCGGGCTCGCCGCGTGAGGTGGTCGACGTCGTCGATGCGACCGCGGCGTTGCAGGACGCCCTGCGACGTTCGGAGGAGCAGCAGGAGCGCCTGGTCCAAGATGCCGGTCACGAGTTGCGCACCCCGCTGGCGGCACTGCGCGCCAACGTGCAGTTCGCGGCTCGTACGGCGACGGACGACGTCACTCAGGAATCGCTGAACGCCGCGCAGGCCGAGCTCGACGAACTCGGCCGACTGGTCGAGGAGCTGCTCGCCCTCGCCGCCCGTGACGAACCGATCCGGGAGTTCGTCGACCTCGATATCCGCGGCGCCGTCACGGCGGCGGCCGAGCGGCTCACCCGTCGCACCCAACGGCCGGTGACGTTGGAGTTGCCGGACCGGCCGGTGATGCTGCGGGTGGATCCGGCGTCCATGGCGGAGATCGTCGGCAATCTGCTCGACAATGCGGCGAAGTTCTCTCCGCGTGAGGCGGTCATCGTCGCGGCGGTGCGCGAGGGTCCGACGGAGGTGGTGCTCGAGGTGCGCGACGGCGGTCCGGGGATCCCGGACGATGAGCGCGACACCGTCTTCGACCGGTTCCACCGAACACCCGACGCCCGGGCGATCCCAGGCTCGGGTCTTGGCCTCGCCATCGTCTCCTCGGCTGTTGAGGACTGCGGGGGCACCATTGCCCTCGATCGAGCCGCTGAGGGCGGTCTTCTCGCTCGGGTCGTGCTGCCGCGGCAGTAGCGGCTCAGAACGTCGACCATCGGACACCGGGCAAGAATCCCCGTACGTCGGCCGGGTCACATCAGGTCCGGTTTCGTCCTAACATTGATTTATGTTTGTGCGCGCGGGGATTGCACTCACCCTGTTTGTCTCGGCGCTCGGGGTTGCGGTCCCGGCTGGAGCGGCTGCTCCGAGCGACTCGTCCGGAGCTGTCTTTGACAAGACGCCCACGACTCGGGTGCTCAGCGCCGCGCAGCGGCATACGGAGTTCTTCACCACGACCTTCCAGGCGGAGGCCGGCGAGAATCGGTTCGTGGCGACCAGCCTGGTTGTTATGGACGCCAAGGGGACCTCGCCCAATGAGTTGTTCCTCGGAGTGACCGTGTCGTGTACCAGTCCGTCCGGGAAAGTCACGCAGGCCGATGGTGGTCGCAATGTGTGGCCCGCCGTCCCGGACTTCACGATTGACGTCTATATGCAGTTGCAGACCGATGTCGCGGGTGCCTATACCTGCCAGTCGGATGTGATGATGTGCGATCCGGGGGACTGCACGGCACCGACGGGGACCGGCAAGGTCAAGATCGTGACCCGCAAGATGAATCCGAAGGATTACTCCTTCCTTCTCGTCACCGCGCCGGTGCCGGCTTGGGCGCAGGCAGTGCCAGAGCCGCCGAACGGTGACCAACTGATCTTGCCCGGCAAGTCGCTCGTGCTGACGCAGGCCTTCGATGTGACGGAGGGCGGCGGAGTACCCGTGCAGGTGGGCGCGATGCTGTCGATGACGAACTGCATCGAAGATGACTACCCGACCGCCTGCGCCAAAGCCAAGCCGATGAAGGTCAACGGGTCGGCCACGGTGCAGTTGTCGGTGACCGCGACCCAACTTCCCACCGAGCAGGGTGTGAAGTGCGCGACGACCACGGGCACCTCAGCCACCGGCGCCGGGAAGTGGACGATCACCTGGCAGCAGCATCACGCCATCAACGTGGCCTGGGCGCCGGCGATCACGCTGAGTGACGCGGCCGGTTGCGGCAACTCGGTGCAGGTACAGGTCACGGTGAAGGTGCTCAAGGGCAATGCGGTCGTCGTCGAAGCGGGCGACTCGGGCAAGGTGGCGAGCCTGACCTACGCCGTACCCGCGAGCGCGTTCGCTGCGGGGCCGAACGGCTCCTAGTCGGATCACCGGCACTCTTCAGTCGCCGGTGTCGAGTGTCTTCTCGGTCCCGTTGATGATGCGGACCTTGACCGTGGGGTTCGACCACAGCACGCCGATGTCCTCCTGATCGAACCCTTCGGCATCCGGGAGCGGCCCGGTGCCGAGGATGTCGATGGTCACCACGCCGGCTTGCGATTGGGCCCTGACGAAGGTGTAGTCCGATCCCTCGAGCCATTGCTTGGCCATGGCGGTCGATCGTTGCGTCTCGACGATCTGGACGAGGCTCTGGCTGGAGGCGACGCCGAGGATGACGATGAGCAGAAGCAACGCGCCGTTGACGATGAGTAGGGGCCGCTTGACCACGCTGCGATCGTGACGGGCGGCCTTGCCGTACCCGGCGATGGAGAAGACGACGACGGCGCAGATGATCATGGCCACCGCATTGGCGGCGAACAGCAGCAGGGCGCCCCATGCGTCGAACCACGCCCCCTGGGAAAGGCAAATCCCGACGACGGCGAGCGGGGGCACCAGGCTGATGGCGATGGCGACGCCGGGGAGAACCCCCGAGAGATCGCTGCGCGCGGTGGCGTAAGCACCGACCAGTCCGGTCGCAATCGCGACGAAGAGGTCCAGCAGGCCGGGCGAGACACGGCCGGTGATCTGCCCATTGGCGGCGACGTTGATGGGAATGCGTGTCAGGGTGGCGAAGATCAGGGGCAGGAGAATGACGGTGGCGATCGAGCCGAAGAGGAAGATCGCGGACCGGACAATCTGAGCCGGACGGGTCGTCACGATGGCCAGGCCGATGGCCTGGATCGGCGTACCGAGGGGCGCGACGATCATGGCGCCGATGACGGTTGCCGTGGAGTCGGTGAGGATGCCGCCGGTGGCGATGGCGGTGGAGAGCACGAGAAGTACGCCGTAGCGGGTGAGCTTGTCGAAGCTCTGGTCCTCGCTGGTGCGCAGGTAGAGCTGGTCGCTCACGCCGTCGAGCGAGGTTGCCTTCGCCCCGTCGTCGAAGAGCAGGCCCGTCAGCGTCGCCATGGATCCTCCCGAAAGTTCAGAAGGTCACTGTGCCATGGCCGCCTACTTCACCTCT
>JALQUH010000138.1 GCA_023263845.1 Candidatus Nanopelagicales bacterium | reverse complement strand
CTCCAGCGGGTAGCGACGGTGGACATATGACCCCCTTCAAGGCTCACCTCACCCTACGTCAGCCAGTGAGCGGGTGGCCCCCGGACTATAGCTTCCCGACTGATTCTCGGCAGGTGAGTGCCGTGATCACGCCCAACGAGGAGCATTCGGGCTAACGTGGTCGGCGTGGTGAATGGTCACTCGTCAGGTCGAACGATGCGCCTGGCTGCTGGCGTCGGTCTTGTCCTCATCGTGGGAACCGTTACGATGCCCGCGATCGCGGCTCCCGGCTCGGGCCTCAGCACGCGAATCGACCAGGTGGTGACGTCCGCCGCGCTTGGACGCGACGTGACCGTGGCCGTGTCGGTCGATGGCCACCTGATTTACGAGTACGACGGCGACGAGAAGCAGGTCCCGGCGTCCACGATGAAGGTCGTGACGGCGGCCACGTCCCTCACGGTGCTCGGTGTTCAGACGCGTTTCCCGACCAGCGTGGCCCAGGGTAACTCGCCCGAGGAGATCATCCTCGTCGGCGGGGGTGATCCGCTTCTCTCGCGCGGTGACATCAGCAAGCTCGCGAACAAGACGGCCAAGGCGCTGAAGAAGCAGGGGACGACGTCGGTCTCGGTCGCCGTCGACGACTACCTCTTCCCGTCGCCCAGTGACGCTCCCGGCTGGGCGCCGGGGGATTCACCCACGTATGCCTCGGCAGTTCGTGCGCTGGGCTTTGCCGGCGACTACTCCAGTGATACGACAGTGGCCGTCCGCTCCGCCTTCCTCTCCGGATTGCGCGGCAAGGGCATCACGGTGCGGGATGCCGGCCGTGCGCTCGCTCCCGACGACGCTCCACAGATTGCCGCGATCCGCGGCGGCAAGCTCTCCGAGGCCATCGAGTGGATGCTGCGGGTGAGTGAGAACAATGTCGCGGAGAATCTCTTCCGGCATGTGGCGCTTTCCCAGGGGTATCCGGCGACCTGGTCCGGTGGCCAAGCGGCCGCTCGCGAGGTCCTGCAGTACCTCGGTCTGCGGACCTACCGACTGAAGTTGATCGACGGCAGCGGGCTGAGCGGCAGGGACAAGTTGACCGCGGAGGCGCTCACTCAGATTCTCGACCGCGTCGTCGATGGTGATCACCCGCAGTTGGCGCCGATCCTGGACTGGCTGCCGGTCGCCGGTCGTACCGGCACGTTGACCTACCGGTTCAACGGCGCGGCCTCCTGCGCCAGGGATGAGGTCTTTGCCAAGACGGGCAGCCTCACCGGGGTCAACACCCTCGCCGGCCTGACCAAGGACGGTCAGGGTCGATGGGTGAGTTTCGCGATCATGGTGAATCATCGACCCATGGGTTATCCCAACACCTCGACGAGCCTGGCCGTCGACACCATTGCGGCGACGGTCAACGGCTGCGCATGACGCCGGAGGATTCCGTCCTGGCCGTGGCCGGGTCCGTTCTTGACGGCGGCGATGTCGTCACCGACACCGACATCATCGAGTCCTACCGATTCGATCGGTCTACGGGCACGTCGGCCGGGCAGCCCTTCGCGGTTGTCTTCCCCCGAACGACCGAGCAGGTGTCGTCGGTCATGGCGTCGGCGTATGAGCATCGGGTGCCGGTCGTCCCACGCGGAGCAGGCTCAGGCCTGAC
>JALQUH010000287.1 GCA_023263845.1 Candidatus Nanopelagicales bacterium | reverse complement strand
ACTGCGTCGACTCGTCCGAATCGGTCGACCAGGTGCTCCTGCAATCCGGTCACCGAGTCGATGTCGAGCAGATCAGCCGTGGCAGCGACTCCCCCGACGGCTTCGGCAAGAGCCGTCGCCTTGCTGCCGCCTCGGTCCACGATGACGACATCGTGGGTCGGCGCGAGTGACCGCGCGACGCCAGACCCGCCCATGCCCGCGCCGAGAATCACTGCGACGGGGCGTGTCATGCCGCTGCTCCGGTGATTCCGCGCGTTGACTCGACCGTGTCGATCAGCGCCTTGCGTAGCGACTCGTAGAAGACGTTGAGGGGGAACTCGTCGGGCAGAACCGCATCGACTGCCTCGCGGGGATCCTCGGGCAGCGCCTCGGCGCCGCGCGCCCAGGTCGATCGGGGGTGCGGGGGCACCAGCGAGGCGACGAACCCGTAGGCGGCGAGCCAGTGCCCGAGGCGGGAACGATCGATTCCCTCGCGGTACAACCGCTCCACCTCCTCACACAGTTCATTCATGGACGACTGGACCTGTCGCCAATCCACCTGCAGGGTGTTGTCCGTCCATCGGACCACACCATGTCGGTGCAGCCAAGCGAAGACGATCTGCCCCGCGAGTCCGTCGTAGTTGCGCACGCGATCACCAGTCGTGGGGAAGCGGAAGAGTCGATCGAAGAGGATGCCGATTCGCACATAGGGGGCAAGGACGACCCCGGAGTCCTCGAGTCGCTCAGTCTCGCGGAACGTGGCGAGGTCGCACCGCAATTCCTCTAGGGCGTACATCCAGTAGGGCATTCGCTGCTTGATCATGAACGGATCGAACGGCAGGTCACCATGACTGTGGGTGCGGTCGTGCACGAGATCCCACAGAACGAATGTCTCCTGCGCGAGCCGCTGGTCGCGCAGAAGCATCTCGGCCTCCGGTGGAAGGGCAAGTTGCAGTCGATCCACCGCGACCCGCGCGACGCGCCGGAAACGTGCGGCCTCACGATCACAGAAGATGCCGCCCCACGTGAAGGGGACGGTCTCACGTGTGGCGACCGTCTCGGGGAAGAGCACTGCCGAGTGGCTGTCGTAACCCGACGTGAACCCGAGGAACTCGATCGGGACAAAGGCCGCGTTGTCGTACGACGTGCGTTCAAGCTCGGCGATCCACTCCGGCCACACAGTACGCACGGCAACGGCCTCGACCTGGCGATTCGGATTGCCGTTCTGGGTATACATCGGGAAGACGGCGATGTGCTCGATCCCGTCACGACGATCAGTCTCGGGTCGGAACAGTTGCAGCGAGTCCAAGAAGTCCGGCACGCCAAGTCCTGCGTCGACCCAAGCGCGGAAGTCTTCGGAACATGCCTGGAGATAGGCCGACTGGTGCGGTACGAGCGGCGCGAGAACATCCACCGCCGCCAAGATGTGACCGATGGCGACCTGCGCGGCGGTGCGATCGCCGACCACCGAACCGTCCTTGGCCTGCTCCGAACGCAGAGCCTCCACCGCATCCACCAGCGAGGCCCAGGCCGGGTGCGCGGTGATGGCACTTGCCGACTCAGCCCCCCGATGCGCCGCCGGGCCTGCGGCGGTCCAGGTCACAACTTGCTGCCACAGGCGAGCATGGTCGAGATCTCCGATCGAGTCATCGCCGACAAAATCCGAATCAGCGGCAACGATCACGCGACCAGCACCCGCCTCAACACCGGCGATCACCGCGACACCTGAGGGCGCGGCGGTCGCATGAGTGCGCGCGAAAACGAAAGCACCCTCCGGGGCCTTCAGATAGCCCGCCCGATAGACGCACGCTGACGTGACACCGGCAAACACGTCGCTGCCGCCCGCCGGCGTGAAATCCAGCAACGGCCAGGTCGAGACATCGTTGAAGCGATGCGTGGGGTCCTGCACCGTGGAGTTGACGATCTCCACTCCGAACCGTTCCGCGATCGCCGCGAGGTTGTTGCCGTACTTAGCCTGCTCTGTCTCAGCGAGGATGACCAATCCGCCCCCGGCGCGGACGAAGCTCTCGATGGCGGCGACCTCCGTGTCGGCGTACATCGGATCGCCTGAGCCGACCGTCGACTCCCACTCGTCAGTCGAGCAGTGCGGCAAGACGAGCACGTCCACGTCCGCGAGGACCTCGGCCGTCAACGTCCCGGTGGTCTGAGCGCGGACCTCGAATCCGGCACCGCGCAGACGCTCGGCAGCCAAGGCATATGAGGAGTCGGCCGGATTGGCCGGGCTCATGACCGCGGCGACCTCAGGTCGCAGAGACCACGCCTGACGGTGGCTCTCGTCAACGAGAACACGCGCGAGGGGACGCATAGACGCTCCTAGGAAAAGGTAATTTCGCCGATTCTAGGCTCTTTCAGGATGATCAATGGCACATCGGCTCATAGTCAGGAAATATTCCTATCCATAGCCTGAGTGCCGGCCGGGGACTGCCAGACAGCGCCGCATGTTTTCCGATCGGCGAGGGCGCGGCATGCACGCACTACGCGACCACAGACGTAGGATTTGTGACATGAATACGACATTTCGCATTGTGGCGGCGGCCGCTGTCACCGCCAGCTCCCTCGCTCTCGCCGCGTGCAGTGGCTCATCGGACTCCAGCGACTCTGCCATTGGTGGCGGCTCAGCCGAGTGCACCGAGCAGGTCATGGAGACCAATGCCGAAGGTTCGGCCAAGGCTGCCGGCCTCGAACTCATCGACACCAAGAGCTACGAGTGCGACGACGGATGGGCCATTGTCTTCGCGATCACAAAGTCCGGCGATATCGAACAGACCACCGCCTTCGTCTACGAAGCGGAAGGGCCCGTGTGGGCTCAGAAGCAGCTCGATTCGCTGTGCAACGGCAATCCTGACGGTGCCCCCCAGAAGATCATCGATCAGGCCTGCGCCCTGCGCTAACCCCACGAACCCCAAAGCCGAGCGGCGGGTCGTGTCGGTCTCTCACATCACGGGAGGCCGCATGGCTCGCCGCTCGGACTTTGCGGATGCGGGAGCTTTCACGTCTCGTGCGGCGTCAACGGCCAGGGCATGGCCTGCTCGAGTTCGAGCCCGACGGAGAGCAGTCGTGCCTCTTCCCCGCGTGGTGCGGTCACCTGAACTCCGATCGGCAACCCTGCGTCCGTGCGCGCCAAAGGCAGAGATATCGCCGGCGCACCGGTGACGTTCTGTACCGCGGTAAACGAAGCGAACTGCAGGATGCGCACCAGTTGATCGTGCACCGGGACGTCCGGTCCGAGGTAGCCAATGGGCGGAGCCGGATGTGACACCACCGGGGACACCACGACGTCGAAGCGTTCGTAGATGGCCTCGGGCTCGGTGGCCATGCGCTTGAGTCGACGAATACTGCCAGGCACCCGAGCCGCCTGCTGCACGAACATGGAACTCAAACTCTTGGTCAGCGCTTCGGTCTGCTTGCCGTCGAATCCCTTCCCGAAAATACGCGCGCCGGTCTTTTGCATCATGAAGGACAGGAACGCCCAGTAACGCAGGAAGTCGCGGCCGAACCGCTCGTCGAGATAGGGCGGAATCTCGTCGACCTCATGGCCAAGCCCCTCAAGAGCGTGCCCGGCAGCGCAAACGGCTTGGCGCGTCTGCTCCTCGACGGCAAGTCCCGGCACCCCCTCGGTCATGACCGCGACGCGCAGTCGGGGTCGCTCGGGGCGCACCACCATGCCGACGGCCCGCAGATCCGGATTCGTGAATCGGCGCTCGGACTCGGCGAAGAAGTACGCCGTATCGCGCACTGAGCGGGTGAGTACACCCTGATTGACGATGTGAATCGGCAATGACTCGAGGTCGGTGCGATCCGGGAACCGACCCCGGGTCGGCTTCAAGCCGACGAGCCCGCACAGGGCCGCCGGGATACGGATGGAGCCGCCACCGTCATTCGCGTGAGCGATCGGAAGGGCGCCGGAAGCCACCAGCGCCGCCGAGCCGCCGCTGGATCCACCGGTGGAGTGACCCACGTTCCACGGGTTGCGTGTCGCGCCGTACGTCGTGGACTCGGTGGTCGCAGTGAGACCGAACTCGGGCAGCGTCGTTTTGACCAGGGGATCGAATCCGAGTCCGCGGACGTGCGCGACAAAGGGCATGTCCTGGCCGGCCGGGGTGCTCGGCGTCGCCGCGGATCCGTGTCGGGTGGGGTAGCCGGCAAGATCCTGGTTGTCCTTTACCGCAGTGGGAATGCCGCGGAAAGGGCCATCGTTTGCGGGCTCGAGATCGACGTCGCACACGACCGGGTTGAGGTCGCCAGCGGCCGCAGCGATCCGGGCGCGGGCCGACTGACGCAGTTCCCCTGCCGACACCTCTCGGCGTGTCAGCCGGTGCAGCAACTCCATGACATCGTCGCTGCCCAGGGCGTCATCGGCGCGGACATCGACCTGGACCTTGCTTCGAGACTCCACCGCGGCAGCCTAGACGGTAAGGGAATATGGCGCGCCCGAAGGGATTCGAACCCCTAACCTTCTGATCCGTAGTCAGATGCTCTATCCGTTGAGCTACGGGCGCAGTGCGGGCATGAGTGTAGCCCTAGCCGGTGACTGGACCAACCTTCGGGCTGCTACCCGAAGACTGGCCCTCTCAAGCCACTTCACGATTCGATGGGCAGGTCTCCCAGAATCATGCGAACGGGCAATTCAACGGGCAGGGTTCACCATCGGGAGGCATACTCAAAGTCATGTCTGAGGAAATTGGTCTCACCCGACGCCAGGCCCTCGGCGCGATGGTGGCCCTATGTGGAGCCGGCGCGGTAGCGGCGGCCGGAGCGACTCCAGCGCAGGCTGCCAGCCGACTCAAAGTGCGCCTGTCACAGTTCCCCACACTGAAGAAGGTCGGCGGCGTCGCCAACGTCGGCGTCCTGGCCGGTCGTCAGGTGGCCGTTGTCCGCACCGGCAAGAAGATGTACGTCGCCCTCGATCGCACCTGCCCGCACGCCGGTGCCATCGTGTCCGCGAGCGGAAGCGGCTGGACGTGTCCGGCGCATGGCTCCCAGTTCGACCTCGACGGTGACCGCGTGAGCGGGCCGACGCCGACGGGCCTTCGCAAACTCAAAACCCGCCGCAAGCGCGGCGTTCTGACCGTCTCCGGCTGAGCCGAAAAAGGCGATGCCCCCTCGCCAGGAGGGGGCATCGGTGCGGCGGAGGCGGAGGGATTTGAACCCTCGATGGGGTTTTAGCCCCAAACCCGCTTAGCAGGCGGGCGCCATAGACCGGACTAGGCGACGCCTCCACGTTCAGCCCCGACAGATTACCCGGTACTTCACCGCGCGAGCATCGGCGGTCCGCGTCTTCGCACCCACTTGCGGCGAACCACCTCCCATCTGCAATGCGGACAGGGCAGACTTGCCTCCCGTGAGCCTTGAAGACCCCATGGTGTCCACCCTCGTCATCGACTGCGGGGGCGGCGGCATCAAGGCCACCGTCCTTGACGATTCGGGCACCATGCGTGCCCACCCGGTCCGCGTACCGACGCCGTACCCGCTATCGACGAAACTCTTCATCAAGACCCTGGTCGACCTGTCGAAGCAACTGCCCCACGCCACGCACGCCACCGTGGGCCTACCGGGAATGATCCGACACGGCGTCGTCGTCGCAACGCCGCACTACATCACCACGCGCGGCCCGCGCACCAAGGTCGATCCCAAGCTGATGAACCAATGGCACGGCTTTGACGCGCGCGAGGCCCTCCGCGAGGCACTCGGCATCCCCGTCATCGTGCTGAACGACGCCGAGGTGCATGGCGCCGGCGTCGTCGCGGGCAAGGGCCTCGAACTCGTCCTCACCCTAGGCACCGGCCTGGGATGCGCCCTCTTCGACGGTGGCCGGCTGGCACCTCATCTCGAGGTGTCCCAGGCGCCAGTGCGGTGGGGCCTGTCCTACGACACCTACATCGGCGAGCACGAACGGAGGCGGCTCGGTGACAGCCTGTGGTCACGGCGCGTCGTGCGCTGTGTTGACGGCCTGCGACCCATGTTCATGTGGGATCGCCTCTACCTAGGCGGTGGCAACTCCCGACACATCACGCCGTCCCAACTGGTCAAACTCGGTGACGACACCGTCGTTGTGCCCAACGCCGCGGCGCTCGTCGGCGGCGCGCGCGCGTGGCAGCTGACCGTCGATTGACTAGGCCCGTCTGAGCAGCGGGCGCGTCAGACAGGTCGGGCCACCCTCACCCTTGGAGATCTCGCTGGCGGCGTAGACATGCACCTCGCAGCCCCGGTCAGCAAGCGCCTGCGCGGTGGCCTCGTTGCCACTCGCGATCACGCACACTCCCGGACTCACGGCCAGCACATTGCAGCCCAAGGTCAGCCAGTCCTCCTCGGGAACGGCAATCCACTCGATACCGCGATGGCGCAACTCTTCAAGGAGCGCCACCGGCGCTAGTCGCTCGAAGACAAGCGCGAGATCCTCCCGCACGGGCGAAATCACACTCATCAGGTGCAGGCACCAGTCCGGACCAAGATCGTGTGGGACGTCGTAGACCTCGATGCGCTGATCTCGCTCGGCGAGAATCGCTGTCAACTGCCGAACCGCGTCGGCGTTGGTTCGATAGGAGCGACCTACCGCGAGCGTCGTGTCATCCAGCCAAAACATGTCCCCACCGTCAGCGCGCGCGTCACCGGTAAGCCGGGCCACGGTGGGCACCCCGATCTCGGCAAGGTCCGCGGACATGCGTGCGCCCTCGCCCACGCGAACGGGCTTGCCGGCGCGAAGCTCCACCAGCCCGTCGCCGATCATGAACGCCGGGTCATAGGTGAAGCAGGAGTCAGCTAGGTCGGAAGCGGCTGGCAGGACCACGGTCTCGCTGCCCAGGCGCTCAAGCATCGCGACAAAGGCTGCATGCTGCTCGACGAGGACGGCGGTATTCAGCGGTTCGGCCCAGTGCGCCCCGACGAAGTCACTCACCGGGTCGGGCGGACGAACGGCCACCGTGCGCAAGGGCGCGATCATCGACGTGACGCCGTACTCCATCGGTGCAGGCTACCCCTGCATGCGCTCCAGAAGGGCGGTAAGTCGGACCTGGTTGTAGCGAAGCACCAGCAGGAAGAGGGTGTTGAGCGCAATGATCATGACGGCGAAGAGCAGCGTCAGCCACCACGGATTGAAGAAGACGAGCGGCACCCAGGCGAACATCATCAGCCAGTGCACCCACTCACCCCGTCGCACTTCCACGAGGTAGCGGCGCAGGCTGTCGACATCGCGGCCCGGCAGGCGTGACTTGCTCTCACCACCCAACCATGAACCCCCTTCGGGGAGCACTCGGGTCCACCAGCCGATCCCGATACGCCGGTAGCGCTCCACCGTGTCGAGACGTGTGAGGGTGAGAGGGCCGACGTCGCGCTGCAGCCATCGATCGGGCCAACGCGGCGCCGATCCACCGATGACGATCGCCGTGACACAGACAACGGCGAAATCAATGGCGATGAGACGCGCGAGTGCGCCCAGATCCATCGCGACGCTCCTTTCGCCGACGGCTCAGACGTCGGTGATGCGGATACCCGCGTGCGCCTTGTATCGACGGTTGATCGAGATGAGGTTCGCGGTGAGGGCCTCCACCTGCGCGGCATTGCGCAGCCGACCCCCATAGATACCGCGCATACCGGGGATGCGATTGACGAGCTCCTGGATCAGGTCGGTCGCGCTCCGGTCATCACCGAGCACGAGCACATCGGTCTCCACGCTGGAGAGGTTCTCGTCGAGGAGCAACTGTGCCGAGACGTTATGAAATGCCCCGATCACGGTTGACTCCGGCAGGATCTGCGCCGCCTGCTGTGCTGCCGAACCCTCGGGTACGTCGAGGACGAATGCTCCCTGCTTATCGAAACCGAGGGGATTGACGCAGTCGACGAGGACCTTGCCGACGAGTTCGGCACGCAACGACTCCAGCAGCGCGGCGTGGCCATCCCACGGCACGGCCGCGATGACAATGTCGGCGGCGGTGGCGCACTCGGCATTGGATGCACCGTCGATGCCGTGCCCGAGTTCGGCGGCGATGCCGCGAGCCCGGTCCGCATCCCGAGATCCGATGGTGACCGGCAAACCACTCATCGCGAACCGTCGAGCAAGGCCGCGGCCCTGATCCCCGGTGCCCCCCAGTACTCCGATCCGGGTGCTCTCGGTCAAGGTCGGCCCTGCGGGTGCTTCGCTCACGCGCTTTTCCCATCTCGTTGTCGTCGCGTCGTCTTGTCGTCGCGTCGTCTTGTCGTCATCGCCCGAATCGATACGACGTGCCCGATGCGGTCCTCGTGCCTGCGCGGAGGGAGTGGGATTTGAACCCACGGAGACGGGGGTACCGCCTCAACGGTTTTCAAGACCGTCGCCTTCGGCCGCTCGGCCATCCCTCCCAGCCGAGTGCGCGCACCCGACCGCATAACCCTATCCCCTGCGCTCAGGGTCACGTTCGCCTACGGGGCGACGAACTCCAGGGCGGTGTCGGCGACCGAGATGATGATCCAGGTCCCGCGATCATCAGCGGTGGTGAACTCGTACGCCGGCAGGATCAGCAGCGTCCCGTCCGGCTGCCAGTACTGTGCCAGGGTCGGTGCCGCGGCAGTTGCCACCGCGGGATCCCACCAGATCTGCACCTTCTGCGGATCCCCTGCCGGAATGTCCTCCGCGGTAACGGGGTCACTGCCGGCCGCCTCCGCGACCCCAGCACCATCACGCGCCTCAGCCATGGGATAGATCACCCCGCCACCGGTCATGGTCGGACCCAGCGCTGCGTACTTGGGATCCGAACTGCGCAGGACCGCGGTACGCGCCCCCACGATCGGATAGGCCGGCACCACCTCAAGTCCGGCGGCAAAGCCGCTCGCCGACACCAGGCCCTCGCCGGTGAAGTTGAAACTCCACGACAACTGGGTGCGCTGACCGTCAATCAATTGCCACGCCGTCACCCAGGTGCTCCAGTCGTCGGCCGCTGATTCCCACTCCAGGCTGGTATCCAGGGCCGCGTCATCGCTCACACCGATACTGGACAGAAGCTTGCGCGCCTCCTTCACCGCATCGCGGGTGCTCGGTGGCGGTAGATCGGGAAGGCACTCGGCCGGGGCTGCGTCGGGCTCGCTCGTGGCGGCGTCGTCGGCCGGCATCGGCTCGACGTAGCCGCAGTCCCAGGTTCGGATGCTGGGATCCCAGAACGACCAACTTGCCATGCGGTCCACGCTCACCCAGACACTTGGGGCATCGTCGGTACCCACCCGCCAGTCGCCCCACTCCTCCTTCACCGGTTCCCCCTGCACACCGAAGGTCGACGCGAGCAGCGCGGCGAGAGCCGAGCGATTGACTCCCTCATCCACCAAGCGATACCCACGGGCGGTCCCCGCCTCATTGGGCAGCGACGGTGCCGGCAGCAGCGTGACGCCGTACCCCGGATAGATCATCGACGCGCTGGCGGCATCGACCTTTTCCCCCGACGCGTCGGCAGCCTGACCGGTCATTCCACCCACGGACGCCAGCGGCGGAGAGGCCGCTCCCACCACGGGGATGGACTCCTCCGGGGCACTGGCCGCGGGCACGTCCACGACGGGTGCGGTCGAACGGCCCAGTGCCATTCCGCCCAGAACCGCGCCGGCGAGAAGGACGATGCCGGCCGCGATCGATCCGGACCAGATCCATCCGCGTCGCTGACGCATCGAGACGACCGACTCGTCGTGACTTTCGGCCAGGACGCGCGCGCGAGTCGCGGTGAGATCGACGTCGGCCACGTCGCGTGCTGGATCGGCGGCACGCAGCCGATCATCGATGGCGTCCTCGCCGGGGATCTGCTGGTCAAAGCCATCGTCGGACATGCGAGCCTCCTCGGCCGACGGTCGCGGCCTCTATTGCCATCTATGTCGCGAGAGTGGTCGATCTTGCAGTTCCGGCTCGCGCAATGTCACACCTGCGCGGCGAGCTCTTCACGAAAACGTGCCCGTGCGCGACTCAAGGCCGCCCCCGCGCCGCTGACACTGATGCCGAGTGCTGTCGCCAGGGCACTACCGTCCAGTCCTTCCCACGCCGACAGCCTCAGCACCTCCCGATCCCGGGGCGACAACTTCTGCCAAGCGGTGCGCAATGTGAGGTCCTCGGTGACCAGATGTCCCGGGTCGGCATCGTCGATCTCCTCCACGTCACGTAGGTCCGCCACAAGCACCTCCGTGGGACGCCGCCGATGGTTGGCCAGCACCCGTCGAGCCACGGCGTACAGCCAGGGCAATTCCATCCCCTCGGGGATCGACTCGCGGCGCCGCCAGGCGACCACGAAGACATCCCCGGTGAGGTCATCGGCCAGCGCTGCGGGGCCGCCCAGTCGTCGGATGAGGTAGCGGCGCACCTGCTGGGCGTGGGCGTCGAACAACTCCTCAAGGGTCACTCGGCCTCCTCCACCGCACGGCACTTCCATCTCATGGACGCACGAGCCGACGAGGCGGATCCGTCCCAATAGCGTCAAGAATGGTCCCCTCGGGGAGATTCTTCCCTACCGTGGCCTTTCGTCTCCACGTCGCCAGTTCCCAACCCGGAGGATCTGCCATGGCACAGCACGACGTAGTCATCATCGGCGGCGGCACGGCCGGCATCACCGTAGCCGCTCGCCTGCGAAACGAGGGCGTGACGGATGTCGCGGTTATCGAACCCTCGACGGTGCACTACTACCAACCCCTGTGGACCCTCGTTGGTGGCGGGGAGGCCAATATCGATGACACGGTGCGGCCAGAGTCATCCGTCATGCCGAAGGGCGTCACCTGGATTCGCGGCTCCGCGACCGGTGTCGATCCGCAGGCCCAGACCGTGTCGCTCGATAACGGCGAGAGCGTGGGCTACCAGTGGCTCGTCGTCGCGGCCGGCATCCAACTCGACTGGAACAAGATTCCCGGCCTGACCGACACTCTGGGGCGCAACCGCGTCTCGAGCAACTACCGCTACGACCTCGCGCCACAGACCTGGGACTTCATTCAGGCAACCTCATCCGGTACGGCGGTGTTCACGATGCCACCCGGACCGATCAAGTGCGCCGGTGCCCCTCAGAAGATCGCCTACCTCGCCTGCGATCACTGGCGACGCCGCGGCGTCCTCGGCAACATGGACGTGCATCTGATCCTGCCGACCCCCGGCATGTTCGGCGTCCCAGAGTTCGCCGCCGGGCTGAAGAAGGTGGCTGCCCGCTACGGCATCAAGGTGCACTTCGAGAGCAAGTTGAACTCCATCGACGGAGACAACCACAAGGCCGTCATCAGTAAGCTCGACGGTAGCGAGGAAGAGACGTTGGACTTCACGATGGCGCACATCACGCCGCCGCAAAGCGCACCCGACTGGATCAAGGACAGCCCCCTCGCCGATCCGGAGAGCCCCTTCGGCTACATGAATGTCGACAAGCATTCGCTGCAGAGCGTGAACTACCCCAACGTGTTCGGCCTCGGCGACTGCACCAACACACCGAACTCCAAGACCGGCGCCGCCATACGCAAGCAGGCGCCGACCCTGGTCGCCAACCTGATGGCCGCCCGCAAGGGTGCGGCCGCGGCCAAGTCGTACGACGGCTACGCCTCGTGCCCGCTCATCACCGCGAAGGGCAAGTGCATCATGGCGGAGTTCAACTACAACCTCGAACGCACGCCGACATTCCCCGTCCTGGATATGACCAAGGAACGCTGGGACATGTATATGGTGAAGAAGCACGCGCTGCCGCGCATGTACTGGGACTTCATGCTCAAAGGTCGAGCCTGAATCCCAATCTCTGAGCATCGTCGGGGCGGTCGACATCGTCGGCCGCCCCGACATCGTCTGGTACGCCGATAACACCGCGCGGCCGCAGGTCATCGAGTAGGCGGCGTACGGACATGTTGGCGCCGTCGCCGTAGGCAGCGACAACGTCCCGGAGCGCGGCAATGTCGTACAGCGTCGTGATGGGCTGCTCCCGTCCACCCGCATCGACCAATGTCGCGGCGACTCCCCTGTTCGTTGCCAGTGCGCCGTTCAATCGCGGGATGCACAGGGGACCGCGGGGGCTATCGCCGGCAAGCACCACCACCCGCTCGACGTCAGCCGGAACGAGTGCGAGCCCCGCGATCAGTGCGGCACCGGGGCCGCCACCGGGTGGATCCTCGCGCGTCCACATCACGGTGACGCTCAGCGTGCGCTCGGGTCCGACGACGATCAGCGGATCGGCGTGCGACGCGGCACCCGAACAGACAACATCGAGTAGCGTCCGATTCTGGTCATCGCGCAGCAGGAGCTTGTCGGCGCCGAAACGTCGGGCCTCGCCGCCGGCGATGACGATGCCGGCTAGTCGACCCACGGGGGATTCCGCTTCTCCAGGAAGGCCGACATACCCTCCCGCGCCTCCGCAGAGGTAAAGAGGCCAGCCGAGATGTCCGCCGCCCAGGCGAATGCGTCGTCACGCGCCATCGCCGGGATACGGCGCAGCAACTCCTTGGTCGTCCGGACCGCTTCGGGTCCTCCTCGACGAAGTTGGTCCACGTATCCACCGACGGCGGCGTCCAGACCGTCCGGCTCCACGACGGCCGTGACGAGACCAGCTTCGAGCACCCGGTCGGCCGTCACGCGCTCACCGGTGAGCAGCAGTTCCTGCGCGTGTCGCCGGTGCATCACAGTGAGGCACGTCACCGAGATGATCGCTGGGGCGACGCCGACGCGAACCTCACTGAAAGCGAAGCGCGCGTCGTTCGCGGCGATCGCGATGTCGCACGCGGCGACCAGTCCATTGCCGCCCCCGGCCACGTGCCCCTGCACTCGGCCGATGATGGGCTTGGGATGATCCAGCATCGTTTGGAGTACCGCCACGAGATTGCCGGTGCCACCGGCGGCGAACCCGCCCTCCGAGGCGTTGAGAGCACCGGAGAGGTCCGCTCCCGAGCAGAATGTGTTTCCGGTCCCGGTGAGAACGACCACGCGAACACCGGCGTCTTCGGCTGTCGCCTTCAGATGCTCGGTGAGTTGACCCATCCCTTCGGGATCGAGGCGATTGCGCGCATCCGGTCGGTTGAGGGTGATCGTGGCGACGCCACTCGTGACGCTGAGGAGGACAGCGTCGCTCATCGCTTGCCCATCCCTTCGAGCAGGGTGAGTATGCGCAGCATCACTTCGTCAGCGCCACCACCGATCGATACCAGTCGCGCGTCCCGGTAATAGCGCGCCACCCACATCTCCTCGGCATAGCCCATGCCCCCATGGAATTGCACGCAGGCATCGGCGACCTGCCTCACCAGTCGCCCGATCTTGAGTTTGGCGACCGTGGCCTCGCGGGAGACATCGTGGCCGGCGGCGTACCGATCCGCGGCGTGCTGAAGGAACCCGTCAACCACATCGACCTCGGCGTACAACTCAGCAAGTTCGTACTGCAGGTATTGCTGAGCCAGGAGCGGTTTGCCAAAGGCCTCTCGCTCCCGGAGGTACTCCTTCGTGCGATCGAGTGCTCGACGGGCGCCGGCGAGCGCGATGTACGCGCCAACGAGGCGCTCATCTTGGAACTGGGCCATTTGCTGCTGGAAGCCCTGCCCCGGTTCGCCAATAGTGTTACTGACCGGCACACGAACCGCGTCGAACACCAACTCAGCCGTATCGCTGGCACGGTTGCCCATCTTCTTGATGGCGCGACCGACACTGAAGCCCGGCGCATCCGTCGGGACGACGATGAGGCTCATACCGTGATAATCCCCGGGCAGTGAGTCATCATCGGTGCGGGCGAGCAGACACAGCCAGTCCGACTGCGTCCCGCTCGTGATCCACATCTTCCGTCCGGTGATCACCCAGTCGTCACCGTCGCGGACGGCTCGGGTGCGGATACCGGCGACATCGGAACCGGCCTCCGGCTCACTCACAGCGATCGAGCACACGAGTTCACCGCGCAGGGTGGGTTCGAGCCAGGTGCGCTTGAGGTCATCCGAGCCGAAGCGTGCCAGCGATGGGGTGGCCATCGACGTGATCACCGCGATCGCCATGGGGACGGCAGCCAGGTCGCAGCGGCCGAGTTCCTGGGCAAAGACATAGGTGAAGGAGTGATCCGCACCGCCACCCCCGAACTCCGGGTCGTACTCCAGGCCCAGCGCACCGATGGCACCGAGTTTGGGCATGAGGTCGTGTGCGGGGAAGATTCCCGCCTCCTCCCACGCATCGGCGTTTGGATTGATCTCCTCCTCAACCAGTCGTCGAACCGACTGCCGGAACTGCTCGTGCGCCTCGGTGAACTCCATCAACTGCTCCCTGCTTTCGATGCCAAGTCCAAGGCCCCAGCCCAAATTCGCGTGAGGGCGACTGCCGCTCGCTCTTCATCCATGTCGCCGCGCATCCAGTGCCGGGCAAAACCCTCCACCATGGCGCACAGCGCTGCAGCCGTAAGTTGCGGATCGAGATCGGTAGGCGTCACGCCAGTCTTCTGCAGATGCGTGATGGC
>JALQUH010000136.1 GCA_023263845.1 Candidatus Nanopelagicales bacterium | reverse complement strand
GCGATTCAGCGCGCTGCGCACGACGCCACAGACGGCTGGGAGCAACGCGCCTCCGCCGAACTCCCCATGGGCAAACTCGGCCAGCCGGACGAGATCGCGGACTTCTTCGTCTACCTGCTCTCCGACCGTTCCGGCGTCGTCACCGGATCGATCATCGACTGGGATCAGAACGTCATCGGCGCTCTGGACTAGGAGCCCTCCGAGCACACAATCCACACCTTGCGCAACTGCTCGGTGATCACCCAGGTCGTCACATCCTCCGGATGCAGGATTCCGACAACACCGGGAGCCAGCTCGATGACATTGCCGTGTTGATCGGTCACGGTGCCACGTCCTTCGATCACCACGAAGACTTCATCGTCGCCGACATCGGTGGATGTGCCGACCGTGTGCTCCCAGACGCCCACCTCCAAACCGCCTACAGCGTCCAGCTCCGCGATTGCGGTGCGCACACCTGGGGTAACAGCCTTGTCCTGCGGTAGGTCGGTCCATGTCGTGTCGACGTCGTGAGACTGATAGGAGCGGATCATCCCTCCACTCTAGGCGTGGACTCGCGTCTCGGTCCGACGTACCGTGTTGAAGTGAAGCGATATCTCGGGTTCGTCATCATCGCCCCCATCGGTCTCCTTGCTGCTGCTCTTCCTGGTGCGAGCAGCGCCGCGGCGGCGGCCTCGGTCGCAAGCCTGCAGCCCTCCAGCGTCGGGGCCAACGCCAGCAGCACCATCATCATCACGGGGACTGGCTTCAGTGCTAGCACCACGGTGAGCATCAGCGGATGCCCGGCCACCAATCCGGGCGCGGTCTATCCCGTGCCGTTCCCCAATCCAGGCCCCGGCCAGACGGCCGGCTCGGTGCAATTGATCGATTCCACGCGCATCCTGCTCACGACACCGACCATCATCCCGGCGGGCGTCTGCGACGTCGCCGTCGGTGGGAACACCCTTCCGAGTGCGTTGACCTTCACCGCTGCTCCGGAGCGACTCACCCTTGAACTGCGCAACAACTCCGGTCGTGACGACAGCGAGGTGTGGGTTTCTGTCGGCTACAACTGTCCGCTGAGCACCCCCTCACCGCCATACCCGCCCGGGACGAACGACTGCGAGCCCGACGGCAGCACCAACCCCGATTACGCCTGGCCGGCAACCTCATCGGGCGATAACCCCAACCGCTACTGGTATGAGGTGTACTCGGACACCACACCGCTGCCCGCCTTCACCGGCGTGCGCTACTCCGATCTACCCGGCACCACCCGCAACCGCACGATCTCGATTGCCAACATCACCTCCGGTGTCGTCTACGTGTCGTACGGAGACCCGGTCAACACCGGACCGAGGGAGGCGGGGCGAGCACCCTCCTACCTCACCGCTCAGACACGTTTCGACGTCTTCGAATTGACGTTCCACGGCAGCGGCAGCAGCGCTGGAGACCCTGGGGAGGGCACCTGGACCAACCAGATCTACGCCAACGTCACCGCGGTCTCCGGTCTCGGCATCCTCATGAACATGACCGGCTGGGACAACTCCTACGGCCGCAACGGACCCGCGCCCCAGCGCGTTGGGTCGGGCATTCGCTGGCTCAGTGGCCTGGGGATCTACGACGTCTACGAGGGTCTCGCCGCAGCGGGTGCCGACGTGGACGACTCACACGTGGTCGTCACAAATGATGGCAAGCCCGCGACCGCCGACAACTTCCTGCGGTTCGTGTCGCCGAGTACAAATGAGGGCTCCGGCTATGCCGATCTCGCGGTCAACGCAAGCGCCTACCTGCCGTGGGTGGCAGCACAGAACGAACCCATGACGGTGATCGGTCTCTACACCGGAGCGGGCGCGGGGTCGGGAAGTTGGTACTGCTATCGATCAACTGGCTTCTCCACCACGGCAGCCACCGAACTCACCGGAACCTACGGCTTTAGCTCACTCGCTGATGCCCAAAGTGCCGCACAGCGGAACTGCACCGGAGGCACCTCCGGTGCCAACATCACCACCGCGACGAGCGCGACCTCCGGTACGCCCGGGCCCGTCACGTCAGCCTCCGTCTACCTCCAGGACAACCGATACCTGCAAGGTGGCGCCGTCGCCACCGGGAATGACCTCTACAACGCCATCTACCGCGATTTCATGGTGTCCTTCGCCTACGGCTACTGGGGTTCGGCCGGCTGGTCCACCGATCAATGGCTCAATTACGGCGGCACGACACCGGCGTTCAGTGCCGCCTGGCCGGGACTTCCACGTCCGCAGACATATCCGCGCTGGAACGCCTACGCCGAGGCAATCTGGCAGGTCGGCAACGCGTACGGCATGCCCTACAGCGACACCTTCGAGAACGCCGGCAAGGGCAACCCACTGGTCTCCGGAAGCAATATCTACACATTGCGCGTCACCCTGCGCCCCGATGGGGCGTGGGAAACTCCAGCTGCCCTCCTGCCGGCGGTGCAGCGGGTCACCGTGCGCAAGGGCCAGCGCTTCATGACGGGCGTTCTCACAAGCGTCGGCATGGGACCGGGAGTGTCGTACCGAATCAGCCCCACACTCCCCACATCGCAGAAGAACGCCGTCAACGGCATCTGGTTCAACCGCACCAACGGGGTCATCAAGGGCACACCCACGAAGCTGAAGAGGTCAACGGCGTACATCATCACGGCAAAGGACAATGACGGCGTCACAGCATCGTCAAAGGTCCGGCTCCGCGTGACCAGCTAGGACTTAGGTCCCTGCGCCCGACCTCCCCCGCGTGGAGATGGGGCACTACGAGCGTGACGTCACCTGAACGGTTTCCAAAGACTCCCTGCGGGCGTGATAATGCACTGTGGCCACGGGTGATAGTCAAGGTGCACAGCGGACGGTGCGGTCCATAGACCGTACCCAGACGCGCCCTTACACCTACCTCACGGTCCCCATCGCGGTGGCCGTCGGCTACGCCGTGCTTGGTCTGCTCGCCCTGTGGATCGGTCAGATGACCGGATTGGCCTCACCGGTCTGGCCAGCCGCAGGCCTCGCCTTTGCCGCGGTTGCTGTCTGGCGCTGGCGGGCGTGGCCCGGAGTCGCCCTCGGCTCCTTCACGGTTAACTCGCTGTGGCTTTGGCAGGCCGGCGAGACCGGTGTCGTGCTGTGGACCACCGCCACCGGTATTGCCATTGGTGCGATGCTTCAAGCCGGGCTCGGTGCCGAGCTGGTGCACTTCTTGGTGGGTCGCAAGCTCACCTTAGATATGCCGCGATCCATCCTTGTCACCCTTCTGTTGGCCGGCCCCGTGGCCTGCCTGGTGGGACCCACCATCGGGGTGTCCTCGCAACTCTTCACCGGCATCCTCAGTCCGGGCAACGCAGCCCTGGGATGGCTCACCTGGTGGGTTGGTGACGCCATCGGCGTCATCGTGTTCGCCCCCATTGTCCTGATGGTCATTCCTTCGCAACGCGAGTACTGGCAGGGTCGCCGGTGGGTTATTGCCGTTCCCTCGTTGCTCATCGTCGGAGCGCTGGTCATGGTGATCCTGCAGAACACCGCCTTTGAACGCGAACGTGTCACCACTGCCGTGGAGCAGCTGAGCGACGAGGCGGCCGCTGATCTCGTAAGCAATATCGACAGACATCAGGAGACGTTGGAAGGTCTTCGCGGCCTCATTGATGCCTCGGAAGACGTAACAGCAACCGAGTTCGCCATCTACACAGATGACGTTCTACTGCGCTCTCAAAATCTGCAGGCGCTGTCCTGGAATCCACTCATACGACGTGACAACCTGGACGCGTTCATCGCGAGGCAGCGCGCTCAGCCGGGTCTTGAGGACTTCACCGTCACTGAGCGGGATGCAGAGGGCAACCTCGTCCCCGTAGGTGTTCGACCGGAGTACGTCGTGGTCGCCTACATCGAACCCATTGAGGACAATCGCAACGCCCTTGGGTTCGACATCTACTCTAATCCTGCGCGTGCTGTGGCCATCGAGACCGCGCGCGATACCGGCCGACCCGTTGGTACCGCACCCATTGATCTCGTCCAGGAGTCGGGAACGCAAAAGGGCATGTTGGCTTTGCTACCGGTGTACGAGGGAGGTACCGACCCCGGCACTGAGGTTGCCCGGCGGGCTTCCCTTCGAGGCTTCACGGTGGGTGTCTACCGGCTCGGGGACCTCCTCGCCGAGACGTACGCCGATGCCACCTGGGACGACGTGGAAATCACTCTCGTGGACGTCACCGATCGAGCGGCCCCGGTCGTTATCGCCGACCTTCCTCCAAGGAACGCTCCCGACATTGATGAGATTTCCGGAGGGCCGACGGCCACCACGCTGCCTATCGACGTCTACGGTCGCAATTGGGAACTCACCGTTCATCCGACGGCTAACGCAGTAGGCAGTTCTTCCAAGGCGTTGACCGCCACGCTGCTTCTCGCCTCGTTGACTGTCGCGTTTCTACTCGAGGTCCTCCTGCTGCTGCTGTCCGGCATGGCGGCCCGTGCAAGACGTGAAGCGGACGTCTCTTCCTACGAGGCCTCGCACGACCCCCTCACCGGCCTCAGCAACAGACGCGCCTTTGTGCGCGACTTCGAGCAGCTGATCGACGACCGTCAGCACACCACCGACATCCTGCTCTTCTGTGACCTTGACGGATTCAAAAGGGTAAACGACACCGGGGGACATTCTGCCGGCGATGAAATGCTCACGGCGGTCGCCGTGGAGTTGCGCGGGCAAGTCCGACATGACGACCTCGTGGCCCGTATGGGTGGTGACGAGTTCGCCGTGCTCTTGAAGGACTGCTCACTCGTAGACGGTCTACCCATTGCCGAGGACATCGTTCGCGCCATCCAGGGAATACGCATTGAGGCACCCGCTGGGCCGATCGGCCTCGGTGTCAGTGTCGGCCTCGCGACGGTCGATCTCTCAAGCGGGGCCTCCCTGGATGAATACCTCCGACATGCCGACGCTGCCTCGTACAAGGCCAAGCATTCCGGCGGGTCCCGCGTCGTTGTCTTTGAGGAGCTCCCTACTCCCCCGTGATGTTCTCAATCTCAATACGTTGCCAGGGAATTGCGATACCCGCGGCATCCAAGGCTTCCTTGAAGCGCATCCGTAGGATCCGCGTTGTCGCAAGTTGCGTCGCCGGACGGATTGGGGCGATCACGCGAACCATCACGGCATCTCCAGTGAGGTCCTGCACGCCACTGAAGGTCGGCGGTTCCAACAGTGCCTCGCTGAGTTCTGGATCGCTCATCAAGTCAGCGCCCGCGGCATTTAAGACTTCCGCGATGCGGTGCAGGTCGGCATTGAAGGCGACGGGGATGTCTACGACAGCGACGGTCGCTCCCTGCGACTGATTGACCAGGTACTGCATCTGGCCATTCCGGATGTACCAGATGCTGCCGCTGAAATCCCGAATGGTCGTCGTGCGCAACGCAACTTCTTCGACGACACCTTGAACCACATCGGTCTTGACGACATCGCCGACGCCGATTTGGTTGGAAAAGATCATGGACGCACCGGCAAGGTAGTCGGCGACCAGCGTCTGTGCGCCGAAGCCAAGAACGATGCCGAGGACACCAGCACTGGCCAGGATGGGTCCGAGGTTGACGCCCAGTGCCTCCAGGATGAGGAAGGCCGCCACAGTCCAGATCGCGATGCTCACTGCACTGCGTACGAGAGTTGCTCCAGCAAGTGCACGCCGAGCACGGCCACGCCTGTCCCGGCCTGACAGGAGAACGTCAGTGGGTTCAGGATCGTCAATCCGTCGCATCGCCCGCTTGGCGACGATCTTGAAGACGATGCGCGCGATACCTTGCACAATCAGCGCGCTCAGCACAATAATGCCGAC
>JALQUH010000109.1 GCA_023263845.1 Candidatus Nanopelagicales bacterium | reverse complement strand
AGGTGGGTGCCGACGCGGCGGCAGACGGATTGGCATACGAGTGCGCGCTCAACGCGGCGGCCTGCGCGAGCGTCGGGAACGCCACCACATTTGCCCAGGGGATCGTCAACGCCAACTCTTCCGACGGGGCCAGCGGTCTGGAGGAAGTCTGTGGATCCACACTTGGCGGCTGTGCTGGCTTGAGTGCGCGTCCCATGGATTGCGCCACCGACGCCACAGGCAAGGCTTATGTCCGTGTGACGACGAAGACGTCGAGCGGCTCGGGGGATCTGCTCCTGACACCCTTCACGGACCTTCTCGACGGAAGTGCGTCCGATGGGGATGGGGTCACGCTCTGGTCATGCGCACAGGCGCAATGGGGCAAGGTCAACCTCGCGGAGATCGAATTGGAAGTAGCGCTGCCGCCGTGCGCCTTCGCCATTGGCGGGAGCGCCAAAGTGGTCGCCACAGAGGACAAGGTTGCGGGTATCTCCTGCTCCGTCACCACCTTCTCAGCGACCGGAGTCCCCGCGAGCACGACCATCACCGATGGTGTGTCCTCGAAAGGGCAGAATGCCGCCTTCTGGATCGACCTCGGCACGGGCACCTGTACTTCTGGATCGAATGTGACCGTCCCCGCCACGTTCGTGACATTCGCCAAACTCACAGATGCGTGTGACGGCAACTTCTTTGGGCGCCTGCAGGGCTACATCAATTCTGGTGAGGTCGTGCTTGTGGGTATGGGGTGGCGCAACAGCAATTCAACGGTCGATCTCCGGTCATTCGTTGGCGTACGATTTCGCGGCTACTGCGTCAAGGAGGCGAAGGGTGGCACTTGCCGAGGGGGAGCCGGAGACGGCTATGGAGACATGAGCGGTACCGGTTGGCCAGCCAAGTGTTCTGAAAAGGAGCCGTGCCTGTACTACGAGTACACCAACGCCGTGCTGCCGTACCAGGAAATAGCGACGACGTCGCTCTCGACGCAGCCGAACTTCGGTGTTCAGACCGTGGCAAACATGCCATGAGGCCTAAGGTGAGCATATGAAGAGGGTCGTCTTCCTGAGTGTGCTGGCGTTTCTCCTTGCCGCCGCCGCCGGAGTGCTGACGTACCTCTACCTCGGCGGTGCTGAAGATCGAGCGATCGGCCGGTTCACCATGATGGACGTCCTCGTTTCCAGCGGCGAAATCCCGGCCGGGACGACGCTTGGCGATGCGCAGCAGCAGGGCTTGATCGAGCGGCAGCAGTTCCCCGAGGAATATGCGCCGAGCAATGTCCTGCTCGAGGTGAATGACGGCAATCGTGGACTTGTCACGCCCGATGATCTTGCCGAAGGGCAAATCCTGCTGACCGGGGATTTCGCCGAGCCGCAAGATGCCCCCAAACTCCTCGACGTGCCCGAGGGCAAGGTCGCGGTGTCACTGGCCCTCGATGCTGCGCCACGTGTCGGCGACTTCTTGATCCCCGGAGATCTGGTTGCCGTCTTTGCCAGCACAGCCAAACAGGCGGGCGATTCCTCCGTCACGCAAACGCGCGTTGTCTTCCCATCCCTGGAGGTCCTGGCGGTGGCTGGGATCACGGAAGCCGGTGGGATCTTCGAAACGGACGCGCAAACCGGCTCCCTACTTGTGACCTTGGCGGTCGATCCAAACGAGGCGACGAAACTAGTAAACGCTGCCCAAGGCGGGCAGGTGTACCTATCTCTGCTGTCCAACGGCACCACGGTCCCCGCCGATTCCGTTTACACGCCTGCGGGTCAGCCATGACCGTCGTCCTGACCTCGCGTGACGCTGACCCTGATCGTTACTCGGTTGTCCTAGGGGGCCAAGTCGATTTCGTCCACTCGGCCCAGGATCTTCACGGGTACCTCGACGGACATCCATTAGAGGACCTCGTTGTCGTCGGGCCCGACATCACGATGGCCGTCGTGACTTCGCTCGCCCAGCGATATCGAGTGGAGCGTGCCGCTCTCGGCATCGTCCTCTTGCGCGAACGCGTGGAGACAGACGTGCTGCGGGAGGCGCTTCGCTCAGGAATCCGCGAGGTTGTCCAAGCCGACGACGTCGAGGCAATCACGGTCGCCTGCCGCCAATCACGTTCCATCAGTGGTCAGGTGCGAGGTGCGCTCAGCGGTCAAGACACTTCGCGCGGCAAAGTGATCATGGTGTTCGGCGCCAAAGGGGGATGTGGCAAGACCACCGTCGCGACAAACCTAGCCATGGCGCTGGCGGATCTCGATGTCGGCCGTGTGGCGCTCGTAGACCTCGATCTCGACTTCGGTGACGTAGGGGTGTTCTTGAAGCTGGGCAACCAGGTCACCATCAGCAAGGCCGTGCAAATGGCGGGCACCATCGATGAGAGAGCGGCACAACTTCTCATGACGCCCTACCGCGATCGGGTTGATGTCCTCCTTGCCCCAGGGCGTCCGGCGGAGGCCGAGTTCGTCAAACCCGAGCTGGTCGTCGACATCGTGAACACCCTGCGTGAGACCTACGCCTTCGTGGTCTTGGACTCAGCGCCATCCTTCACGGAAGTCTCCCTGCAATGCTTCGAGATCGCGGACTCCTATGTCCTGGTGACAACCCTGGACCTGCCATCACTGAAGAACATCAAGTTGGCGATGGACACGATGGATGCCCTTGGCTATCCCCGATCCAAGTGGCACCTGGTCCTCAATCGTGCGAACGCCGAGGTTGGACTAACCCGTGAAGAAGTCGAAGAGGTGCTGGGCATCGCGGTGATGGCGGCAGTGCCCTCCAGCCGAGATGTGCCCGAGACGCTCAACACCGGAGGCACGATCGTGGAGGAAATGCCACGACATCCGGTGAGTCAAGCGATCGTTGCCTTGGCGCGAAGCGAAGCCGGCCTCGCTCCCGTTCCCGCCAAGCGGCGCCGCTTCTGGCGTAGGAAGCGCTGAGATGGGTCTCGCAGAGCGACTCGGACAGGTGTCTGGTGCGAGCGCGGCTCAAGTAGCCGGGGTCGAGGTGAACGTCGAGCACCGCCTCGGCGCCCGCGAGCAATTCAAGCGCGATGTGCACGCACGGCTCGTAGAACGACTCGGATCGCAACTGTACTCGGCTGATCTGGACAGGGCTGCCCTGCAGGACGCGGTGTTCGACGTCATCCAGGAGGCAGTGAAGGGCGATGAGGAGTCACTTTCCTCGACCGAGCGCTCGCGCCTAGTCCAGGAGATCATCGACGACATCCTCGGGCTCGGCCCTCTTGAGCCACTACTGCGGGACTCCTCGATCACCGAAATCATGGTCAATGGCTATGACCATGTGTACGTCGAGCGGCGGGGTCGGATCGAGCCCACCAATGTGCGATTTGTCAATGAGCGCCATCTACGAGAAATCATTGACCGCATCGTGTCGCGCGTGGGTCGGAGAGTCGACGAGGCGAGTCCCATGGTGGATGCGCGTCTGCCCGATGGATCTCGCGTGAATGCCGTCATTCGACCAGTCGCCGTCGACGGTTCGTCGCTGACGATTCGCAAGTTTGCCAGGGAAATCATGGGTGTTGAGGATCTCGTGGCGCTGGGCACGGTGACGCCCAAGTCCTTGCAGTTCCTTCGCGATTGCGTCGTTGGGCGTCGCAACATCCTCATCAGTGGAGGGACGGGCTCGGGCAAGACGACCACATTGAATGTGTTGTCCTCCTTCATTCCCGAGGATCAGCGCATCGTCACCATTGAGGACGCAGCCGAACTGCAACTGGAGCAACCACACGTCGTCCGACTCGAGTCAAGGCCGGCGAACATCGAGGGTGCAGGAGCGATCAGCATTCGCGATCTCGTATCGGGTTTCGCTGCCGGAGGCGGGCATCGCCGGCCCCAACCGCTGGCTGGCCTGCGTGATCGACGACGGCAGCGGTGAGCCGCCTTTGGCGATGGATCCCGGGGCGGTGCGCGCCGCCTTGGTCTCGCCCCACTTCCAGGCGGCCGCCCGAATCGACGGGGGCAACCACCG
>JALQUH010000091.1 GCA_023263845.1 Candidatus Nanopelagicales bacterium | reverse complement strand
CAAGGCCGCCAAGCGCGCTCCGGCTCGCAAGGCCGCCAAGCGCGCTCCGGCTCGCAAGGCCGCCAAGCGCGCTCCGGCTCGCAAGGCCGCCAAGCGCGCTCCGGCTCGCAAGCGCTAAGCACCCAACAGCACGAAGGGCCCGCACCTTTTGGTGCGGGCCCTTCGTGCGCAAGCGCACATTTCGTGGCGGCGCCTAGACTGCCCTCATGTCCGCTGCACGAACCGCGCTCGTCCCTGGCACCGTGTCGCCGCGTCGTCCGGTCCCGGCGTCGATCCCGCGACCCGAATACGTCGACCGACCAGCACCTGAGCGATTCGTCGGCAGCGAGATCAAGGACCCCGAGACGATCGGGCGCATGCGCGTGGCGGGCCAACTCGCTGCTGCGGCACTCGCGGCTGTCGGCGAGGCGATCGAACCGGGTGTCACCACCGACGAGCTCGATCGCATCGGCCATGAGTTCCTTCTTGATCACGGGGCCTACCCGTCGACACTGGGCTACCGCGGATTCCCCAAGTCCCTGTGCACGTCCCTCAACGAGGTCATCTGCCATGGGATCCCGGACTCGACCGTGCTCGTCGAGGGCGATATCTGCAACATCGATATCACCGCCTTCATCGGCGGCGTGCACGGCGACACCAACGCGACCTTCCCCGTCGGTGAGATCGCCGAAGACGCCCGTCTTCTCATTGAGCGGACCCGCGAGGCAACTCACCGGGCCATCAAGGCAGTGGCGCCCGGCCGACCCATCAACGTCATCGGTCGGGTCATCGAAAGCTACGCGCGGCGCTTCGACTACGGCGTGGTTCGCGACTTCACCGGCCACGGCATCGGCACGTCGTTCCACAGCGGGCTGGTCATCCCGCACTACGACGATGAGCGCTACGACAGCGTGATGGAAACCGGAATGACCTTCACCATCGAACCGATGATCACCCTGGGAACCTATGACTATGAGATCTGGGATGACGGTTGGACGGTCGTCACCAAAGATCGGCTGCTGACCGCACAATTCGAACACACGATCCTCGTCACCGAGTCCGGTGCGGAGATCCTGACCCTGCCCTGACGCCTGGGAGGCCGACCATGACGACGATGCCCACCACGTGGCCGCACGACGTTCACACGCTTTCCATTGACGTGGGCGGCACCGGCCTCAAAGCCGCCATCGTCGACGCCGACGGTGCAATGTCGAGCGAGCGTGTGAAGATCCCAACCCCCTACCCGTGCCCGCCGGAAAAACTTGTGGAATCCCTGGTCAATCTGACCGCTCCCCTCGGCGACCACCTGCGCGTCTCGGTGGGATTTCCCGGGTTGGTACGTCACGGAGTCGTCCTCGAGGTGCCATCACTGTCTCGCGCCGTATACGGCGGGCCGCCCGATCCCAATCTGCAGGCGCAGTGGCACGGCTTCCATCTCGCTGATGCCCTCGCCCACGCCTTCGATCTGCCGGTACTCGTAGCCAATGACGCCGACGTGCAGGGCGCTGCTGTCGTACAGGGCCAGGGCCTTGAGTTCGTCATGACACTTGGTACCGGCGTGGGCACGGCTCTGTTTTACGACGGCCACCTGCTCCCTCATTTCGAGTTGTCCCACGGGCCCTTCTCCAAGACGCGCAGCATCGACATCGTCCTCGGCGAGGCGGCGAGAAAGCAGATCGGCACGAAGCGCTGGATTCCGATGGTCCGAAGAGCCATCGGAATTTTCCACGACATGCTGTACT
>JALQUH010000249.1 GCA_023263845.1 Candidatus Nanopelagicales bacterium | reverse complement strand
CTGCGTCCCGATCTGCTGATCGGCCAGACGATCGAGCTCGACGGGGTACCGGACGCCTTTGCCCTCATCGGAACCCCGGATCAACCCCCCGGCATCACCGTCGTACGGGCCTCGGCCACCTAACGGGGGAAGTCGGCGAGGGTGTCGAGGAACATCTGACGGACCCGTTCGACCTCCGGACCGATGTCCTCGCGGGTCCAATCGGTCGTCGGGATCGGCGGCAGCACCGCGACGTCGAGCCGACCGGATGAAATCAAGACCCCATGCGACGGCATCAACTCACCAGCATTGCGGATGACGATCGGCACGATCGGTACGCCGGCCTGCATGGCGACGTGGAAGGCACCCTTCTTGAACGGACCGAGCCGCGGCGTCGCCGACCGAGTGCCCTCCGGGGCCATCGCCAGAGAGCGGCCTTCGCGCAATGCCTCGACCGCTGGCTCGAGGGCCTTCTTGGCCTCCTCGGTGTTGGCGCGGTCGACAAAGGCAACATCGGCGAGCCATCCCAGCGGCGCAAAGACCGGGTCGTTCTTCAACTCCTTCTTCGCCACACCGGTGAAGTCTTCGCGCAGCAGCGCGGCCAGGATGATCACATCCAACTGGCTCTGGTGGTTGAAGATGAAGACCGCGGGACGCGCTGCCCAGAGATTCTCCGCACCGACGACGTCCATCTCGACGCCGGCCGCGGCGAGCGCCAACTCCGAGCCCACCGATGCCGTGACGCCAATCGCGGTGCTCCGGTCTCGATTGACCGCGCCCAGCGCGAGACCCGCCACCAGACCCGCCGCCGCACCGGCGTACGCCGCCGCACTGCGTACGACCAACTCCGGTGACAGGTGCTGCGGCCTACTCAGCCGCGCCATCGGCCAACCACGCTCCACCGCGGCGGCGGCCAACGCATCGGTGGGATTGAGGGGATGCGGGCGACCCACCGTAGCCAGATAGATCAGGTCCTCGGTGCCATTTCCATATGCGAACGACTGCGCAAGGTCAATGCCGCGCTCGGCGGCAAACTCGCGCACCGCGCTCGCCTTGGCCTCCCCCCACAGGACCGGCCCATCGACCAACCCGGTGAGTACGCCGTCCCGGCTCTCCAGCCGCGTGCACAGCACGTCGTCGATGTCCAGATCGCGAGCGGCAGCGGACGTTTGGAAGGTCAGCGCCGACGACGCCATGACGACCGTGTGACCGCGCCGCTTGTGCGCCTCCACGAGCAGTCGCGCCTCGGGGAAGATCATCTGCGCGATGCTCTTTCGGAAGAGGCGTTCACCCATCTTGTTGACATCATCGACGGTCCGACCGCCGAGGGCGCCAACCGCAATCTCCACCAGGCGATGCACATCACGACCACGCATCTCGACGTTGACGCTCTCGGCGACTGACTTGAGCAACTCCTGCGTACCGACATCACGCGCCATGAGGCGGTCCCTGAAGTACGCGACGGCGGAGTAGCCGTCAATGAGGGTGCCATCGAAGTCGAAGAATGCCGCGATGTGCGGTCCCTCGGGTGATGAGTCGATCTCGGCGAGCAGGCCGTCAACGTCCGGCACTCTCAACCCCTTCGCATGATGCGGGAAACGGTGCGTCGACCATCACCCTCGATTTGGGCCATGGCCGCTCGGCGTACGACGCCGATGCGCTCCACCGCCTCCTGCAGTTCATCGCGAAAATCCTCGCGCGCCTTGCGCAGATCCGCACCGCCAACACCGAGCAGGCCCCGGTTGTTCGCGAGTTTCATCGCCCCTTGCATGAGATCCCGCGAGATCGACTCAGGGCTATGCAGCCGATGCATGAGCCAGGACTGTCGCGCAATGCCAAGGCAGTCCTGCACGAAGGCGTCCTGGTCGACGGGAACGCCGGGCTCGCATTCGGCCAGCTGCTTGGCCACGACGAGATAGGCCTCGAGGAAGGGGCCGATAATGCGGTGCGACACGTAGAGATGGGATTGGTCGAGGGCCTCCAGCACCTGTTCACGCCCCATGACTTCGGTTTCCCACCCCGGCCTTGCCAGGTCGACCTCGCGACGAATCTGCTCGGCGAACTCCCTCTTGCGCGGGAAGAAGAACTCGAACTTCAACAGGTCGCGCAGGCCCAGCGCCTCCTGCCAGGTGCGCTCGAAGACATCTCCGCCCGTTTCAGCTCCGGCGAGTAGTGCGTTCTCAGCAATGGCGCGATAGACGAACCAGTGCGCGAGCGTGTTGCGATAGAAGGCTGCTTCGTGGAATCGGTTCGGCGCCACGGCATACACCGGCTCGGTGCCACCGTCGTAGACCTCGACGACGCCCTCGCGCTGCAGTGTGCCGAGCGCCTGGCGCAGACCATCGGGTCGGGCGAGATCGATATTGGAGGTCACGGGCAGTCCGCGCCGACGCACGTAGGAGAGCAGGGGATCGAGCACGTCGAGGAGTTCGCCGAGGGTGAGCGCTCGACCATCGTTGTCCAGTAGAGCAAAGGTGATGAGGGCCGACGGGGTGATGGGGGTCGCGTCATTGATGCGGTTGGCGATCTCGAAGGCCACGCGAGGCACGACGGTGGTGGGATCGGCTGAGCCCGCTCGTTCGCGCGCATCGTCGACCACGCTCTGCAGGGACAGCGGATCACCGAAGCGCACGTGTACCTGACCGCGCCGAATCGACTGGGCCTTGGCGAAGCCGAAGAGCCAGCGGAAGCTCTCAGGTGTCTTCTTGCCACCGCCGTCCTCGAAGGAGATGGCCTCCACCTCGTGCTGCTGGTCGTAGACGATCGACACGGGAACGACGTACACGTCTTCGGGCGGAGCACCTTGGGGACGTTCGGACTCATTCTCGACGAAAGCATCGAGGAGATAGCGCAGCACGCCCATGCGTGGCGGGCGCAACTTCCCGGTGCGGGTTCGACCCCCCTCGAAGTACCACTCCAAATTGGCGTGCTCCTTCAGCAGGAAGCCGAGGTACAGACGCATCATCACCGGATAGACCGGATCGTCTCGAGTGCTGCGACGGATGAAGATGAGACCCGCGCGCTTGGCCAACTCCGACGCCGGCCACATCGCCAGGTTCATGCCGCCGAGGATGAAGTCCGGCGGGAAGCCCTGACGACTTAAGACACGACGCAGGACGAGCGGGTCGAGGTAGGAGCGGTGGTTGGGCAGGAAGACCAGCGAGTGCTTCAGGCCGAGCGCCCGGATGCTGCTGAGATTGTCCGTCGAAGCATCCACGGAGTACGACCGCGACAGCCAGGCGCCGAAGCGATCCCAGGCCTTGGTGCTGCGCGGCTCGATGGTCGCGACGAGTTCCTTGAGGCAGCCGGTGGCGTCGGCCTCGACATCAGCCGGCATGCGACCGGTCGACTCGGCGAGCGCGGCCACGCGCGCGGCGAACTCAGGTGACGCCACGATGTCCTCCACCGTGAGGTTCATCTGCCTCCTCCATACCTGCGAGGCTCGCCGACGCTCGCCATCACAGCCTAGGCTGACCCCGTGGCC
>JALQUH010000236.1 GCA_023263845.1 Candidatus Nanopelagicales bacterium | reverse complement strand
TTTTTCTTACAACAATATAGAAAATAAATTTGATTTATCAGTTTATCAAAAAGATGTTGAGGATAACTTAATAAAGAAAATAACGGATGATATAATAATTTTTATTAATTTATAATGATCCTAAAAACATTCGAGCTTAAGAAAATGGTAGGCACAGACTTCTTTAGTAGACTACCAAAGTTTCCTACTACTGACAGTCTAGTTAAACTAGTTCTACGCTATGTGGATCATTACAATATTTGTTCAAGTCCTCTACGTGGTGATGCTCATCGATGTGCTCCAGAGGGGGTGAGTGCCGGCATGTGTCGTGCCTGGCGGATGAATCGGGCAGGCCTGAAGGGCAGCAGCCGCGGTGGAAGTGCCCCACCGAGGATGCGGGTGGCAAGGGCGCGCGCGGTGCCAGGTGCCAGAGTGAGACCGAGCATGCCGTGACCGCTCGAGACAAAGGCGTTGTCCGTGCCGGGCAGTGATCCGATGATGGGGAGACCGTCTGGGGTCATCGGACGCATGCCCCCACCAGCCACCGGCACCGGTGAAGGCGCCACATAGTCGGGGAAGTAGGCACCTGGTGCGTGGGCGATGGCCTGCACACGAGCGTCGTTGACGACCTCATCCAGGCCGGCGAACTCCATCGTGCCGGAAAGGCGTAGGCGTCCGTCGTACGGCGTGACAGCGACTTTGGCATCGGAGAGGTTGATGGCGCCCTGCAACCGGATGGGTGGTGGTGTGATGTCCACGGCGTAGCCCTTGCCGGGCCTGATGGGAAGGGGACTGCCGAAGAGTCCGGCCACCCGGCCACTCCAGGCCCCGGCCGCGACAACGAACGCGTCACCGGCGAAGCGTTGCTCGCCGCTGCGAATGGCAACGATGCGCTCGTCCAGACGCTCTACTCGATCGACCGGTGAATTCTCGGTGATGGTTCCACCGAGTTCGATAATACGTCGGCGCAGACTCGTGGTGAGCTGAACGGGGTCGAGGTGTCGCTCATGCGGGAAGTAGATGCCACCGCCCATCCCGTCCCGTAGAGCCGGCTCGATCTCGCGTACGGCATCGCCGAGGTGCACTTGCGGATCAAGACCGAAGGATGCGGCAATGTCCAGTTCGTCGAGGTGGTGGTTGAGGTTGTGCCGATCTAGGAAGGCCATGAGGAGTCCGGACGAATGCGACTCGAAGGTCACCCCGTCACGGACGTAGTCATCGAGCATCTCGTTAGTGGACTCCGCAAGTGCAAGTTGCGCGGCGAATCCTTCACGGAAGTCGCGGCTATTGCAGTGCCTCCACATTCGCACCATGAACCTGACGTGCGCCGGATCAAGTGACGGCTTGATGTAGAGCGGGGAGTCCTTCCGTGTCATCCACTTCAATGACTTCAGCACCAGCCCGGGAGCGGGTACGGGAGCACCGGCCGCCGGTACTACCCAGCCGGCGTTCACAGCCGATGCCCCAAGTCCACTGGCGCGCGAATCGAGGACCTCGACCGCAGCGCCGCGCTGGGCGAGTTCATAGCCGAGGGTCAGGCCCAGCAGGCCCGCCCCGACGATCACCACGCGCATGGGACCTTCCTTCATATTGTTAGACAATCTGCAGACTAAGACGCGGGGCCAAGGTGGTCAAGATTGTCATACAGTTTCTCCGTGGCGTCCCCTGCGAGTATCCCGCGCACCCGTCGTGAGTTCGCGGCGCAGGGCATACGCCGAGCCATCATTCTCGGCGAGCTGGCCCCCGGACAAAAGCTTCGTGAGGTGGCCTTGGCTGCTGACCTTGGCGTGAGCCGACCCACTCTCCGTGAGGCCCTGCTGCTGCTCACTCACGAGGGATTGTGTGAGCAGGAGCCGCATCGAGGCTTCAGCGTCGCCCGTCTTGACGCCACCGCCATTAGGGATCTGGCAGAGACACGGCTCCTGCTCGATCGACTTGCCGCCACCGCCATCGCACAGGACCCTGCGCGCATCGACGAGCTCAGCTCGGCATGGGACACCTATGCGTCTTTGGGAACCGATCCCGACCCTCTCGCACAACACACCGCACACGTCGCCTTCCACCGAGCCATGTGGATGGCGGCCCACAACGACACCCTGATCCGGCTGTGGCCAACCGTGGAGTCGCTGTCGACGCTGGTCCTCGCACAGGATCAGGCCATGCGCAGCGACCCGAATCGGGCCATCGATCTGCATGGCGCGCTCGTTAGGGCCATCTCCTCGGGGTCCACCGACCAGATCGATGCGGCCCTCCACGCGCACACCCGCCAGAGCGCGGAGGAGTTCATCAGCTCACGCGTCCACTAGGGGTACCCGACCACGCGGTGCGTTGGGGAAGGGTCACCTAGTCGAGCAGTTCGACGATCCTTCGCAGGTCCTCGGCGTCGGCGAACTCGATGACCAGCCGACCGCGTACGGACACGTTCTTGGCACCTTCGACGCGGACACGCGTATCCAACCGATCAGCCAGACGACCTGAGACTTCGTCGGAAAGTTCTGCCATCTGCGGCGAGGTCGTCGACCGATTGCGTGTCGAGCGCTTGCGTCGTGGTTCGCCATCATCACCGAGCAGGACGATCTCCTCGGTGGACCGCACCGATAGACCTTCTGCCACGATCCGCTCGGCAAGATTCTCCATCTGATCGGGGTCTTCCAGGGACAGAAGGGCGCGCGCGTGTCCGGCACTGATAACTCCCGCGGCAACTCGCCGCTGCACACCGGGGGGCAACTTCAATAGACGCAAGGTGTTGGCCACCTGTGGTCGAGAGCGGCCGAGGCGTTGAGCCAATTCCTCTTGTGTGCCACCGAAATCAGCCAACAGTTGCTGGTAGGCCGCTGCCTCTTCCAGCGGATTAAGTTGGGCGCGGTGAAGGTTCTCCAGCAACGCTTCGCGGAGCAGATTGTCGTCCGTGGTCTCGCGCACAATGACCGGAATCGCGGTGAGCCCGGCTTCTTGACAGGCTCGCCAGCGACGCTCCCCGGCGATGAGTTCAAAGGGTGGCCCGTCTGCACGTCGACGCACCACTACCGGTTGCAGTAGGCCGATCTCGCGCACCGAGAACACGAGCTCAGCCATCGCATCCTCGTCAAACACCTGCCGTGGCTGTCGGGGGTTGGGCACGATGTCATTCGGATCAACTTCGAGATACGTCGCATCGACCTGCACCGCGGACGCACTTTCATCGGCGGCCGGGATGAGGGCACCGAGTCCGCGCCCTAGGCCACGACGTGGCTCAGCCATGTCAGTCTCCTATCCGGTGAGGTGAATGCCTTCGTGGCTGTGGATAACCCTGTGGGAAAGTCATGATGGGTCACTGTCCAACATTGTTGATGAGCTCGTGTGCCGCCTCGGCATATGCCAATGCGCCCGAGGAACCTGGGTCATAGGCGAGGACGGTTTGTCCGTATGAGGGCGCTTCGGACAGCCGCACCGACCTGGGGATAAGTGTGGGCAGCACGATCGACCCAAAGTGCGCCCGCACCTCCTGGACCACCTGCGCCGATAGCCGAGTGCGACCGTCGTACATGGTGAGAAGTACCGCACCGACCTTCAGTTCGGGATTCAGGTGCGCCGTGACGAGGTCAATGGTGCGCAGCAACTGCGACACCCCCTCCAGGGCGTAGTACTCGCACTGGATCGGCAAGAGCAGCTCCCGGGCGGCCACCATGGCGTTCAAGGTGAGCAAGCCCAGACTGGGCGGGCAGTCGATGATGACGATGTCGATCTCATGGCCATGGCCCTGCTCGTAGGTCGGCAGGAAGCGCGTAATGGCCCTGTCTAGCCGGCCCTCCCGGGCAACCATGGAAACCAGTTCGATCTCCGCCCCCGCAAGGTCGATGGTCGCCGGGGCCAGCCACAGACGCCCCTCTCCTTCAGGACACTCCTGGACGATCTGTGCCAGGGGCGTGTCCTGTGTCAGCACCTCATAGGTACTGAGTACGCCGCTGTGGTGGTCCACGCCGAGGGCGGTCGACGCATTGCCCTGAGGATCAAGATCGACGACGAGGACGTGTTGACCACTGGCGGCAAGGGCAGCCGCGAGGTTCACGGTGGTCGTGGTCTTACCCACTCCGCCCTTTTGATTCGCGACCGCGAAGACCCGTGTCACGGGGCAGCCTGGGGGTGCCCGCTCCCCGGAGCCTGCGGTGGGGGCAGTGGACGTGGCTCGTTCGGCCACCCCAGTCCCGCGGATGTTTCACGGGAAACATCAGGGGGTGGGGCGTTCGTTGTTTCACGTGAAACAGGCCATCCCAGCCCTACGAGGTCCCGTGTCATCCCCCCATTCTGCCGCCCGGTATTGACTGGGCGCCAGGGGGTGGTGGGCTCCCCGTACTAGGGGCGATTGAGGAGCAGGCTGTCGAGCCCACGAACCAGGCCCACCACCTGCGGTACCGCCCTGATGGCCAGCAAAGTCCCGGCCACATACGGCTCAGCGGAACCGCCGGCATCATGCCGAATCACCAACCGCTCATCGGGCATGGCAAAAACCACCTCAGTCGACACCACAAACCCTGGCAGCCGCACTGAATGCACCTGGGTACCCGCGATGTCGGCCCCGCGCGCCTCTGGGAAGCCTTGCGTCTCCTCGATGGGCCGCGCCAATGGGGATCGGCCGAGCCCCCCGAGCGCCTCAGCCAACTCGCGCGCGGTGCCACTGGGGGAGTCCGGCTTGCCGTAGGAGGCGAAGTCGATGATCTCCCGGTGTGGAAGGAAAGGAGCCACGAGTGTCGCCGCAGCCTTGGCCATGGCTGCCGTCACTGAGAAGTTGCCCGCGGCCACCACCCCGCGACCTGCCGCCCGCGCCGCCTCATCCACATCCTCGTAGTCCGAACCGGACATTCCGGACGAACCAACCACAACGCCAGCTCCTGCACTCAGGGCTTCGAGCACGATTCCCTTCGTTGCCGACGCGGAGGTGTAGTCCACCACGACGTCCACCTGCGCCGCTGCCGACGCGACGTCGCCCAACACCGGCAGGCCGTTGGGTTCGATGCCCCAGGCGACACCGAGGTCCAAGCCCGCCGATGACCGCGTGACCGCATTCACCAACTCCAGGTCCGCCGCCCGCAGGACACCTTCAGCAACCGCACGGCCGGTCCACCCGGTTGCGCCCACCACACTCACTCGAATACTCAACGGGCCCTCCACGCTCGAACCACGGTTGTCGGTGGATCAATCTCGCCGACCCCACACTCCACAATCTCCACCTCGTCAACACCGAGCCTGCTCAGTGTGTCGCGGGCCGCCTGTATTTCCTCCGGAGCCGAGCGGCCCTTCAAGGCCAGCAATACCCCGCCCGGTTCCAGCAGAGGGACCGTCCAGTTCACCAACTTGTCCAATGCCGCCACCGCTCGAGCGGTGACGACTCCTGCCCGTAGCGACGTCACTGGTCCACGCCCCCTGACGACGTCTTCCGCGCGCGCCCGCACTACGCGAACCTGCCCAGCAAGAGCAAGCTCGTCGACGATCTCCTCAAGGAACGTCGTGCGGCGTTGCAGAGGTTCCAGGCAAATGACCCGAAGATCTGGTCGCACGATCGCCCACACCATGCCGGGCAAGCCCGCACCAGATCCGACGTCAATCACTTGGGCGCCAGCGGGAACTAACTCTGCTGCAACGGCACAGTTCAGCAGGTGTCGATCCCACAGACGCGGCACTTCACGTGGGCCGATCAGTCCCCGATCCACACCAGGACCGGCGAGGAATTCCCCATACGCCGCAAGGGTTTTTAGGGCTTCGGCATTCGGGACGATGCGTGGTGCGATCTCCGGCGCCTCCGGAAGGAGCGACACGGTGACCTACTCAGCCCTCGGCAGGCTTGATGACGATGCGCCGATCAGGGTCGACGCCCTCGGACTCACTCATGAGCCCCGACTCAGTCACGACGTCATGGACCACTTTGCGCTCGAAGGCATTCATCGCTGCCAGACGTACCGGCTCACCGGTTGACGTCACCTCGTCGATCGCGGACTTGGCCAATGCTTCGAGTTCCTGTCGGCGCGCGAGACGGAAACCGGCGATATCCAGCATGAGTCGGGAGCGCTCACCGGTTGCCTGGCTGGCTGCGAGGCGCGCCAACTCCTGCAGCGCCTCGAGCACCTGCCCGTCGTCGCCCACAAGGTTGGACAGATCACCCTTGGTGATCTCCAGGATCGACACCTGGGCGCGATCCCCCTCAACGTCAATGTCGATATCGCCATCGAGATCGGCGATATCGAGTAGGGCCTCTAGATAGTCAGCCGCCGCGTCGCCCTCCTTTTCCAACAGGCCCGCGGTCTCTTTGGTGCTCGTCATGAGGAGGTTCCCTTCGGCTTGGTACCGCTGCTCTTGTTCCGCTCACTGCGGGACTTTCGCTTGGGTTGGACCCGTTGCACCGGCTCAACCTCGACGACCTCGTCCTCGACGGCGGCGGCATCGCCGTTCTTACGTGCGCCCTTGGCGGCCTTGCGGGCCTCCCATGCCTCGAAGGCGGGAGTACCGGGTTGTGGATTGTTACGGATGACATAGAACTGCTGGGCCATCGTCCACAGGTTGGTGGTCAGCCAGTAGATGAGAACGCCGATGGGGAAGTTGATGCCACCCACGGCGAAGATGACGGGGAAGACATATAGCAGGATTTTCTGCTGCTTGACCATCGGATTGTCCGGGGCCGAGTTCTTGACGATCAATTGACGCTGGGTGAGGAATGTTGTCGCCGTCATCAAGATGATGAGGATGAGGGACAGAACGCGCGTATTGAGTGGGTCGAAACCGTCCGCCGCGACCTCATCCGCTCCCATGAAGTAGCCATAGAGTGGAACACCGAAGATCGACGCCTCGTGGGCCTGTGGCAAAAGTGAGGCGTACTGATCCCACGCAAAGACACCGGGAGCGGTATAGCCGGGATCCTCGGTGTTGTACATCGCGATGCCTTGCAGCACCCGGAAGAGCGCGAAGAAGATCGGTGCTTGCAGGAGAATCGGTAGGCAGGAGGCCAGTGGATTGGTACCGGTCTCCTTGTAGACCTTCATCATTTCCTGCGACTGCCGCTCGCGATCTCCGGCGTACTTCTTCTGAATCTCTTTGATCTTCGGCTGGATGATCTGCAGATTGCGCTGCGCCTTGATCTGCTTGACGAACAGCGGGATGAGGAGGATGCGGATGACGATAACGAGGCCGACGATGGAAAACGTCCACGTCCAACCGCTCGCGGGGTCCATCCCGAAGAAGGTGAACAACGAGTGGAACTGCACCAAGACCCAGCTAACGCCGGTCCCGATCCAGTCGATGATGAACACTCAGGGCTCCGTGAAAATGACAGGTACGGACGGCACTGTGCCGTCAATGGCACAGAGTATTAGGCGACCTGCGTGGGGGTAACGCGAGGGGTGCCGTCGGGCTCGATGTCCGGCCGCCATCGACCTCGTGGCGGAACCGGGTCCAGCCCACCCGGCGTGAAGGGGTTGCAGCGCAGCACCCGCCAGGATGCCAGGACGAATCCTTTGGCAGCACCGTGACGCTGCAATGCACCGAAGGCGTACGCCGAGCAACTCGGGTGGTAGCGACACGTCGGGGGGAGAATAGGGGAAATGGTGTTCCGGTAGACCCAGATGAGGGCGAGTAGCAGCGCTCGGATGGGCCACCCGATAAACCACAGCAACCGCCGCCACCCGGCCCGTGGTCCCGCGGATTCGGAAGCCTCGCCTATGGGAGCCGAGCCGAGGGGAATCTTGTTCAGGGCGTCGTGGAGGTCGGCGGCGAGCTGTCCACTCGATGCCCCCCTTGCCTCGGGCAGAGCTCGGATGACCATCTGGGTTCCGAGCGGTAGGTCGTGTAGGAGTGGCGTGGTTATGGCACGCAGTTGGCGCGTGATCCGGTGTCGGTCGACTGAATTGCCCACGGAACGTCCGACGGCGAAGGCGGCGCGGCTCGGAGCCTCCTGGTCAGGGACGAGCAGAAAATGGACCACCAGCGCGCCACTGCGGGAACGTCGGCCACGACGAATCGTGTCCTTGATGAGGACGCTTGGCGCGAGACGTTGCTGACGGGGAAGCACCGCTGGGGGAAAGTCCCCGAACCGATCAGGCTGAGAGGCGAGCGCGGCCCTTGCCGCGGCGGGCCGAGAGGATGGCGCGGCCGGCGCGGGTGCGCATGCGGGTACGGAAGCCGTGCGTGCGCGCCCGACGACGATTGTTGGGCTGGAACGTGCGCTTCGACATGACAAACTCCCGAACTCGATATGGATCTTGCCCGACTCCGCGAGGCGGGATCGACGGACAAGCCCCTTGAGGGTACAGACCGGTGCCCTTTCGATCAAATGCGGCCTGACCGTTTCTGGGCTGTCCTCCACAGGATAGGCGGCAGCCCCTTGACGTCGTCCACAGGCAGGGGGCTAGGGTCACCGAGCACGCTCCGTGTGGCCGTGGATAACGACTCTCATCTTGTCCACACGTGTGGATAACCTGTGGGATCTGTGTGACGAGTGAGAAGAATGGGAGGTTCTGGTGGAGCAGTCAGCCTCCCTGGCCGATGTATGGACTCTTGCCTTGGACTCCCTCGCCGACGGCACCCTCACCCCACAACAGCGCGCCTTCATGGCCCTGACCCGACCGCTCGGTCTCGTTGAGGACACCGCCTTGATCGCGGCGCCCAACGAATTCACCAAGGACGTCCTCGAAACCCGCCTTCGGCCCGTCGTCACCGCGGCCTTGTCTGCTCAACTCGGCCACGACGTACGTCTCGCGGTGACTGTTGACCCGGCAATCACTCACGATGAGGACGAGGACGAGGTCGCTGACGCCACCTACCAGGAACCGGCCACGGCGAATCAGGCGTGGACCGACCCCGCCACCCCCGCGCAGGGCCGCGGCGAGGAAGGGCACCTGAACGCGAAATACACCTTCGACACCTTCGTTATCGGCTCGTCCAACCGCTTTGCCCACGCGGCCGCCGTCGCGGTCGCGGAGCAACCGGCGAAGGCATACAACCCATTGTTCGTCTATGGCGGATCTGGCCTGGGCAAGACTCATCTCCTGCACGCCATCGGTCACTACGCCCGAACCCTCTACAAGGGCACGCGTGTTAGGTACGTGAGTTCTGAGGAGTTCACCAACGAATTCATCAACTCAATCCGCGACGACAAGGCCGCTACCTTCCAGCGCCGCTATCGCGACATCGATGTGCTCCTCGTCGACGACATCCAATTCCTCTCTGGAAAAGTGCAGACCCAGGAGGAGTTCTTCCATACCTTCAACACACTGCATAACGCCAACAAGCAGATCGTGGTCACCTCGGACCTGCCCCCAAAACAATTGCAGGATTTTGAAGATCGGATGCGCTCGCGCTTCGAGTGGGGTCTGACCACTGACGTCCAGCCGCCCGACCTTGAGACACGAATCGCCATTCTTCGCAAGAAGAGTGCGCAGGAAAGGCTGTCAGCCCCACCGGAGGTGCTCGAGCTCATCGCCTCGAAGGTCAGTAGCAACATCCGTGAACTTGAAGGTGCTCTCATCCGTGTGACCGCGTTCGCTTCCTTGAACCGCTCCCCGGTTGACATCGGAGTAGCCGAACTCGTGTTGAAGGACCTCTTCCCCACGGACACCGGTCCGGAGATCACCGCGGCTCAGATCATGACCACCACCGCCGCCTACTTCGGGGTGACGGTCGACGACCTATGCGGCTCCTCCCGCTCACGGGTACTTGTCACCGCCCGCCAGATCGCCATGTATCTCTGTCGTGAACTAACCGATCTCTCCCTGCCGAAGATCGGTCAGGCGTTCGGGGGACGCGACCACACAACCGTCATGCACGCCGACCGCAAGATCCGCAAGCTCATCGGCGAGCGCCGCAGCCTGTACAACCAGGTGGCTGATCTCACCGCCCGCATCAAGTCCCAGGCCCGCTCCTAACCCCTTCCCCACCTGGGGACGGCCTGTGGATAACCCGCCTCCTTGATAGGTTTTCCATCTGTCCACCGTGGACAAGCACCCAGGGATCCGTGGATGCTGACAAGCCTTCCGGCGCTAGCGCCGCGCACCCATGCCGCCCATCCACAGCCTGTCCACAGCCCCTGTGTAGTCCGGCACGCCTCATGACGTGGGCGTTTCCGTGTCATCCACGTCATCCACCGACGCGATGATGACGACGAACCCCTATTCGTACTATCCCCTCAACAACCATCACCAATGCCCCTGTGCACATCTCTATGAGTCCTTTGGTGTTGGCTGCCCACCGCACTAGCCCGCACCGCAGTCGGGTGGCAGGATGGCGCGCCTACGGACGCGCCCTGCGCCCCAGACCGGAGGTCACCGTGAAGTTTCGAGTGGAGCGAGACGTGCTCGCCGACTCTGTCGCATGGGCCGCTCGCACCCTGCCGAGCCGACCGTCGCTACCGATCCTGGCCGGCTTGCTTCTGGAGGCTGATGGCGACGGCATCGTTGTGTCGAGTTTCGACTATGAGACGTCTTCTCGTGTGGTCGTGGCCGCCGACGTTGCCGAGTCTGGCCGCGCACTCGTACCCGGTCGACTCCTCGCCGATATCACCCGCGCCTTACCGGCTGCTCCGGTCAACCTCGCACTAGATGGCTCACGGGTAGCCGTGACCTGTGGCAAGTCGGTGTTCGCCCTGCCGACCTTTCCGGTGGAGGACTACCCGAGTCTGCCGGCCATGCCCGAGTCCTCAGGGACCATCCCGGGGGCCGAGTTCGCCGCGGCGGTCGCCCAGGTGGCCATTGCCGCTGGACGCGACGACACCCTGCCGACTCTGACGGGCATTCGCGTCGAAGTGGAGGCCAGCACGATCACCCTGGCCGCAACGGATCGCTACCGCTTGGCCGTCCGTGAGCTTGCCTGGGATCCAGCGCTTCCCGGCATCGAGTCCCATGCCCTCGTCCCAGCTCGGATCCTTGCCGACACCGCAAAAGCCCTCGCTGGTGTCGACGTGGTTCAACTGTCACTCGCGGTGAGCAGTGAGGGCCTCATGGGGTTTGAGGGTGAAGGCAGACGGACGACGACACGCCTCCTTGACGGTGAGTTTCCGAAGTACCGCTCCCTCCTTCCGAGCGAGACTTTGTCCTCCGCAACCATGTCGACCGAGGAGCTGACCGATTCAGTGAAGCGCGTTGCACTCGTAGCCGAGCGCAACACACCGGTACGTCTGGAGTTCACCGGATCGGAGTTGATCTTGCGGGCTGGTGCTGGCGACGACGCCCAAGCGACGGAGAGTCTTGAATGCAACTTCGAAGGTGAAGCGCTCGAGATAGCCTTCAATCCGCAGTATCTACTCGATGGGCTCAGCGCCCTCGGCTCAACGACCACGACGATGAATTTCACCCAACCCACGCGGCCGGCTGTCTTAACCGGCGGAGCCGAGGCAGACAGCGACTACCGCTACCTGCTTATGCCGGTGCGCCTCGCTGGCTGAGGTGACTGACTCACCCGCTTACGTGCGCCATGTCTCCCTCGTGGACATGCGCAACTACAGCGAAC
>JALQUH010000188.1 GCA_023263845.1 Candidatus Nanopelagicales bacterium | reverse complement strand
ACAGGTAGGGTCACGCCGTGCCACCGACCACCGACCGCCCGGAGCGGCCCCGGACGCCTGCCCCGGCCGACCCCGTGGCCCCGGCCGGGCCCGCCGCCCCAGCCGATCCCGCCGCCCCGGCGGGCCGCCTCGGCGAGGATGCGACCGACCTCGACGCGCGACCGCATGTGGGCGCTCGCGCCTCGTTCGGCATCCGCCGGAGCCAGGCCACCGAGATAGATGATCCGTCCGACCGCATTGGCTCGAGCACCGTCGGCGAACACGGTGGCGACTCGGCGCTCCTCGCGCTCAAGCTCATCCCCCCGCTGCAGCGAGTGCAGGAGGTAGTACGCCACATCAACGCCGTCGAGGGCGGTCCCCACGGCGGCAAGATCACCGGCGTCGCCTGCGATCACCTCGACGCGGTCGAACCAGGACCGGTCGCGAAGTCGCTCGGGATGTCGCGCCAGAACCCGCACGTGGTGTCCGGCATCGAGCAGCAACGGGACCAGCCGGCCTCCGATGTAGCCGGTCGCGCCGGTCACCAGGATGCTGCTCACGTGCCTATCCTTGCGCTGATTGCTCCGGTCCGCAGCCTGGCGAGAGTGAGCTCAGCCGCCGGTTGCGCAGCGGTCTACGTCCGTTCGGGGATCGCTGACGCGATTCTTTCGTCACATCACAGGGCTCAGCCCGGCAATGTGACGAAAGAATCGGGAGATATCTACTCCATGCCCGTCCAGCGCGCGGCGAACGCGAGGGCGTCGGCGGCCTCCTCCACGGACCGGTTCAGGGACCGGGCACCGTGCCCGACCTCGCTCTCGCCACGGAAGACGATCGGTCGCTCCGACGACGTCGCATGCTGCACGGCGGCGCACATCTTGCGCGCGTGCATGGGATCGGTGCGGGTGTCGCTGTCGAAGGACACGAACATCGTGGCCGGGTAGTCCGTGCCCTCCACGACGCGGTGGTACGGCGAGTATCCAAGAAGCCAGTCCAACTGCTCGGGGATCTCGGGGTCGCCATACTCGACGGTCCAGGTCGGCCCCAGCTCGGACATGGTGTAGCGCACCATGTCGAGCAGGGGTGCCGCACAGATCACGGCGTTCATCAGGTCTGGTCGCTGTGTCATCGCAGCGCCAACCAGCAGGCCGCCATTGGAGCCTCCGTTGATTGCCAATTGCTCCGACGTGGTCCAGCCGTTGTCGATGAGCCATTGCGCCGCGGCATGGAAGTCGTCGAAGACGTTCTGCTTGTTGCCGAGCATGCCGGCCCGGTGCCACTCCTCACCTTCCTCGCCGCCACCGCGAAGATTGGCCACCGCCCACACCCCACCGGCCTCAACCCAGGACAGGATTGAAGCCGAGTACGCAGGTGACAGGGGGATGCCGAAGCCGCCATAGCCGTACAGGATCGTGGGGCGGGGCCGATCCGGCGCCGTCGTCGGTGAGATCACGAACATCCGCACGCTCGTGCCATCAACTGACGTGTAGGTCACCTGCTGCGAGTGGACACTCGGCACATCCACGGATCCCGGAGGCGCCTCCCAGAGCGCGACCTCTCCGGTGCGTTCGTCGAAGGTGTAGACCGTCGGCACCGTCGTGTGGTCGGTGTAGATGAACCAGGCAACAGGACCACCATTGGGTTGCTCCAGCGGGCCGGCGACTGTGCCCGCACCGGGCAGATCGACTCGGCGCAGCAATTCGCCGGTCTCCAGATCGTGCACCGTGAGCTCACTCACGACGTGGCGAGTCCAGGCGACCAGCAGCACCGGACGCATTAGGTGCGGTCCGTCCAAGATGGCGTAACCCTCCAGGACGGCCTCGGGATCCTCCGGCAGAAGTTCGCGCCACTCATGAGAGAACAGTTCCTCCGGTGTGGCCACGAGCAGGCGACCTCGGGGGGCGTCGAGATCGGTCGAGACGTACATGAGGTTGTTGCGTCCGACGTGCACACCGGTCTGCGCGTCGACGTCGCCCTGGATCAGACGAAACGCCGGTGACTCAACTGAACTCGACTCGAGATCGGCCATCCACAGATCGTTGCGCGGCTCGGTACCTTCGCTCGCCGACACCTGTAGCCAACGACCGTTGCGGCTCACTTCGACGCCGTAATAGTTCGTCTTCGTCATGCCAGCGCCGAAGATGAGCACGTCAGTGCTCTCCGCGTCGGTCCCCACGGTGTGCAGGTAGACGCGGCGGTGGAACTGTTGCTCTGCCTCGGGCAAGAGTTCCGGGGCGATGCGGCGTACGTAGTAGAACTGCTGACCTCCGGGCAACCACGCCACAGGGGCGTAGCGGCAGCGGTCTATTCCATCCTCGAGTCGTTCGCCGGATGCGGTGTCGATCACGGCAAGGATGGATTCCTCGTCACCACCGATGGAGTACTGCACGGCGACCCGGTCACCCTCTTTGCTCGGCTGCCAGGAATCCAGCGTGGTCAGGCCGTTCGGATCGATCGCGATCGGATCGAAGAGCGCTCGCGGCTCGCCGTCGCCGAGCCGGACGTAGAGCACCGGGAACTGCTGCCCGGGATTGCGCCGGGTGAAGAAGGCCCAATCACCCCGGTCGTACGGCGGGGAGACCGACCCCGAGCCCATGAGCGCCTCGATGCGATCGGCGAAAGCGTCGCGAGACTGCCAGGCTGCGCGTTCGTCAGCCATGAGCGCGTCTTGCGCTGCTCGCCAAGCCTGCGTGCGCGGATCATCGGCCGCCTCCAGCCACCGGTACGGATCCGGGACGGGGCGGCCGCGGTAATCGTCGACGAGGTCAAGACGTTCGGCTTCGGGGTATGTCGGCACGACTTGACCCTAGCCCTCGGTCGCGCTCGTCGGAATCCGCACTAGGCCCTGTGCGGTTGCCGCGCCCGCCACTACGAGCAGGCCGCCCAGCGGTTGATTCCAACTGAGGGGCTCGCCGAGGAGGACGGCGCCAGCAAGAATCGCCACCAGCGGGGTCAGAAAGGCCACTGTGCTCGCGGTCGTCGCATCGGCGTACGTCACGACGCGGAAGTTCAACACATAGGCGATGCCGCTGCCGAGCGCTCCGAGGGCGAGGACGCAAAGCAGGGGCCCCGGTGTGACCGGGCCGTCAATGACACCGGTGGAAAAGGACAGGGGAACGGTGACGATGAGGCCGCCGATCATGAGCGCGAGCGACATGGAGATCGGCGAGACGCGTTCGCGGGCGGTCGGACCAGTGAGGTAGCGCCGTGCGTACGGGAAGGCGATCCCGTAGCAGGTGATGGCGCCGAGCAGCGCGAGGATGCCGAGTGGGCTGCCAGCGACCGCTTCGGGGCCGATGACGATCACGATGCCGATGAAGCCGATGGCCAGACCCACGATGCGGGTGATGGTGGGCTTCTCCTCGGGAAACGCGAGCAGGATGACCAGCAGTGTCATCAGTGGCGCGGCGCCGTTAAGGATGCCGGCGAGGGCTGACGACACCTGCGTCTCGGCGAAGGCAAAGAGGGTCCAAGGGACCGAAACCCACAGCAGGGAGGCCACGAAGAGGTGCCCCCAGGACCAGCGAGGGGGCAGCGCCGGGCGCGTGACGATGGTGACCAGAATCAGCGCCAGAGCTCCGAAGGCGATTCGGCCAAACGCGACTCCAATGGGCGTGAAGGACTCCAGGCCAACCTTGATGAAGAAGAAGGAGAAGCCCCAAATCACCGCCAGTGCCAGGTACGACGGCAACCATGCCATTGTGCGCCCGGACTCCATTCGCGCACTCTTTCAGGCGAAGGACGGCTGACTGCACCCGGGCAACGCCGTTAGTCTCGTCCGGTGACTGAACTCCATCATCTGACGGCACTCGAGCAGGCCGCGGCGATTCGTGCGCGCGAGCTTTCCCCGGTGGAGTTGACCGAGCACTATCTCGATCGTGCGCAAGACCTCAACGATGTGGTGGGCGCGTTCATCACCCTGACCCCGCAGTTGGCCCTGGAACAGGCCCGCGAGGCCGAACGTGTCGTCCTGGCGACTTCCGACCCACAGAATCTCGATCCGCTACACGGTGTCGTCGTGCCGGTGAAGGACCTCAACAACGTCGCGGGAGTCCGCTGCACCCGGGGATCCAAGGTCTACGCCGACGCGATCGCCGAGGTCGACGACCATGTCGTCCAGCGCATGCGCGAGGCGCATCTGATCATGTCCGGCAAAACGAACACGCCGGAGTTCGGCATGCCCTGCTACACCGAGAACGACGTCGCGCCGCCCGCACGGACGCCGTGGGACCTATCGCGCTCCGCGGGCGGGTCCAGCGGAGGAGCCGCGGCGGCTGTGGCTGCGGGACTGGCGTCGGCGGCACATGGTTCGGACGGGGGCGGTTCAATCCGCATTCCATCGAGTGTGTGCGGACTCGTCGGGCTCAAACCATCGCGTGGCCGGGTTTCCAATGGCCCTTGGGGGGAAGCCGTGGGCGAGTTCGGCGTCAATGGTCCGATCGCGCGCACGGTGCAGGACGCGGCGGCCCTCCTCGATGTGATGGCGGGGGCCTTCGTCGACGATCCCCACCCTGCGCCGCCGCCGCCACGCGGAGCCTCCTTCCTGGCCGCCGCCGGTCGTGAGCCGGGGACCTTGCGTGTGGGGCGCTTCGCCACCCCGGTCATTGCGGATACACCTGTGCACCCCGACTGCATGGCGGCATACGAGGAGGTCAGCGGACTACTGGAGCAGCAGGGACACATCGTCGAGGACATCGACGTCCCCATTCCGCGGGAGGCGGTTCCGGCTTTCGAGACGACGTGGAGTGTCATGTCGCTACTCACCCCGGTTCCCCCGGGGCGTGAGGTGGACCTGCGAGATCTCACCCGGCACCTTCGGGCACGGGGAATGCATGCAAGCGGCGTCGCGCTCGCGAGTGCGGTCTCCTACATTCGGCTGTTGGCGCGTCAAGCGCTCTCCGCTCAGGCGTCATACGACGTCGTACTCACTCCCACTCTCGCCAGCCCACCGGTCCCGGTCGGGTATTTCACCGGCGGAGATAATGCAGCGCAGGACTTCACGCGCCAGAAGGAATTCACGCCGTTCACGGCGTGGGTGAACGTCACAGGTCAGCCGGCGCTGTCCTTGCCGCTTCACTGGTCGGATGAGGGACTGCCCATCGGTATTCAGTTGGTGGGGCGTCTCTACGATGAGGCCACCCTTATCGCCCTGGGGGCCCAACTCGAACAGATGCGCCCCTGGCTCGGTCGGCATCCGGAGGTCTGGTGAGCGAGCCTCATCTCGACCCGCTCGCGCGGGCGTACGGCGTTGCCCTGGAGTACTGGGATCAGTCCGGGGTGCAGCGCCGAGTGCCGCACGAGACCGTGGCGTCGGTGCTGCGAGCGCTGGGTGCGGACCCTACTGACGAGGTGTCCGTGGCACGCAGTTTGCACGACCGAGAGTTGCGGGATTGGCGACGCATGCTGCCGTCGGTGATCGTCGGAGTCGAGGGCCGGTATGCGCATGTGTGGTCCCATGTCCCGCACGGGACGTCACTGCGGCTGTGGATCGAGTGCGAGGACGGCAGCGTCGTCGAACCGGCTCAGAGCAACCGGTGGATTGAGCCCGAGGAGATCGACGGCGTTCTCACCGGTGAGGCGACATTCGTCATCCCTGCCGATCTGCCCCTCGGCTGGCACACGATTCATGCGATCGGCGAGGGCACCTCAGCGCAGTGCCCTCTGGTGATCACTCCGGCCCACCTGGAGCCTGCGGCTCTGACAGGAGGTGTGCGGCTGTGGGGATTGATGGCGCAGATCTACTCGGTGCGCTCCCACCGTTCCTGGGGGATTGGTGACCTCGCGGACCTTGCTGATCTGGTGGCGTGGAGTGGGCACGCGCTCGGTGCTGACTTCCTCCTGGTCAATCCGCTGCACTCAGCGGCACCGTTGACGCCCATGATTCCCTCGCCCTACCTGCCGATCACGCGGCGATTCCCCAACCCGATCTACCTGCGGATCGAGGACGTTCCCGAGTACGCCTACCTGAGGGGGCGCGACCGCAAGGCGATCCGGAAGTTGAGCAAGAACGTACGGCGAGTGACCGCTGACCTGCTTGATCGCGACACCTCCTGGGCTGCGAAGAGTGCTGCCCTCGACATCCTGCGAACTGTCCCGCTGTCTGCCGGACGGCAGGCGATCTACGACGGATTCGTCGAGCGTGAGGGCCAGGGGCTGGTGGACTTCGCGACCTGGTGCGCCATCGCCGAGGTGCATGGCGTCGATTCCGGGTCGTGGCCTGAGGAGTTGCGTCATCCGCGCGATGGTGCGGTCGCTCTGTGGCGCGCCGACCACGCCGATCAGGTGGAGAAGCATCTGTGGCTCCAGTGGCTCTTGGACGAGCAACTGGCGCGCACGCACCGAGTCGCCGCCGAGGTCGGCATGCGTGCGGGCGTGATCCACGACCTCGCCGTGGGGGTGAGTGGTAACGGGGCCGATGCCTGGGCCCTTCAGGACGTTCTCGCCTCCGGCGTCTCGGTCGGTGCCCCGCCCGACATGTACAACCAGAAGGGGCAGGACTGGGCCCAGCCGCCGTGGAGTCCCACCGCCCTGGCGGAGGCGGCGTACATCCCCTATCGCGACATGCTGCGCACGTTGCTGCGGCATGCGGGTGGAATCCGGGTCGACCACATCCTCGGGCTGTTCCGGCAGTGGTGGATCCCGCACGGCCGCCCGGCCGATGAGGGAACCTTCGTGACGTTCGATCACGACGCCCTGCTGGGCATCCTCGCCCTTGAGGCGCAGCGGGCAGGGGCGTTGGTGATCGGCGAGGACCTCGGCACGGTCGAGCCGTGGGTTCAGGATGTCTTGCGAGATCGCGGATTGCTCGGCACGTCGATCCTGTGGTTCGAGCGCTGG
>JALQUH010000165.1 GCA_023263845.1 Candidatus Nanopelagicales bacterium | reverse complement strand
GAACGGCGTCGACTTGCGCGAGCCCTTGAAACCGACGTGGCCGGAGGAGGCCCACGCGATCACGTTGCCCTGGGGGTCGGTGATCGACACGATCGTGTTGTTGAACGTGCTCTTGATGTGCGCGGCGCCGTGCGGGACGTTCTTCTTCTCCCGGCGGCGGGTCTTGGCGGCACCCTTCTTGGGCGCGCCCTTCTTGGCTTGTGCCATCTCGGGTTACCTGGCCTTCTTCTTGCCGGCGATGGTGCGCTTCGGGCCCTTGCGGGTGCGCGCGTTGGTCTTGGTCCGCTGGCCGCGCACCGGCAGGCCGCGACGGTGCCGCAGGCCCTGGTAGCAGCCGATCTCGATCTTGCGGCGAATATCGCCGGCAACTTCGCGACGAAGGTCGCCCTCGACCTGCAGGTTCGCCTCGATCCAATCGCGCAGGGCAACCGCCTGCTCGTCGGTGATGTCGCGAGCGCGCAGATCCGGGCTGATGCCGGTGGCCTCAAGGGCCTGGGCGGCGCGGGTGCGGCCGACGCCGTAGATGTAGGTGAGCGCTACCGCCATCCGCTTGTCGCGGGGCAGGTCAACGCCAACGATGCGTGCCATGGGTGTCCTCTTCTTGTTCTTCGTGCCCAAGGTGTGGTGCGGGACCGGTCCCACCACCCGGGGTGGGTCCTCGGCCTTGAGTCCGAGGGTGGCGTCCTACAGTCCGCACGAGGCTGCTGTAGGGGTCGGGTACCGCGGTCCACGAATCGGTTGATTCGTGGTGTGCGTGGTCCGGTTGTCTCTCCGTCACACGCGGGCGCTAGGGATTAACCCTGACGCTGCTTGTGTCGAACGTTGTCGCAGATCACCATGACGCGTCCATGGCGACGAATCACCTTGCACTTGTCACAGATGGGCTTGACGCTGGGCTTGACCTTCACCGGAATGTCACCTCACTTGTACCTGTAGACGATGCGACCCCGGGTGAGGTCGTACGGCGACAACTCCACGACGACACGATCGTCGGGCAGGATGCGGATGTAGTGCATCCGCATCTTCCCGCTGATGTGCGCCAGAACCTTGTGGCCGTTGTCGAGTTCGACCCGGAACATGGCATTGGGGAGCGACTCGGTGATCGTGCCCTCAAGCTCGATCGCGCCGTCCTTCTTGGCCATGCTCGGCATCTACCCTTCCCTGTGGACTCCACGCGCGCGCACGACCCCGCCGACAAATGAAAGGCGGGGTGCGAACGAACGGGAAGCCCGATGATCAGCCCGCCAAGTGTACGGGCCGGGCCGTGAACCACCTAATCGCCCCCTAAGCGACGAGGATCCGTCCTAAAGTCGGACGTCTTCGAGAGCCGTGAGGACCCACGGACCCTCCTCGGTGACCGCCACCGTGTGCTCCCAATGGGCGGCCATTCCCCCGTCGCTGGCCACCACGGTCCAGTCATCGGCAAGGACCTGCACCTCGGGCGAACCCAAGATCACCATGGGCTCCACGGCGAGCGCCATGCCGGGGAGCAGCCGCGGCCCCCTCCCGGGCTTGCCGTAGTTCGGTACCGCCGGCTCCATGTGCATGCTTGAGCCAATGCCGTGCCCGACGTAGTCCTCGACGATGCCGTAGTGCGGCCCGGCAGCGCGGATGGCGGATTCCACGGCATGGCCGACGTCGGAGAGCCGCCCGCCGGGCCGTGCAGCGGCCAGGCCGGCCCACAGAGCACTCTCGGTCACCTGACTCAACATGGCTATGTCGGCGGGGACCTGACCCACCAGAACACTGATGGCCGCGTCCCCGTGCCAGCCGTCGACAATGGCTCCGCAGTCGATCGAGACGACATCGCCTTCCGCGATCCGTCGCTCACCGGGAATCCCGTGGACGACCTCGTCATTGACCGACACGCAAATGTGCGCAGGGAAACCGTGATAGCCGAGGAACGACGGCGTGGCCCCCGCATCACGGATGCTCGCGGCCGCGATCTGGTCGAGCTCGGCAGTGCTCACCCCCGCCTGGACCGCTTCGGCGACGCGCTGGAGGGTCTGCGCCACCACGAGACCCGCTGCACGCATGATGTGGAGTTGATCGACTGATTTGACCTCGATGCGGTCGCGGCCGCGAAACATCTCAGGCGCCGACGGCGGCCAGGATGCGTCCGGTCACCTCGTCGACCTCACCCATGCCGTCCACCTGCACCAGCAGGCCGCGCTCGGCGTAGACGGCGATGAGCGGAGCGGTCTGGTCGGCGTAGACCTCGAGTCGACGCCGGATGACCTCTGCCGTGTCATCCGCGCGACCTTGATCCTGGGCCCGCTTCAGCAGTCGCTCGACGACCTCGTCGGTGTTTACCGTGAGTTCTATGGCTCGATCGAGCTGCAGCCCATCGGACTGCAACATCATGTCGAGCTCGTTGACCTGTTCAAGCGTGCGGGGATAGCCGTCGAGGAGGAAGCCGGGGCGGCAGTCGTCATTGCTGATGCGATCACGAACCATGGCGTTGGTCACCGAGTCCGGGACATATTCCCCAGCGTCCATGTAGCGCTTGGCCTCACGCCCGAGGTCGGTTCCCTCGCTGACATTGGCACGGAAGATGTCACCGGTGGAGATGTGCGGGATGCCTAACGATGCCGCGACCACGACCGCTTGGGTCCCCTTGCCAGCCCCCGGAGGTCCCATGATGACGAGCCGCATTAGCGCAGGAATCCTTCATAGTTGCGCTGCTGCAACTGCGAATCGATCTGCTTGACCGTGTCGAGGCCGACGCCGACAACGATGAGCAGGCTGATTCCACCGAAAACGAACTGATCGCCGATACCGAGCAGGTTGAAGGCAAAGACCGGCAGGACGGCAATGAGGCCGAGGTAGACCGATCCCGGAGCCGTCAAGCGATTGAGAACGTAGGCGAGGTACTCCGCGGTCGGCTTGCCGGCGCGGATCCCTGGGATGAAGCCGCCGTACTTCTTCATGTTGTCTGCGACATCGACCGGGTTGAAGGTGATCGAGACGTAGAAGTAGGTGAAGAAGACCGTCAGGGTGAAGAAGAACAGCAGGTACCAGGTCGAGGTGCCCGTCGACAGATTCGTTGCAATCCACTGGGCCCAGTCAGCCTGGCTGCCGGTCAACTGGACCAGCAGAGTCGGCAGGAACAGCAGCGACGACGCAAAGATGACCGGGATGACACCGGCCATATTGACCTTGAGCGGAATGTACGTCGAAGTGCCGCCGTACATCTTGCGGCCCACCATCCGCTTGGCGTATTGGACCGGAATGCGGCGTTGGCCCTGCTCGACGAAGACCACGAGGGTGAGGATCACCAGAGCAACCGCGAAGGTGAGGATGAGCTGGAAGGTGCCACGTGTCACGAACACGTTGATGAACTGCGCGGGGATCGAGGCAATGATCGAGGTGAAGATAAGCAGCGACATGCCGTTGCCCACGCCGCGCTCGGTGATGAGTTCGCCCAGCCACATGATGACGGCCGTACCGGCGGTCATGACGATCACCATCGTGATGATGACCAGCGGGTTCTGGTTGGGGATCAGTTCTTCGTTGCAGCCGCTGAAGAGCTGACCCGGGGTACGCGCGAGCGACAAGATGGCGGTCGACTGCAAGATTGCGAGGCCGATCGTGAGGTAGCGCGTGTACTGCGTGATCTTGGCCTGGCCGGACTGGCCTTCCTTCTTCAGGGCCTCGAGGCGCGGGATCACCACGGTGAGCAACTGGATGATGATGCTCGAGGTGATGTACGGCATGATGCCGAGCGCGAAGACCGACAGTTGCAGGAGAGCCCCGCCGCTGAAGAGGTTGATGACCGCGTAGACCGAGTTGTCCGAGGTCTGATCGATGCATCGTTGAATGGCTGAGTAGTCCACGCCCGGGGTCGGGATCACCGAGCCGATCCGGAAGATGGTGATCATCCCCAGCGTGAAGAGCAGCTTCTTGCGCAGATCCGGGGTCCGGAACGCTGCGACGAAAGCGCTGAGGTGCACGCCATACCTCCTGGGCAGGTCCGGGATGGACCGCTCGATCATTCACGACTACGGCTCGGAAGCCTCGCAGGAGCCTAACGCAGGCCCTCGGCGGGACTCTCGCCGCGACCCTGGGAGTCCCCTGGGCCTCGCTTTCGGACTAGATCTTCTCGATGCTCCCGCCCGCGGCGGCAATCTTGCTCTGCGCCGAGGCGGAGAATGCGTTTGCCTGCACCTGGATTGCCACGGAGATATCCCCCTGGCCCAGCACCTTCACGGGCTGGCCCTTGCGCACGGCACCGGCTGCCACGAGGTCGGCAACGCTGATGTTGCCCCCCTTGGGGAACAGCCGCTGAAGAGCAGCGACGTTGACGACCTGGTAGGTGACCTCGTTGGGGTTCGTGAACCCCTTCAACTTCGGTAGGCGCATGTGCAGCGGCATCTGGCCGCCCTCAAAGCTCGCTGGCACGGTGTTCCGAGCCCTCGTGCCCTTCGTGCCGCGGCCAGCGGTCTTGCCCTTGGACGCCTCGCCACGGCCCTTGCGGGTCTTGGGCGTCTTGGCGCCGGGCGCCGGGCGCAGGTGATGAACCTTGAGCGCCATATCAGTCGACCTCCTCGACATCAACCAGATGCGAGACGGTCTTGATCATCCCGCGGATTTCCGGGCGGTCTTCCTTGACCACCATGTCACCGATGCGCTTCAGACCCAGCGAGCGCAAGGTGTTGCGCTGGCTCGAGGTCCCACCGATCGGAGACTTCTTTTGCGTTACCTGAAGTCGGACACTCATGACGCACCTGCCGCGCGTGCACGGAGCAGAGCCGCGGGAGCGACATCCTCCAGGGGAAGGCCACGGCGAGCCGCGACCTCTTCGGGGCGCTCAAGTCCACGAAGGGCGGCCACAGTGGCGTGGACGATATTGATGGCGTTGTCCGAACCCAGGGACTTGGACAGCACGTCATGAACACCCGCACACTCGAGCACCGCGCGCACCGGACCGCCGGCGATGACGCCGGTACCGGGAGCGGCCGGACGCAGCAGAACGACGCCTGCCGCCGCCTCACCAGTTACCGGATGGGGGATGGTGCCCTGGATGCGGGGGACCTTGAAGAAGTGCTTCTTGGCTTCCTCGACGCCCTTGGCGATCGCGGCCGGCACCTCCTTGGCCTTCCCGTAGCCGACACCGACCATGCCGTCACCGTCACCCACGACCACGAGGGCCGTGAAGCTGAAGCGACGGCCGCCCTTGACGACCTTGGCGACTCGGT
>JALQUH010000163.1 GCA_023263845.1 Candidatus Nanopelagicales bacterium | reverse complement strand
GGCCACGTTTGTGTCACTACCGATCTTGGTGGCCTCGTAGAACCCAGAGGCCAGGACCGCTGGAATGGCGAGCAGGAAGGCGTATCGCGTCGCCGCCTCGCGGGTGTAGCCGAGGGCCAACCCCATCGATATGGTGGCGCCGGACCGTGAGACGCCAGGGATGAGGGCCGCGGCTTGTGCGATCCCGAAAAGTCCCGCATCGCGCGCCTTGAGGGCATCGATCGGCTTGACTCGTCGCCCGAGCGCGTCGGCGACACCGAGGATGATGCCGAAGACGGCCAGCATCGTCGCGGTGATCCACAGATTGCGGGCGACGGTTTCGATCTGATCCTGGAAAACCAAGCCAAGGACGGCGATCGGAATCGTGCCCAAGATGACGTACCACCCCATCCGGGCATCAATTTCCGAACGACGCTCACGATGGACCAGGCTCGAACTCCAGACTCGGATAATCCGGGCGATGTCATGCCGGAAGTAGATGATCACAGCGGTCTCGGTGCCGATTTGACTCACCGCGGTGAAGGCAGCTCCAGGATCGCCCCATCCGAAGAGCCGAGAAACAACCAGCAGATGAGCGCTCGACGAGATTGGCAGGAATTCGGTCAGTCCTTGGATGACACCAAGAACGATCGCTTCAAACCACGTCACCGGGGTCCGACCGGGAAGCCGGCCTCCGCCATGAGCTCGGGCATCAACCGAACAGTCGCCAGTCGATCATCCAGCGAACCGGCGTAAACCGCGACGGTGAGGGTCGTGACGCCAGCCGCCGCATAGTCGCGCAGACGCGAGACGATGCGATCTGGACTTCCAATGAGGGCCGTTCGCTCGATGAACTCCCGAGGAATGGCCGCTGCGGCGCCGACGTAGTCGCGCGCTAGGTACAGATCCTGGACCTGGGCGGCCTCGTCGCCGTAGCCCATGCGGGTGGCCAGCGCGTTGTAGAAGTTCTTCTCCCGAGACCCCATGCCGCCGACGTACAGGGCGCTGTACGCCCGCACCGGCTCAGCGCACGCGTCCAGGTCGTCGCCCATGACCACGGGCACCGTGGGCACGACGTCAAAACCATCCAGTGTTTTGCCCGCACGTTCCCGGCCGGTGCGGATGTGACCCAGGAGTTCATCGGCGTATTCGGGCGAATAGAAGACGGCCAGCCAACCATCGGCGATCTCGCCCGCTAATTCGAGATTGCGTGGGCCCACGGCGGCAAGATAGATCGGTAGCTGCTCGCGGACCGGATGCACTGTGAGGGTGAGGGCCTTCCCCGGACCGTTCGGCAGTGGCAACGTGAAGAACTCGCCATCGAAACTCAAACGCTCCCGGCGAAGGGCTCGCCGTACGATCTCGATGTACTCGCGCGTACGCGTCAGCGGCTTGTCGAACCGAACGCCGTGCCAGCCCTCGGATACCTGTGGTCCCGAGACTCCCAGCCCGAGTCGGAACCGTCCGCTCGAAAGCGTGTCAAGGGTCGCCGCCGTCATGGCGGTATTCGCCGGAGTGCGACCCGGAATCTGGAAGACCGCTGATCCAACATCGATCTGCTGTGTCTGTGCGGCCACCCACGCCAAGACTGTCGCGGCATCCGATCCGTAGGCCTCGGCCGCCCAGACAACCGAGTAACCGAGGTCGTCCGCGGCGCGAGCGAGCGCGAGGTTGTCCGCGTCGTTGCCCATGCCCCAGTAGCCGAGATTCAGTCCAAGCCGCATGGCCTCTCCTTCCGGGCGTGTCCTGCGAGGGTATCTGGCCGGTGTGGTCACTAGGTTGTGGGAGTGCAGCGACGCCATCTTGGCAATACGGGCCTTGACGTCGGCTGGCTGGGATTGGATCCAACCCCGCTCACGCGACAGCACGAGGATCTAACCCTGGCGATCGGGGAATTGCTCGACGCAGGCGGAAATCTGGTCCAGGTGTCGGGGACCGATGTTGTGGGAGTCGAACCGTCCTTGCGCGGCCTCCTACGCGACCCCGGTCATCGTCGAGACGTGTGTCTTAATGTTCGCTCGGCGCACACCACACGCGGAGATCTGCTCAGGCACCTTGACGACATCCTGGACCAAATCGGCATCGACAGCCTCGATCTGTGGACCCTGGGCGGCTGGGCCGAACGCTGGGATGAGATCGCCACGGCCGCCTCCGTCGCCCTCGCGAGCGGCCGGGCGCACTACGTGTGTCTCTCATTTCCGTCAGCCTGGCAGAACGTCGCGGTAGCCAGTGCTGTGCGATGGAAGCCTCCGGGGGCTGACGTCGCCGCCCTCGCGACCACCTATTCGCTCATGGACCGGCGCGCGGAAGGCGATTGCCTCCCGGCCGCGCATGCGCTGGGTGCGGGCTTCATCGCCGGCGCGCCCTTGGCCCACGGCATTCTCACGGGCAAATACCGCCATGGCACTCCCCCAGACTCCCGGGGTGCGACCGAGACACACGGCGCGGAGATTCGACGGATTCTGGATGGGTCCCGCCGCCACGTAATGGACGGGGTCGCCGCGGCCGCTGAAGGGCTCTCCACGTCACCGGCGAATGTCTCGCTCGCCTGGGTTCGCGATAGCCCCGGCGTCAGCGCGGTGGTGCCGAGCGTGCGAACAATCCACCAATGGCGTGGGTTGCTCGGAAGCGATGGTGTGGTCCTGCCGCACGAGATACGGTCGGCTTTAGACGACGTGTCCGCCGTGTAGGTGGGGGAAGGGAGACCGATGGCCCCGACCTACGAGTACCGGCAGTTCTCACTCCCCCGCGGTACGAGCCGTGACACGGCACGCTCAGTGCTGACTGAGTACGCCGAATACGGCCATTGGGAACTCGCCCGCTCGCGTATCTATCCCGATGGTCGTCGGCAGGTATGGCTCCGCCGCAAGGTCATGC
>JALQUH010000133.1 GCA_023263845.1 Candidatus Nanopelagicales bacterium | reverse complement strand
GACTTGGCGAACGCAGTGCCGAAGTGGGGGTCGATGCCCATCACCTCACCGGTGGACCGCATCTCAGGTCCCAGGACCGTGTCGACGCCATGGAAGCGGCCGAAGGGGAGCACAGCCTCCTTGACCGCGACCGGACCGCCGACGGGAGGGGATCGGTGAGGGGTCGCGGACGACGTAACCCGCTACCCAGATCTGTCGTGACTCGGGGTCCTCGTCGTTCATTCCGGTATTGCCCACGTGCGGAGCGGTCATGACGACGACCTGCCCTTGGTAGGACGGATCGGTCAGGGTCTCCTGATAGCCGGTCATCCCCGTGTTGAAAACCGCCTCGCCCACGGTGCTGCCCAGAGCACCAAACGAGCGTCCGCGGAAGGTGCGACCATCCTCAAGTATGAGGACCGCGGGTTCGGTCGCTGCTCGCCCGCTCATGCTGCCCTCTCCTCGGCTGGGACTGACTCGATGGCGCTGATCATGGGCACCTGTGCATTGCCCACGTCAGCCCGAAAAACCGCTGTGATCCACCCTGCCACCTAAGTTCCACGTGACCACCAGCACCCCACCTCGGTCGGTGAAGCGCCCGGCCAGACCGTGCGGACTATGGCGTCGCTCATGCGAGCGCCCCGTTGAGGACCGTTGGGCGCCCGTGAAGGAACGTGGCGACAACTCGGCCGGACATTTCGCGCCCCTCGAAGGGCGTGTTGCGGCTGCGCGAGGCCAAGGCGGCGGGATCGACGTGCCAGCGCGCAGACGGATCGATGAGGACGACGTTGGCTGGCTCCCCCGCCTCAAGCGGACGCCCCTGATCGTGTACTCGGCCGATACGCGCAGGCGCGATCGACATGCGATCGGCCACGTCGCGCCACGTCAGCCGTCCGGTGTCGACCATCGTCTCGACCACCACACTCAGCGCGGTCTGCAAGCCGAGCATGCCGAATGCACCGGCGGCCCATTCGCAATCCTTGTCCTCGCGCGCGTGCGGGGCGTGGTCGGTTGCCACGATGTCGATCGTGCCATCGGCCAGCCCCTCCCGGACCGCTTCCACATCATCGGCGGTGCGCAGCGGCGGATTGACCTTGTACCTGGGGTCATAGGTCGTCGCGAGTTGCTCGGTGAGAATCAGGTGGTGGGGGGTCACCTCCGCCGTGACATCGATACCTCGCCCCTTCGCCCAGCGGATGATGTCGACCGAGCCCCGGGTACTCAGATGGCAGATATGCACGCGCGAGCCGACATGCTCAGCAAGTAGGACGTCGCGGGCAATGATCGCCTCCTCCGCCACGGGCGGCCAGCCGTGCAAGCCGAGGACCCCGGAAAGCTCACCCTCGTTCATCTGCGCACCCTCCGTCAGGCGCGGCTCCTGGGCGTGTTGGGCGATGACACCGTCGAAGGCCTTGACGTACTCGAGTGCTCGGCGCATAAGGACCGCGTCGCTCACACAGATGCCGTCGTCACTGAAAACACGCACGCGCGCGGCGGAATCGGCCATCGCCCCGAGTTCGGCAAGTCGCTCACCGGCCAGCCCCACCGTCACCGCGCCGACCGGGTGGACGTCGCAGTAGCCTGCCTCCTGACCGCGACGCCAAACCTGTTCCACGACGCCGGCGGTGTCAGCCACCGGCTGGGTATTGGCCATGGCGTGAACGGCGGTGAATCCCCCGAGGGCCGCCGCTGCGGTACCGGACTCGATCGTCTCGGCGTCCTCGCGGCCGGGCTCGCGCAGATGCGTATGCAGGTCCACCAGACCCGGTAGTGCGATGAGACCACTCGCGTCAACCTCCTGGTCTCCCGCCGGTGCCGTTCCGGGCGCATGAACGCCGGCGACGCGGCCATCGGCGAAGGTGAGGTCTACAGACCCCTCGCCGTACGGTGCCACGTTGCGAACCACCACCGTCATCAGCCGGCCTCCGTCTCGAGTTCGGGTAATGCTCCGAGCAGGCGGTACAGCACGGCCATGCGGACGTGAACCCCGTTCGTCACCTGCTCAATGACCACCGAACGGGGACCGTCAGCCACCTCGGCAGTGATCTCCATGCCGCGGTTCATCGGCCCTGGGTGCAAGACGATGCCGTCGGCGGCGAGCAGGTCGGCGCGACGGCGGTCGAGTCCATAGCGGCGTGAATACTCACGTGCATTCGGGAAGTATGCGGCGTTCATGCGCTCGTTTTGGACACGCAGCATCATCACGGCATCGGCGCCGACGAGGACATCATCGAGGTCGTAGGACACCGCGCACGGCCAGTGCTCGACCCCCACCGGCAAGAGGGTGGGTGGGCCGACGACGGTCACGTCGGCACCGAGGGTCTTCAGCAGCAGTACGTTCGAACGTGCAACACGACTGTGCAGGACGTCGCCGACGATCACGACACGGCGACCGTCAAGGTCACCGGAGCCGTCGTTCAGATGATGACGCAGCGTGTAGGCATCGAGAAGGGCCTGGGTGGGGTGCTCGTGCGTGCCATCGCCAGCGTTGACGACGACACACTTGGTCCAGTCGGACATCGCGAGCCGGTGAGCGGCTCCGGACGCCGGATGGCGGACGATGACGGCGTCTGCCCCCATAGCCTCAAGGGTGAGCGCGGTGTCCTTGAGGCTCTCCCCTTTGGACACGCTCGAACCCTTAGCGCTGAAGGTGATGACGTCGGCCGAAAGTCGCTTGGCCGCAGCCTCGAAGGAAATGCGGGTCCGGGTGGAGTCCTCATAGAAGAGGTTGACCACGGTGCGACCGCGCAGGGTCGGCAATTTCTTGACCGAGCGTCCCGTAGCGCGGGCAAGTTCACCCGCTGTGTCGAGAATCGCCACCGCTTCATCTGCGTCGAGGTCGGCGGCGCTCAGCAGGTGGTGGATCACCCCTCCACCACCACTTCGTCGACACCATCGACTTCATCGAGACGAACACGAACGGCCTGGTCACTGGACGTGGGGATGTTCTTGCCAACGTAATCCGCTCGGATGGGCAACTCGCGGTGGCCGCGGTCTACCAGGACCGCTAGTTGAACCGCACGAGGTCGGCCAAGGTCGCTGATCGCGTCGAGCGCCGCACGGATCGTGCGCCCGGAAAAGAGCACGTCGTCGACGAGGACGACCACGCGATCGTCCACCCCGCCGGCCGGCAACTCGGTGATCTCCAGAGAGCGGGCGCCCCGCAGTCGGAGGTCGTCGCGGTACATCGTGATGTCAAGTGCGCCGCAGGGAATCGTGGCGCCCTCGATCCCCGACATGCTGTGGGCGATACGACGGGCGAGGGGCACGCCGCGGGTTTGGATACCGAGGAGAACCAGATCGGCAGAGCCGTGGGATCGTTCGAGAATCTCGTGGGAAATGCGGCTCACACTGCGCGCGATATCCGCCGCGTCGAGCACACGTGCGCTGGCAGGCGCCATGGTCCGACCCCCTTCCCCGCCTCACTGGACGGGTCGTTAAAGGATGCCGGGGCCGACCCTACCCGATGTGGGGCACCGCGGTGGAATGGACGGCTGGCCGGCGCGTCTCGGTTGCAGGAGGTCTCCGGAACTAGACGCCGCCGCCGCGGCCGCCACTGCCGATGAGATGGACGCGCATGCCGTTGGTTGTCCCGGGGATACCCGGCGGCACCCCGGCAACGATGACCACGCGCTCGCCGTACGTCACCCGCCCGATGTCCAGAAGCGCCTTGTCCACCTGCACCACCATGTCGTCGGTATGCATGACCGAGGACACCAGGAACGTCTCGACACCCCAGACCAGCGCCAGTTGACTGCGCGTGCGGGGGTTTGGGGTGAACGCCAAGATCGGAGTCTCGCAGCGCCACCGCGAGATCATGCGTGCGCTCGAGCCGGTCTCCGTGAAGGGGATCAGGCTCGCCGCGCCCACCGCGCGCGCGACATTGACCGCCGCCTCGGTCAGTGCCCGGGCCGTCGAGCCCGGCTTGTCGTTCTGTGGAGCCGGTAAACGATCAAGGGCGTGGTCTTCGATGTGCACGATGATGCGGCTCATCGTCTCGACGACGAGGGAGGGATGCTTGCCCACGCTGGTCTCCCCCGACAGCATGACCGCGTCAGCGCCATCGAGTACTGCGTTCGCGACGTCACTCGCCTCGGCACGTGTCGGTCGTGTCGCGGTGATCATCGAATCCAGCATCTGGGTAGCCACGATCACCGGCTTGGCGGCGGCGCGGCACTTCTCGATGGCACGCTTCTGCGTAAGCGGCACCATTTCAAGGGGGAGTTCGACGCCGAGGTCGCCGCGGGCCACCATGATCCCGTCGAACGCAGCAACAATGCCGTCGAGATTGTCGATCGCCTGTGGCTTCTCCACTTTCGCCAGGACCGGCAGGCGCACACCCTCCTCGTCCATGATGCGGTGCACGTCGAGGATGTCATCGGCTGAGCGGACGAAGGACAGCGCAATAAGGTCGGCACCGGTGCGTAGGGCCCAGCGGAGGTCATCGATGTCCTTCTCGGACAGCGCCGGGACACTCACGGCCACACCGGGCAGGTTGATGCCCTTGTTGTCCGAGATGCGACCACCCTCGACAACCCGGGTCAGCACACGTGGACCCTCGACCGAGATGGCCTCGAGCGCCACGCGGCCATCGTCGATCAAGATCATGTCGCCGGGTCGCACATCGCCGGGCAGGCCGGAGTACGTCGTCGAGGCGATCTGTGCATCACCGGGGACATCGTCGGTCGTGATGGTGAACTCGGCCCCCGCCTCGAGGAGGACCGGCCCACTATCGAAGGTGCCGAGCCTGATCTTGGGTCCCTGGAGATCGACGAGGATGCCGACCCCCCGGCCCGTCTCGTCGCTGGCCCGGCGGATGTACTCATAGGACCGGGTGTGGTCCTCGTAGTTACCGTGACTCAGGTTCAATCGGGCAACGTCCATGCCCGACTTGACCAACTCCAAGATGGCTTCGTAGGAGGACGTTGCCGGCCCCAGGGTGGCCACGATCTTCGCGCGACGCATGCTCGCCTTCCGTCCGGGAGAGTTACGAAACCGGTTACACGGTAAGGGGTCGAGCCGAGGCGCGTATAGGCGAGGGCAGATTCGTGTCCCCGGTGAGGTACCGATCGACCGAGGCCGCGGCCGCCCGCCCCTCGGCGATCGCCCACACGATGAGCGACTGACCGCGGCCGGCATCTCCGGCCACGAAGACTCCGTCCAGGGCGGTGGCGTAGTCATCATCGCGGGCCAGGGAGCCCCGCTCGGTGATGGTCAGGCCCAGGTCCGCCACGAGGCCTTCGGGCTCCGGGCCGGTGAACCCCATGGCGAGGAATACCAGGTCCGCTGGGATCTCCCGCGTCGTTCCCTCCACCGGCACGAACCGCCCGTCGACCATTTCGACGTCCGAAAGGCGCAGTGCAGTGACCTTGCCGCCCTCCCCCACGAAGCGCTCGGTCGACACCGCGAAGACGCGATCACCGCCCTCCTCGTGCGCGCTGGAGACACGGAAGATCATCGGATAGGTCGGCCACGGTTGACCGGTCGGTCGCGCCTCGGGAGGCGTCGGCATGATCTCGAGTTGCGTCACCGATGCTGCACCCTGACGCAGGGCCGTGCCCAGGCAGTCGGCGCCGGTATCGCCGCCGCCGATGATGACGACGTGCTTGCCCGCCGCGTCGATCGGCGCCTCCTCAAGGTCGCCCTCCTGGACGCGGTTAGCGCCAGGCAGGTACTCCATCGCCTGATGCACTCCGCTCAACTCACGTCCGGGTACCGGCAGCTCACGCCATCGCGTGGCACCGATGGCGAGCACGACCGCGTCGTAGCGCTTGCGCAGGTCGGACACGGTGATGTCAACGCCTACCTCGACGCCTGGGCGGAACTTCACACCCTCCTGGGACATCTGACGCAGTCGCCGATCCAAGTGCGCCTTCTCCATCTTGAACTCGGGGATGCCGTAGCGGAGCAGGCCACCGATGCGATCCGCACGCTCGAAGACCGCGACGGTGTGACCGGCTCGCGCCAACTGTTGCGCGGCAGCGAGGCCGGCCGGACCGGAGCCCACCACGGCAATGGCCTTGCCCGTAGAGCGCTCAGGCGGCGCAGGGGTGACCCAACCGGACTCCCATGCGCGATCAATGATGGACACCTCCACCTGCTTGATCGTCACCGGATCCGAATTGATACCGAGCACGCAGGAGGTCTCACACGGGGCAGGGCACAGGCGCCCGGTGAACTCCGGGAAATTGTTGGTCGCGTGCAGTCGCTCCGAGGCAAGGCGCCAATCATCACGCCACACCAGGTCGTTCCACTCCGGAATGAGGTTGCCGAGTGGGCAGCCGTTGTGGCAGAAGGGGATGCCACAGTCCATGCATCGACCGGCCTGCGTCTGCAGTCGCTCGTTGGCGAACTCCTGATAGACCTCCTTCCAGTCCGAGATGCGTACGTCGACGGGCCGACGCTCCGGTAGTTCGCGTCCGGCCTTCAAAAATCCACGCGGATCAGCCACGAGCTGCCTCCATTACCGCCTCGGCCGGGTCTCGGCCTTCTGCCAATGCGTGCCGCTCCGCTTCGAGCACGCGCCGGTAGTCACGCGGCATCACTTTGGTGAACCGCGTGGGGTCCCACGACTCGAGCAGCGCTGCCGCCACGGGTGACTCGGTTTCCTCGGCGTGGCGACGCAGGACATCCCGCACGAACTCCACATCCTCGTCCGTCAGCGACTCCAGATCGACCATCTCACCGTTCACGCGCTCGGGCACGAAGTCGAGGATGTAGGCGATACCACCACTCATCCCGGCTGCGAAATTGCGTCCGGTCCGGCCCAGGACGAGCACCCGACCCCCGGTCATGTACTCGCAGCCGTGATCGCCTACACCTTCGACCACGAGTACGGCACCGGAGTTGCGGACGCCGAATCGTTCGCCGGCCTTGCCACGTATGAAGATCTCTCCGCCGGTGGCGCCGTAGCCAATCACGTTGCCGGCAATGATGTTGTCCTCCGCGACGAACGTTGCCTCTCGATGCGGGCGCACGACGATACGACCGCCAGACAGCCCCTTGCCGACGTAGTCATTGCCGTCACCCTCGAGTCGCAGCGTCACGCCCGCGGGGACGAACGCGCCGAAGGACTGCCCAGCCGATCCGACGAGGGTGAGGTCGATCGTTCCGTCGGGAAGGCCCGCGCCGCCGTGGCGCCGTGTTACCTCGGAACCGAGCATGGTTCCCACGGTGCGATTGACGTTGCGCACGGGAATACGTGCACGGATCGGTTCGCCGGACGCAAGGGCCGGCTCGCACAGGTCGATCAACTCGCGATCGAGTGCGCGGTCAAGTCCGTGGTCCTGATCCGTCGTGCACCGACGCGGTGAATCGGTGGCTGGCACATGGACAATCGGGCTGAGGTCCAGCCCACTGGCCTTCCAGTGGTTCACGGCAGCGCTGGCATCGATGAGTTCAGCATGACCGATCGCCTCGTCGAGGGAGCGGAAGCCAAGGATGGCGAGGTACTCGCGCACCTGCTCGGCGATGAACTCGAAGAAGTTGACCACGAACTCCGGTGAACCCGTGAAGCGAGCGCGCAGTTGCGGATTCTGCGTCGCGACACCGACCGGGCAGGTGTCCAGGTGGCAGACCCGCATCATCACGCAACCCATGACGACGAGCGGCGCGGTGGCGAACCCGTATTCCTCGGCACCGAGTAGTGCCGCCATGATGACGTCGCGACCGGTCTTCAACTGACCGTCGGTTTGGACGACGATGCGATCGCGCAATCCATTGAGCATGAGGGTCTGCTGCGTCTCGGCGAGGCCGAGTTCCCACGGCGTCCCCGCGTGCTTGAGGGATGTCAGCGGCGAGGCACCGGTGCCGCCGTCGTGGCCGGAGATGAGGACCACGTCGGCGTGCGCCTTGGCGACGCCTGCCGCGACCGTCCCGACGCCGGCCTCGGCCACCAACTTGACGTGAATGCGCGCCTGCGGATTGGCGTTCTTCAGGTCGTGGATCAACTGGGCCAGGTCCTCGATCGAGTAAATATCGTGATGCGGCGGCGGTGAGATGAGCCCAACGCCGGGCGTGGAATGCCGCGTCTTGGCCACCCACGGGTACACCTTGTGGCCGGGCAGTTGGCCGCCCTCCCCCGGCTTGGCGCCCTGCGCCATCTTGATCTGGATGTCATCGCTGTTGACGAGATATTCGCTGGTGACGCCGAACCGGCCTGATGCAACCTGCTTGATGGCTGAGCGCTTGGAATCACCGTTCGACATCACCTCGAAGCGCTCCGGATCCTCCCCACCCTCCCCGGTGTTGGACTTGGCGCCGAGCCGGTTCATCGCGATGGCAAGAGTCTCGTGCGCCTCGGCGGAGATTGAGCCGTATGACATCGCACCCGTCGAGAATCGCTTGACGATCTCACTGACTGGCTCGACCTCGTCGATGGGTACGGCGGGGCGCACACCCTCACGCAAGCCGAATAGCCCGCGCAGCGTCATGAGCCGACGGGTCTGATCGTCGACGCGATCGGTGTACTGCCGGAAGATGTCGTAGCGCTTCTCGCGCGTCGCGTGCTGTAGGCGGAACACAGTCTCGGGGTCGAATAGATGCTGCTCGCCCTCGCGTCGCCACTGGTATTCACCGCCGACCTCGAGGGTGCGGTGGGCAGGCGCGATGCCCGTGGGTGGATAGGCCACGTCATGTCGGGCCAGGACCTCGTCATGGAGAACATCGAGGCCGATGCCTCCCAGACGGCTGACGGTCCCGGTGAAGTAGCGCTCGACGAGTTCATGTGACAGTCCTACGGCCTCGAAGATCTGCGCTCCACGGTACGAGCCGACCGTCGAGACGCCCATCTTGGACATCACCTTCAGGACTCCCTTACCCAGCGCCTTGACGAGGTTGCGCACCGCCTTCTCGGCGGAAACATCGGTGATGATCCCGCGATAGACAAGGTCCTCGACCGACTCCATGGCCAGGTACGGGTTGATAGCCGCAGCGCCATAGCCAATGAGCAGCGCAGCATGATGCACCTCGCGGACGTCGCCCGCTTCGACGATGAGCCCTACCTGCGTGCGTGTCTTTTGACGCACGAGGTGATGGTGGACCGCCGCACAGAGCAGCAGCGACGGGATTGGCGCGAGGTCGGTGGTGGCATCCCGATCAGACAGCACGATGAAGCGGGTCCCCGCCTCGATCATGGCGTCCATCTCGGCGAAGATCTCCTCCAGGCGCGCCTCAAGCGCCGCCGCACCTCCATCGACGTCGTACAGGCCCGTGACCTTGGCCGCGGCGAACCCGGGAAGGTCACCATCCGAGTTGATGTGGAGCAACTTGGCGAGTTCGTCGTTGTCGATGATGGGGAAGGGCAGAACAATCTGACGGGCATGTGCCGGTGTCGCATCAAGCAGGTTGGACTCCGGTCCGGTAATCGTCGAGAGCGAGGTGACGATCTCTTCGCGGATGGCATCAAGTGGCGGATTGGTCACCTGGGCGAAAGCCTGCGTGAAGTAGTCGAAGAGCATCCGTGGCCGATTCGACAACGTGGCGATCGGAGTATCGGTGCCCATCGACCCAATCGGTTCAGCACCATTGACGGCCATCGGCGTCAAAATGATGCGCAGCTCTTCCTCCGTATACCCGAACATCTGCTGGCGTCGCGCCACCGACGCTGCCGTATGCACGATGTGCTCGCGGTCGGGCAACGTGTCGATGTGGACGAGGCCGCCGTGCAGCCAGTCGGCGTAGGGCGCCGCGGCTGCGAGTTCAGACTTGATCTCGTGATCTTCCACGATGCATCCCGCGACCGTGTCCACGAGGAACATGTGGCCCGGCTGAAGTCGGCCCTTCCGGACGATGCTTGCCGGATCGAGTTCGAGAACCCCGGCTTCCGAGGCGAGGACGACGAGGCCGTCGTTGGTCACCCAAAAACGCCCAGGGCGCAGACCATTCCGGTCGAGCACGGCCCCGATGACGGTCCCGTCGGTGAAGGAGACGTTGGCAGGACCGTCCCACGCCTCCATGAGGGTCGAGTGGTACTCGTAGAACGCGCGACGCTCGGAGTCCATCTCCAGATCGTTTTCCCACGCCTCGGGAATCATCATCAGGACGGCGTGGGGCAGACTGCGCCCGCCCAGGTGGAGCAGTTCCAGCACCTCGTCAAAGCTCGCGGAGTCCGAGCCGCCCGGGGTGCAGATGGGGTACAGCCGCTTGAGGTCACCGGGGATGAGGTCGGACTCCAGGAGAGCCTCCCGCGCCCGCATCCAGTTGCGGTTGCCCTTGACCGTGTTGATCTCACCGTTGTGCGCGATGAGGCGGTACGGATGGGCAAGCGGCCACGACGGGAAGGTGTTGGTCGAGAAGCGCGAGTGCACCAGGCCGAGGGCGGACTCGACGTCGGGGTCCGCCAGGTCGGGGTAGAAGGTGCCTAACTGGCTGGTAGTGAGCATGCCCTTGTAGACCAGGGTGCGACAGGACAGCGAAGGGAAGTACACGTCCGTCTCGTGCTCGGCTCGCTTGCGCAGAACAAAGGCGAGTCGCTCCAGATCCAACCCGGATGCGCCCACACCGGCGACGAAGAGTTGACGGAAGCGCGGCATGACCCCGCGCGCGGTCTTGCCGAGTCCTGCCGGATCGGTCGGCACCGTTCGCCAACCGAGGACCACGAGCCCCTCCTCCGCGGCGATGGCCTCGATCTGCGACATCGTCAGAGCTTCCCTCTCGTCATCGTTCGGGAGGAAAGCCATACCCACGGCGTAGAAGCCCTGCGGAGGAAGCTCGAGGCTGGTGACCTTGCGGAAGAAGCGGTCCGGGACCTGGATCAAGATGCCCGCACCATCGCCTGAGTCCGGTTCGGCACCTGATGCGCCGCGATGGTCGAGGTTTTCCAGCGCCGTCATGGCCTGCTCGACGATGTCATGCGACGGGATACCGGTCAGCGTGGCCACGAAGGCCACACCGCAGGCGTCGTGCTCCTGGCTGGGGTCGTAAAGCCCCTGGGCCGCCGGCTGAGCCGAGAAGCGAGGGAGCGAAACGGACATCGGGCACACCTCCACGTCGGATCCGCTGACCTGCCAGCGGAAGGGACGGGACGCCGTTGGCCCGTGCCGGAAAGATATCAGGTGGCCGCGAGTGCGCGCTCCCGTGCACGATCTGGGCCGATGTCGTGGTCGCGAGTGCCCACCCGGCGTGGCTAGGGCTTGGGGTCCTCGGGCTTGGGCTGCGCTGGATCCCCCGACATGGGCTCACCCTGTTCCGCCTGCGCATCGGCGACGTCGAGAGCGGTGTCAGACGTGACCCCCACCTCGGTGACCTTGGCTGCCGGCTTAGGGGCCTTCACGGCCTCGGCCACTGCCTCGGCCTCCTCGCGGTCAAGGTACTTGCGCGGGGGCAGGACCTCCTCGCGACCCGGGCGCAGGCGAGCCGACACGATCAGGTAGATCAGCGCCCCGAGTCCCACCACGATGGAGGTCCACACGTTCAGACGAAGTCCGAGGACCTGGTTGGCCGTATCGATGCGCAGATACTCGATCCACACGCGTCCCATCGTGTAGAGCAGGACGTACAGGGCGAAGGCGCGACCGTGTCCCATCCGGAACCGGCGATCGGCCCAGATGACGACGAGCGCCACGCCGACGAGCCACAGTGATTCGTACAGGAACGTGGGATGGAACGTCGCGTACTCGGCGTAGCCGTCGGGTCGGAACTGCGGGTCGATCTCCAGGCCCCATGGCAATGTCGTCGGTGCGCCGAAGAGCTCCTGATTGAAGTAGTTGCCCCAGCGGCCGATTGCCTGGGCGAGGGCGATCCCCGGCGCGATCGCATCAGCGATGGGTGGAAGCGCGACGCCGAGCCGGCGTGCACCAATCCACGCGCCCAGGGCGCCGAGGGCTACCGCGCCCCAGATTCCGAGCCCGCCATCCCAGATGCGCAGGGCGCCAACGAAACCCGAACCTCCGGGGGCGAAGTACAACTGCCAGTCGGTGATGACGTGATACAGCCGACCGCCGATGATGCCGAACGGTACGGCCCAAATCGCGATGTCACCGATCACACCCGCGCGTCCACCCCGGTCAACGTAGCGCCGGCTGCCGACCCATACCGCAACGACGATGCCCAGGATGATGAGCAGCGCGTAGGCACGCAGCGGGATAGGTCCGAGGTTCCAGACCCCCTGGCTGGGGCTCGGGATGTAGGCGAGGACGTCCATTACTGCGCGGCTGCGTCCTTCAGCAGCTGCTCGAGCTCGGTCTGGACGGCCAGCGTGGCGCTTTCAACGGGGGTCCCATTGAGGATGCCGGACGGCGTGCCCTGGATGTTGGAGTCGTAGAAGATCTGCGTGCTGTTCGCCGCCCAAGGCAGGTAGCGGCCCGAGGTCAGGCAGTCGTTGAACTGCTCCAGCGGCACGCCGGTGATCCCCACCGTCTCGGCCATCGCGACGAACTGCTCGGTTGTCCAACCGTCACCCTCGGTCTCGGGCTGGTTGGCGAAGACCTCGTTGTGGTACTCGACCGTCTTCCCGGCATCGATCGCACAACCCCACGCGTTGATCGCCTGAGCCGAGGATGTGTTGCCAAGGTTGTTGTCCAAGAACGCCGTCGGGCGCCAAATGAGTTGCATGTCGCCGGCTTCGGCGAGGCTTTCGATGCCGGACCCGTTGGCCGCCTCCAAGGCCCCACAGGCCGGGCACTGGAAGTCCTCCCACAGTTGCAATATCGGCGCGGTCTCCGGTGCAGTCCCGTAGGGAACTCCGTAGGGGTACTCCGAGTCGGTGCCGTAGACGCCGGTGGGCACGGGGGCCGCAGGGTCCGGACCGGGCAGGTCGCCACCGCTACTGTCATCGCCGGACAGTCTGGGGACGACGACCGCTAGGCCAATTATGATCGCGACGACGGCCACCACGGCGATGGCCCCCACGATGCGCACGGTGCGCTCGCGTCGTTGCTCGGCCGCCATCTGCTCGGCGCGGGCTGCCGCGGCCTTGTCCCGGGTGCTCTTGGACGGTCGATCCTTGGCCATGTGCGTTGTCCCCTTCGAATTGAAGTTCGTCGTCCTACGCTACGGGGCCCGGCGTCCGAACGCAGCGCCACCCCGGGTTGGGGTGACCTGAGAGGGGCCGCCCGACCTACCGACTGCGACGTCGGACGCCCTCGGAGAGTTCCCGGGCGAGAGAACGGACCTGGCCTTCGGCCTCATCGACCGAACCCGCCTCGAGGATGAGGCGAATGAACGCCGACCCCACGATGACGCCGTCGGCGTACTCCGCGATCTGCGCTGCCTGGTCGCCGGTCGACACTCCGAGACCGACCGCCACGGGCAGGTCGGTCGCTGCCCGCACACGTGACACCAGGGTGGACGCCGCCCCGGACACTGAGGTACGAGCTCCGGTGACCCCCATCGTCGATGCCGCGTACACGAAGCCACTGCATTCAGCGGCGACCCGCGCGATGCGTTCATCGGTGCTCGACGGGGCAACGAGGAAGATGCGATCGATGTGGTGCTCGGTGGTGGCCTCGCTCCAAGCACGTGACTCTTCCGGCGTGAGGTCCGGCGTGATGACGCCCGACCCTCCGGCGGCGGCGAGTTCGCTGGCGAACGCCACAACGCCGTACCGCTCGATCGGGTTCCAGTAGGACATGACGACGGCCGCGGCCCCGCTCTGCGCCACTTCGCCCGCCGCCCCGATGACATCGCGCGGCGTCGTGCCCGCCCGCAGAGCCTGGTCGGCCGCGGCCTGGATCACCGGGCCATCCATGAGCGGGTCCGAGTAGGGCAGACCCACCTCGACGATGTCGACCCCTTCCTCGACCATCGCTCGCATGAGACGGACACTGTCGGGGATGGTCGGGAACCCTGCGGGTAGGTAGCCGATCAGGGCGGCCCGATCGTCGGCCTTGGCTCGCGCGAATGCCTCCGCGAGGGTCGTCATCGACCCTCCGCACTCTCGTCGACGTCGTCGAGGCCGAACCACCGAGCCGCGGTCGCCACGTCCTTGTCGCCACGGCCGGACAGGTTGACGACGACGACGGCCTCCGGGCCGAGCTCATGGCCCAGGCGCATGGCACCGGCAAGTGCGTGCGCGCTCTCAATCGCCGGGATGATGCCCTCGGTCCGACACAGCGCCTCAAATGCCGACATCGCCTCCGCGTCATCGACGGGGGCGTAGTGAGCACGGCCGGTGTCGTGCAGCCACGCATGTTCGGGTCCGACACCCGGGTAGTCCAGGCCCGCGCTGATCGAGTGGGACGGCACCGTCTGCCCCCACTCGTCCTGCATGACGTAGGTGCGGGCGCCGTGCAGGACTCCCGGCGATCCTCCCGCGAAGCGGGCCGCGTGACGGCCGGTCTCGACGCCGTCTCCCCCGGCCTCGAAGCCCCATAGGGCCACGTCGGCATCGTCGATGAATCCGCTGAAGATGCCCATGGCGTTAGATCCACCGCCGACGCAGGCAGCGACAGCATCCGGTAGACGGCCGCTGAGTTCGAGCACCTGTTCGCGGGTCTCCTGGCCGATCACCGACTGGAAGTGCCGCACCATCTCCGGGAAGGGACTCGGACCGGTCACGGTGCCGAGGATGTAGTGCGTCTCGTCGACGGTGGTGACCCAATCGCGCATGGCCTCGTTGATCGCGTCCTTCAGGGTGCGCGCACCCGCGGTCACGGGGATGACCTTCGCGCCGAGCAGCCGCATTCGAACGACATTGAGCGCCTGGCGCTGGGTGTCCTCCTCGCCCATGTAGACCGTGCAGTCCAGTCCCATGAGCGCCGCGGCCGTGGCCGTGGCGACACCATGCTGGCCCGCACCCGTCTCGGCAATGACCCGCTTCTTGCCCATACGGACCGTGAGGAGAGCTTGACCGAGGACATTGTTGATCTTGTGCGAACCGGTGTGGTTGAGATCCTCCCGTTTGAGCAGGATTCGCGCACCACCGCAGAACTCCTGACCGAATCGCGTGGCCTGCGTGATCGGGGAAGGCCGGCCGGTGTAGGTGTGCTGGAGTCGCTCGAGTTCAGTGGTGAAGGAGGGGTCGACGATTGCCGTGCGATAGGCCGCGTCAAGTTCGTCGAGTGCAGCAGTGAGGGCCTCGGGAACGAAGCGACCGCCGTAGGGGCCGTAGTGGCCGACCAGCTGGTCACTCTTCACGCATGCCTCGCAGTGCCGGATGCGAGCCGGCGGTCACCAGATCGTGGACAGCAGCGCGCGGATCAGCCGAGGTGGCCAGGCTCTCGCCCACGAGTACGGCGTCCGCTCCGACCTCGGCGTAGGCGATGAGGTCACGGGGACCACGAACCCCGGACTCGGCGATGCGCACACAGGTGTCGGGAATGAGCGGCGCCACACGGGCGAACGTGTCACGGTCGACTTCAAGGCTCCGCAGATCGCGGGCATTGACGCCGATGATGGTGGCGCCGGCATCCACCGCGCGACCTACCTCGTCGGCATCGTGAACCTCGACGAGTGGCGTCATGCCGAGCGATCTCGTGCGCTCGATCAGGCTCACCAGTGCGTTCTGTTCGAGTGCGGCAACGATGAGCAGGATGAGGTCAGCGCCGAATGCCCGCGCCTCCCACAGTTGGTAGCTCGAGACGATGAAATCCTTGCGCAGCACTGGAGTGTCGACCGCGCACCGCACGCCGCGCAGATCCTCGAGCGATCCACCGAATCGGCGCTCCTCGGTGAGGACAGAAATGACGCGTGCGCCACCTGCCTCATAGTCACGCGCCAAAGCGGCCGGGTCCTCAATGGCGGCCATGCGACCTCGACTCGGGCTGGCCCGCTTCACTTCGGCGATGACGCCAACACCCGGCTCGCGAAGGATCGCCTCAGCGTCTTGCGGATCGGGCTTGCGTGCCGCACATTCCTTGAGCTGGTCAAGGGGCATTACCGCCATACGCGCATCGAGATCGATTCGAACACCGGCGATGATGTCGTCGAGAACGCTCATCGCCCACTCCTGTCGGACACGTCGTCAGCGTGCCATAGGGCTCGACGCCTGCCCTAGCCGACCCCCGAGCCGAGATAGGGCACGAAGTTGCGCACGATCCCGAAGGCGACGAGAACCAGGAGCAGTACCAGCGGCCCGTACTTCGCGAGGGCGCGCTTGCGAGGCGAGTCCTCCCCGCGTTTGCCGGTCCACGATCGCCAGAACCACACCGCCCAGCCGACGATGATCGCCGGCACGAGGAGAACGAAGAGGAGGTTGTGGTCCATGGCGCGAACGATGTCTCCGTTGGCGAGCGCATGCGTTGCGCGCAATCCACCGCAGGCCGGGCAGTCAATACCGAGGATCGCCAGTGTCGGGCAGAGTGGATAGTGCCCTGGCTCATTGGGATCGACCCGGGCCACGATGCCGGTGGCAATCACCACACCGAGGGCCGTTGCGGTCGGCGCCAGGATGCGGCGAGCACGGGAGCGATCCTGCGTCGCACGACGCGGGGGCGCCGCCGCGCCGACCTCGTCGGCGGCCGGCGGGGTCGGCTGCTCATGCACCGCAGTCATGGCTTGACCCTACGCCTTCTGTGCGCCTGCTGCAGGCATTGATTGTGGGCCGCCATGGAAGTTTGCCCTTCGCTAGCGAACCTTATTCATCGTCAACTGCTTGTCGAGGGTTCCATCGCCGTTCTTGTCGACCCACAGCGTCGGCTCCTGACTGGACTTCTTCCAGTCCTTGTAGACCAGCACCAGGTTGCCACCAGCCGGGTACGCTGCCCCGCTCGCGCGGTAAGTGCGCTCCTTCGAGCCGAGGTCGAGCGTCGCCTTGACCGTGATCTTGCCGCCGACACTGTTGTCGTCGCCGAAGAGCACTCGGCCCTGCGCACGTACGAGTTGGGTTCCACGGCCGTTGCCCGCGGCCACCGTTGAGCCTGCCGAGGTCACCACGATGTAGGTGCGGCCGCCGACCGTGAAGGAGCGCTCCAGACGTGGGGTTGTCGGCACATCGGCCGCGAACCCGAAGACTCCGTCGTCGTCGTACACCGTCACCCCAGTGCCGCCAGCGGGGAACGATGCGACGCGTACCTCCTTGTGCCCCTCTGCGGAGAGCTCACTTACGGACAAGGGGAATGCCGCCGTAGTGTCCTGAGCCCCGATTACGTACTTGTAGCCGCCACCGGGATCGACGTCGAGGGTGACGAAGTCGGCCGTATCCGGGGTGTTCGGATCCAGTGGCGCCACGGTCGAGTAGCGATCCTGCGGCAGGGCTTCGTCATTGAGATCCAGCAGAAGCTGCTCGATCGTGGCGCCACCCGCGGCCACGGGGACCGGGGCGGTAATGATGAGGTTCGTGTCGCGGCCACCAGCGCACACCGGACACGGATTCACGGCGAGTGAATCGGCTACCGACTGCAGTTGAAGCGACATGGTGGAGGCATCACCGCTCGCCATGTTGGGGGCCTGTCCCGGAGTGGCGAAGACGAGGTACTCCCAGCTATTCGCCACCGTGTCGACGTGAATGGCCCGCTCCTTGAACGGGTAGTTGTTGTCGTAAATGCCAATGTCGTACACGCCATTGCCGCGGTCGTAGACCGCGAAAGGTGTGATCGCATGGCCCTCGGGATCACCCTGTGGGCTGACCCAGTAGATGGTGATGATCGAGGGCACCTGCCCATCCTGCAACTGCTCAATCAGTTCAGACACGACCTGGGCGGGAGTGAGCCTGGTCCTCGGAGTGGTCAACTGGGTGGCCCAGTTGCGTGCGATCGTGTTCTGTGTGGTGATGCCCAGGTAGCTGTTAAGCCCAAGATTCGGCGACTGCACGGCAGCCGGATCAATTTCTCCGTTGAACAGCCCGGCTGTGGTCACCGCGAAGCCCTCACAATGTCCACCAGAGCTCTCAAAGAAGATCACCATCGCGAAGTATTCAGCGGCCGGGGTCAATTCACACTGACCTGAGGAGTCAACGGGTCCGGCGCACACTCCGTCCCCATAGAGATCAATCATCGAGGCGCTGTCCATGGGTACGACGCTGTCGTCCGGTGTGCCGAAGAAGAGCGAGGCCCGATCGAGATTGGGGCCGTAGTTCGGATAGGGCAGGCCGTTGGGCTCGGCGCGGAAGCCGGAGTCAGCCACGATCGTGCCCTGCGGAGCCCAGTTCGGATCCGTCTCGCTGAAGATGAACTCGTAATATTCCCGGTTCTCCGGGGTGTCGGGAATCGACGGTGGCATGACGGGGCCTGCCGCGAGAGCAGGTCCGGCGATGCCCACAGCGAGGGCGCCACAGGCGGCGAGCACGAGCATTTTGCAGGACATGGAGTCCTTCTTATCGCTAGTTCTGGCGGGTGTCAGCCATTCGTAGGGTTCGCTCCAGAGCGTGGGACGCGCACGGTAAAGGCGGCGCCGCCTTCGGGCGCCACGCCCGCCTGAGCGAAGCCGGCCATCTCCTGGGAGAGGCGGCCCACGAGCGCGAGGCCAAGTCCGGTACCGACCTGGCGGATGCCTCGGTAGCGCTCGTGCAGAATGCCCGGCTCGAACGCCACGTCGAGGTCTGCCGCGGAAAGCCCCGGTCCAGAGTCGCGCACCTCGATGACACCCCACCGGTCCTCAGCGCGCACCGCGAAGACGATGACTCCACCGGTAGGGACCAGCCGAAGGGCATTCTCCGCGAGGTTGTCGATGATCTGCCGCAGCCGTAGAGGGTCGGCGAGGACGGGCACAGTCTGTGCACTCATTTCCGTCACGAGTCGTACGTCGACGCGCTCACACCGATCGGCCCACACCCCTGCTGCTTCCGTGAGCAGGCTGCGCGCATCGACCTCGACGGGCGAGACCGTGAAGTTGTCGGCTCTCAGGCGGGCCAGGTCCAGCAGATCGCTCACGAGTCGATCAAGGCGTTGCGTTTCGGCCGCGACCACCGCCCCTGTCCGAGGTACATCTTCGGGCGCGACCAGCCCATCGGCGAGGGCCTCGGCGTACCCGCGCACCGACGTGATCGGCGTACGCAACTCATGCGAGACCGAGAGCAGGAACTCGCGTTGTCGGCCCTCGGAGACCGCGAGCGCCGCACTCAACTGGTTGAGCGCCTCCGCGATGTCGGCGATCTCGGCAGGACCCTCTGGATTGACGTGCACGTTCCGATCGCCGCTGCCGAGTCGGTGTGCGGCATCGGCCGCGCGGCGCAGCGGCGTGATGATGCGCACGGATGCCACGACCGCGATGATGACGGCGATCGCCAGTCCGATGAAGAGGGCGATCACGAGACGCACAAGGATGTCGCCGGCTGAACTGCCCGCCACCGAGGCCGACTGGACGAGGATCACGCCTGTCCCCGGCTCGTATGCCCGGCCCGCAATGAGAACTGTGCCGTCGACGGTGTCGGCCGTGCGCTGCACCGACTCGCCGGCGGTCACCGCAGCAACATCCGCGTCGTCGACCCCGGCGGGTAGATCGGTGGCGCCCGTCGAAACCACGTACGCGGTTACTCCCTCGGCCAGCAGGACACTTCCCACCCGCTGAGGCACGACATATCGGCCTTCGCGATCGACCCGCAAGGACGACGCGGTCAGATCCGCGAGTCGAGACAGATCATCGGCGGCGATGGCCTGGGCATTGCTCCGGATGAGGGGAAGGGAGACCAGGCCCGCGACGACGACAGCGATGCTGGCGACCGCGGTGGCCAGCAGCAGGATCCGGGAAAGGATGCCCGGTCGGCTCACGAAGCCTCCGCCGCGTATCCCACCCCGCGCACCGTGCGGATCGGGCTGGCCTCTCCGAGCTTGGCGCGAACCTGGGCAACGTGCACATCGACGGTGCGGGTGCCGACCACCGCCGCGTAACCCCACACCTCAGCGAGAAGTTGATCGCGGGAGACCACGCGACCCGGCTGGTCCATGAGGTACTCCAGGAGGTCGAACTCGGTCGCCGTCAGCACGATCTCCGCCCCGTCGACCGTGACCCTGCGCGAAGCACGATCGAGGGACACGCGCCCGACGGTGACGACGTCATCGTGAATCGGGCCGCGCGCATGACGAAGGGCGACCTTGACCCGGGCGACCACCTCGCGCGGACTGAACGGTTTGGTGATGTAGTCGTCGCCACCCATCTCCAGGCCAAGGACGCGGTCGACCTCGTCGTCACGGGCGGTGCAGAACAGCACGGGCGTCCAGTCGCCGGCCGCCCGCATGCGGCGACAGACCTCTGTGCCGTCCATGCCGGGAAGACCTACGTCCAAGATGACGGCCGCGGGGCGGCGTTGGGCAATCGCGGTGAGGCCCCCGGGGCCATCGGTGGCCACCGCCACGTCGAAGCCCTCGCGGTTCAGGTAGAGGCGCAGGACCTCAGCGATAGGCGCCTCGTCCTCGACGATGAGGATCAGACCACGCGTGTTGCCCGCACCGGATGAACTCCGGGCCGGCGGGACCGCGGTCACGTCAGTGCGATGAAGCCGTGTCGCGCGGCTGTCCCATGCCGGCGGCCTTCATCACACCGCCGACGACGCCACCGAGTGCGACGATCGCGACACCGATCCAAAAGCCCATCCACGAACCCAGGACCAGGGCCGTCGTCGAGACGACGAAACCGATGGAGATGAGGACCATGAGGGTCCACGCCGCCGGGGTATTGCCGTGGTTGCTGTGCTCGCCGCTCATTCATCCTCCTTGGTGCTGCCGAGCTCTGCCTCGGTGCTGCCACCATCCATTGAACCAGCCGGACCGACGGTGGGGTCCTCACCCCTGTCCAGCGCGTCCCACATGGCGACGTGCCCGGTCGCCTGATCCGTCGACGCTCCCCGGTCGTAACGACGCGACAGTGTCGGCAGACTCCCTCCCAGGAGAAGCGCGATCATGCCGGTCGTGAGGACCGCGAGACCGCCGAGGAGGCCGAGGAGCCACCAGGCCGTGATCGAGACTTGCGTTGCGGCCCCCAGGCCGCGTGAGCCCAAGGCCGCTTCGACGAAGGCGCCGCCGCCGGCAGCCACATCGGTGAGGGCAAAGGCGAGCGCGGTGACCCCCGCAATGCCCCCTGCGATGACAAGAAGTGCCCCGACGACTCGGCGACCCCAGCGCGACGTGGCCAGCAGTCCGGCGATTCCGGCGATCGCAACCCAGCCCATCGCAGCTCCCAGGGGAGCCAATTCCCGACCGGTCAATTCCACAACGGACGTCGGGGCGCCATCACCGGTCATAAGAGGTGCCGTGACGACCGCCCACGTCGCTCCGTAGCCGATGAGGATCGCGAGAGCTCCTAGGGCCAGCGCGAGGAGGGCGCCGAGGTACACGCGCATTAGACGTGGTCCCCGGCGGCGCGCAGCGTGCTCGCAGTGGCTATCGCGTTGATGATCGCGGCCGCCTTCGCCTGACACTCGGCATCCTCGGCGACCGGATCGGAGTCTGCGACCACGCCGGCGCCGGCCTGAACGTACGCAACGTGGTCACGAATGACCGCGGTGCGAATAGCGATCGCGGTGTCGAGGTCACCGGCAAAGTCGACGTAGCCGACGACGCCGCCGTAGACGCCACGGCGCGAGGGCTCGAGTTCGTCGATGATCTCCATCGCACGCGGCTTCGGTGCACCCGAAAGCGTGCCGGCGGGGAAGGTCGCCGCCAGAGCGTCGTAGGCCGTGCGTCCGTCCGCGAGTTGACCCACCACCGTCGAGACGAGATGCATGACGTGCGAATAGCGCTCAACCTGCATGAATTCGACGACATCCACAGAGCTCGGAGCACATACCCGGCCGAGGTCATTGCGACCGAGGTCCACGAGCATGAGGTGCTCGGCCCGCTCCTTCTCATCGGCGAGCAGGTCGTCCATGAGAGCCGCGTCTTCTTCGGGAGTGTGCCCGCGGCGACGGGTTCCGGCGATGGGGTGCAATCGACACCGCCCCTCGTTGACCGTCACAAGGGCCTCCGGGGAGGACCCCACGATGTCGAAGGCAACGGTGTCTCCGTCCGCATCGGGCAGGCGGATGAGGTACATGTACGGGCTCGGGTTTGTCACCCGCAGGACGCGATAGACATCGAGCGATGACGCGGGGCAGGTCACATCGAAGCGCTGGGAAACCACGACCTGGAAGGCGTCGCCGGCACGGATGTACTCCTTCACGGTGTCGACGGCGGACTGGAATTCAGCGGCGTTTGTGCGACGCGTGAAGTCGGCAATCGCATCCGGCCGATAGATCGACACGGTGGATGGGGCGCTGTGGGCCAGTTGATCGGTCATGCGGTCCAGTCGTGCCATCGCGTCGTGCCAGGCCTCGTCGATCCGCTCGTCGCTGTTATCGACGTTAATGGCGTTGGCGATGAGGAGCACCGTGCCGTCGGCATGGTCGAGGACCGCCAGGTCGGTCGCGAGAAGGAAGCCCAGCTCAGGAATTCGCAGTTCATCGGGGTTGCCATCGGGGACCCGCTCCCACCGGCGCACGCCGTCGTAGGACAGGTATCCGACCATGCCTCCGGTCAGCGGTGGTAGGCCCTCGGGGCGATCGGTGTGGAGGACCTCGATCGTCTTTCGCAGCGCCTCAAGGGGGTCGCCGCCCCTCGGGACGTCGTACGGCGGGTCACCCCACCAGGCGGCTGCACCGTCGACCTCGGTCAGCATGGCGCTGCAATGGGCACCGACGAAGGAGTAGCGGGAGTACGCGCGGCCGTGTTCGGCCGACTCAAGCAGGAAGGTGCCGGGGCGCTCCCCTGCGAGCTTGCGATACAGGCCCACGGGGGTCTCACCGTCAGCGAGCAAACGTCGCACGACAGGGATCACCCGGCGCCCCGGAGCCAACTCGCGGAAGCGATCCAGGTCAGGAGCCGATCCACCGGGCGCGGGTAGCGAAAACCCCCAGGCGCGGCGCTCGCTCACGAATCCCCCAGCGGCTCGAAGCAGGTGTGCGAGCCGGTGTGGCAGGCCGCACCCACCTGATCGACGACGAGCAGGATCGCGTCGCCGTCGCAATCGAGTTGAATATCCCGCACCTGCTGCGTGTGGCCGGACGTTTCCCCCTTGACCCACAAGACCCCGCGGCTGCGTGACCAGTAGGTCGCTCGGCCGGTCTCGCGGGTGCGGCGCAGGGCCTCTGCATTCATCCAGGCGAGCATGAGCACCTCGCCGGTGCCGTGCTGCTGAACGACGACGGGGATGAGGCCGCGCTCATCGAAAACCGGCGCGTCGACGCGGTCGCCGTCGGACATCACGCCACCTCCGCATCGGCAGGTCGCACCGGGTAGCCCGCGAGCGACAAGGCGTCCTTCACCTCGGCGATGGTGACGGTGCCGAAGTGGAAGACACTCGCGGCGAGCACGGCATCGGCGCCCGCGGCGACGGCCGGGACGAAATGATCGACCGAGCCGGCGCCACCGCTGGCGATGACCGGGACATCGACCGCGTTGCGGACAAGCGCGATGAGGTCAAGATCGAATCCTTCGCGGGTGCCATCAGCGTCCATGGAATTGAGCAGGATCTCCCCCGCTCCGCGGTCGACGCACTGCCGCACCCAGGCGACGGTGTCGATGCCGGTGCCCTGGCGTCCGCCGTGCGTCGTCACCTCAAAACCCGAGTCGGTCGCCTCTGCGCAGCGACGCGTGTCGACCGAGAGCACCACACACTGCGAACCGAACACGCGTGATGCCTCGCTGACGAGGTCGGGTCGCTGCACCGAGGCCGTGCTGAGGCTCACCTTGTCGGCGCCGGCGCGCAGCAGTCGGTCAAAATCCTCCACGCTGCGTACTCCCCCGCCGACGGTCAGCGGAATGAATACCTCATCGGCCGTACGACGGACCACGTCGTAGGTCGTCTCGCGATCACCCGAGGATGCGGTGATGTCGAGGAAAACAAGCTCGTCGGCACCGGCGAGGTCGTAGCGGCGTGCGAGTTCGACCGGGTCTCCGGCATCGCGTAACCCGGTGAAGTTGACTCCCTTGACTACCCGGCCCGCATCAACGTCGAGGCAGGGGATCACCCGGACGGCGAGGCTCACGGTTGCGGAGGCCCCCACATCCAGAAGTCGAAGCGCGGCTCGATGGTGGCAACCGCCTCGGCCAGCGTGAATGCGCCGTCGTAGAGCGCGCGACCGACGACCGCACCGGCGATGCCGTCCGGCACCATCTCGGTGAGCTTGTGCAGGTCTTCGAGTTTGGCGATGCCGCCCGAGGCGATGACCGGGGTCATGGTGTGCTTGCAGATGCGATGCAACAGGTGGAAGTGCGGACCATGCATCGTGCCGTCGCGTTCCACGTCGGTAACGACGTAGAGGGCACAGCCGGCCGCATCGAGGCGATCGATCGCGGCGAAGACGTCACCGCCTTCCTCGGTCCAACCCCGGGCGGCGAGCGTGGTGCCCCGAACGTCGAGGGAGACCGCGATGCGGTCGCCGTGCTCGCCGATCACCTTGGCGACCCACTCCGGCTGCTCAAGCGCTGCGGTGCCGATGACGACACGGTGGGCCCCCGTGGCGAGGGCGGCATCCAGTGACTCGTCGTCGCGAATACCACCGGCGATCTCGACGTGGCAGCGATCCTTCACGGCGGCCACGATGGCGGCCACCTGCTCGGCGTTGGTCCCTCTGCCGAAGGCTCGGTCCAGGTCCACGACGTGGAGCCAGTACGCGCCGTCATCCACCCATTGCCGGGCCGCGGCGACCGGGTCGCCGTACGCGGTCTCGGTTCCGGCCTCGCCCTGGACGAGGCGCACGGCCGTGCCATCGGCAATATCAACGGCGGGGATGAGTTCGAATCGAGTGCCCTGGGACATGTGAGCACCCTACGGGGTGAGCGCCCGAGCGCTGCAGGTGAGCCACCCGTCACCGCTGCATCCGCGAATGCCCAGTGGAGGAAATGTACGGGGCACATTGTGCTCCCGCGCGTGCTCTCTCGCGACAGATGGCGGCGATGAGATTCAGACGCGGCCGAAGGAGAGCACCCACACCACCGGAGCCGCGATCACGGTCAAGGCGAGCAGCAGCAGGCGGGCCCCCCAACTCGGCAGGAACGGCCAGACGACGAGCTGGATGGCCACGATCGCGAGGGCAAAGGCCAGTAGACGGCGCCGACGGCGACGGGCGAGGAGTCCGGGCGTGGCCTTGGGCCGATCGGGGATGGCCGAGGAGACCTTGGCCTTGGCCCGATCGACACGCTCTTTGCGGGCCCGCTTCTTGGCTCGCTGCTCGCGCTCCTTTGCCGCGGCCGCCTCGCGCTCGGCGCGCTTGCGCGCTCGTTCCTTGGCCATCTACGCCAGGCTCCCGATCCAGTTGCGCAGGAGTTGCGCGCCTGCATCGCCAGACTTCTCCGGGTGGAACTGGGTAGCCCACAGTGGACCGTTCTCCACCGCGGACACGAACGGCGTTTCATATTCGGTCCACGTCACGAGCGGGGCGGCCATGTATTCATTGGGTGTCAGCGTCCAGTTGAGTACGCCGTAGGAGTGGACGAAATAGAAGTAGGCGTCCTCCACATCGGCGAACATTGACGAGCCGCCGGCGGGGGTAACGGTGTTCCACCCCATGTGAGGTAGCACGTCAGCCTGCAGGCGCTCCACGGTTCCGGGCCACTCACTCATGCCCGTTGTGATCACCCCGTGCTCGACGCCACGATCGAAGAGCACCTGCATCCCCACGCAGATCCCGAGGACCGGTCGACTGCCGGCCAAGCGCTGTCCGATCATTCGTGGACCGTCTACCGCCAGTAGACCCGCCATGCAGGCCGCGAAGGCCCCCACGCCGGGCACGACGAGTCCGTCAGCATTGGTGACGGCGTCCGGGTCCGCGGTGACCTCAACCTGTGCACCGACATGCTCAAGGGCGCGTTGGGCCGATCGAAGATTGCCCGAGCCGTAGTCGAGGATGACGACTCGGCTCACTCGGCTCCCCACGCATAGAGCGCGCCACCGATGATGGCCATCGCCGCGAGGAGGCCGAGAATGACGGCCGCGTTGCGTTTGCCCTGCTTGGCGAAGGCATAGGAGCCACCAGCGAGGAACCCGCCGAGGCCGAGCAGCATGACGGCATACCAGCCCATCAGGACTCCACCGATTCCTTCGACGACAGCGTGCCCTTGGTTGACGGTACGCCGACGACGCGCGCATCGAGTGCAACGGCATCACGCAGGGCACGGGCAAAGGACTTGAATTGCGCCTCGACGACGTGGTGCGCGTTGCGGCCCTCAAGCACGCGCACGTGCAGGGTGATCTGTGCGGTGGCGACGAAGGACTCGAAGATGTGCCGCGTCAGGGTGGTGTCATAGCTGCCGATGAGTTCGACGATCTCGGGCTCGACGTGCACGAGGTAGGGCCGACCGGACAGATCGACGGCGCACTGGCACAGGGACTCATCGAGCGGCACGAGTGAGTCGCCGAAGCGGCGAGTGCCTGCCGCGTCGCCCAAAGCCTCACGGAACGCCGTACCGACGGCAAGCGCGGTGTCCTCGACCGTGTGGTGGGCGTCGACCTCGAGATCCCCGACCGTGCGGACCGTCAGGTCGAAGCCGCCGTGCTTGCCGAGCTGGGAGAGCATGTGGTCGTAGAAGGGCACACCGGTCGAGACATCGGTGGTGCCGTTGCCGTCGAGATCGATCTCGACGAGCACGCTGCTCTCCTTGGTGGTGCGCTCCACGCGCCCCGTGCGACTCATCCCGCACTCCCTTCGACGGGCTCCATCATGCCGTCCAGCGCGAAGACCTCGGCGAGGGCCGCGCGGAAGGCCGCGTTCTCCTCCGGAGTGCCGACCGTGACACGCAGCCACCCCTCGGGGCCGACTTCCCGGACAAGGACCCCGCGATCGAGGAGAGCCTGCCAGGCGCGGTGACGGTCGACGAAGCGCCCGCAGAGCACGAAGTTGGCGTCGGAGTCGACCGCCGAGAGGCCCGCGGCACGCAGCCAGCGGACCAGCTCGTCGCGCTCGGAGCGCAGGAGTTCCACCTGCGCCTGCAACTCGCCACGATGGGCCAGTGCGACGCGCGCCACCGCCTGACTCACCGTTGACAGGTGGTAGGGCAGGCGAACGATACGCAGGGCGTCGATGACCTCGGGGCGGGCGATGGCATAGCCGATCCGTGCTCCCGCAAGGGCAAACGCCTTGCTCATCGTGCGGGTAACGATGAGGTTGGGATTGGCCTCGACAAGTGCGAGCGCGCTGGTTGTGCCCGGCCGGCGGAACTCGGCGTATGCCTCGTCGACCACCACGACCCCGGTCGCCATGGCACAGGTGGCCGTGATGACGTCGAGTGGCATCGCCGTGCCGGTTGGATTGTTGGGCGAGGTGAGGATGACGATGTCCGGGCTGCCTCCGATCATGGCCGCCATCACCATGGCCGCGTCGAGTTCGAAATTCGGTCCGCGACTCACGGTGCGATAGGTCGTAAAGGTCTCCCGCGCGTACTGCTCGTACATCGAGTACGTCGGGGCAAAGCCCATCGCGAGTCGTCCGGGGCCACCGAACGCCCCGAAGATATGCATCATGACTTCGTTGGAACCGTTGGCCGGCCAGATCCAGTCCGACGGCAGGCGCACGCCGGACTCCTCGGCGAGATAGTCGGCCAGGTCCACCCGCAGGGCCTCGGCCTCCCGATCGGGATAGCGATTGAGGTCGCGGGCCGCGTCGGCTACAGCGCGACCGACGGCCTCGGCCATTGCCTCCGACGGGGCGAAGGGGTTCTCGTTGGTGTTGAGACGAACGGGCACGTCGATCTGGGGCGCGCCGTACGGTTTGAGACCGCGCAGGTCATCCCGCGGCTGTGGGAGGGAGTCCACCGGCTAGTCCCGTCGTCGAATCGTGATCGCCGCAGCGTGACCGGGCAGGTCCTCGGCCAGGGCGAGGGCGACGACGTGATCGGCGACGTCGGCGAGAGCTGCGGCGTCGTAGTCGATGATGTGGATGCCGCGCAGGAAGGTCTGCACTGACAGGCCTGACGAGTGCGCTGCAGAGCCACCAGTCGGAAGGACGTGGTTGGAGCCGGCGCAGTAGTCACCGAGGGACACCGGTGCGTTGGCCCCCACGAAAATCGCCCCCGCATTGGTCACGCGAAGGGCGACGTCGCGCGCGTCACGGGTATGGATCTCCAGGTGCTCGGCAGCGTAGGCATCAATCACGCGCAAGCCCTGCGCGAGATCATCGACGAGCACGATGCCGCTCTGCGGACCGGCGAGGGCTTCGCTGATGCGCTCGATGTGCTTGGTCTGGGCCAGTTGCGTGTCGACCTCGGCCTGGACGGCATCGGCTAGCTCGGGTGATGTCGTCACCAGGACCGCGGCGGCGATCGTGTCGTGTTCGGCCTGGCTGATGAGGTCCGCGGCCACGCACGCAGCGTCTGCCGTGTCGTCGGCCAGGATCGCCACCTCGGTCGGCCCCGCCTCGGAGTCAATGCCGATCTCTCCCTTGAGAGCCCGCTTGGCAGCGGTCACCCAGATATTGCCGGGCCCGGTCACCATGTCGACGCGCTCGCAGCGACCACCGTCCGGCAGGTCCATGCCGTAGGCCAGCATCGCAATCGCTTGGGCGCCGCCCACCGCGTACACCTCGTCGACGCCGAGCAGGCCACACGCGGCCAGGATGGTCGGGTGCGGGAGTCCACCGAAGTCCTGCTGTGCGGGCGAGACCACGCACAAGGACCCCACCCCGGCAATCTGCGCGGGAACAACGTTCATGACCACGCTGCTGGGGTAGACGGCTCGGCCACCGGGCACATAGAGCCCGACGCGAGAGACCGGCACCCACCGCTCGGTGACGGTGCCGCCGTCAACGACCTGGGTTGTGACGTCATGGCGAACCTGGTCGGTATGGACCAGGCGGGCACGACGGATGGCTTCCTCCAGGGCTGCGCGGACGGCGGGGTCCAGAGTCGCGACGGCCTCGTCAATGACCGATTGGGGGACGCGCAGGTGGGGCGGGCGAATTCGGTCGAGCTTCTCGGTCCACTCCAGGACAGCCTCTGCACCCCGGGTCCGAACATCGTCGATGATCGGCAACACCGTTTGGGTCGCGTGCTCGACATCGACATCGGCGCGCGGGAGAACCGCGCGCGGGTCGACGGTGCTGCCACGAAGGTCGATGCGCTGGATCACCCGTCAAGTGTAGGTGGAGGTCGTGGCGGTCTAGCCTGGCGTCATGAGCGAGACCCGCCTGATCCCACTGTTCCCCCTCGGGAGCGTGCTGGTCCCCGGCCTGGTCCTGCCCCTGCACATCTTCGAACCCCGTTACCGCCGGCTGCTCGACGACGTCTCCGCCCTCCCCGAGGATGATCGTGGCTTCGGCGTTGTCGCGATCCGCGACGGCCGCGAGGTGGGCGCCGATGGCGTGAACGCCCTGTTCGAGGTCGGTACCTTCGCCTCGCTGCGGGAGGTTGACACCCTGGAGGACGGCAGGTCCGACATCGTCACCGTCGGCACCGAACGTTTCCGGATCGTGTCGCTGAACGACGAACTCCCCTACCTGCGCGCCGAGGTCCAGCTGCTCGACGAATTCCCCGGTGAGGCGGCCGATGCCTTGGGCGAGGCGGTGATCGAAGCTTTTACGGCGTACCGATCGATCTTCACCGAGACTGACGACGAGGACCTGCCCGACGATCCGCGCGTGCTGTCCTACCTTGTTGCGGCGGCCGTCGTCGCCGACCTCCCGATGCGCCAGGAGTTCCTGTCGGCAAGCGACGACACCCGCCGCCTGCGCGATGAACTCGCCTTCCTGCGGCGCGAAGTCGCACTCATCGAAGCGATCCCGTCCTTGCCCGCCGTCGACCTGACGCGCGAGCAGGTCAGTCCCAACTAGGCGATCGTGGCCAAGAAGTCTGGCGGCGGGACCCCGGCATTGTCGTTGCTGAACCGCGTTGGCGTTGAACACACGGTCTCGACGTACGAGCATGATCCCGCGGCAACAAACTTCGGCATGGAAGCGGCACAGGCACTCGGCCTCGATCCGGCGACGGTGTTTAAGACCCTGCTGGCCCTCGTGGATGACAGGCCGGTCGTCGCCATCGTGCCGGTGAGCGGGATGCTCGATCTGAAGGCATTGGCGGCGGCTCGGGGCGGCAAGAAGGCACGCATGATGGAGGTACCGGTCGCGGAACGTCTGACCGGCTACGTCGTGGGCGGCATTTCGCCCCTGGGGCAGCGGATCGTGTCGCCAACGGTGCTGGACGCCTCAGCGATGGAGCATCCGACGATCTACGTGTCGGGCGGTCGCCGTGGCCTGGACATAGGTCTCGCCCCTGCCGACCTCGTGGCGTTGATCTCGGCCGACGTGGCCAAGATCGTGGTTCACACCTGAGCAGTGACGCGACGCGCCTGCCACCAATCATTGAGCGCGACGATGAAGACCACCAGGGCACTCATCGCGGGCCACAGCACGAGCACCCCCGGCATCCGCAACTTCAACGGCGAGGTCAGCAGATCGCCCGGCTGGGCCGCGGCCAACTCCGCGGGCAGATCGACGTCGTCCAGGGCGAGGCCCACCTGGCGCATTACGACGGCACCGATGATGCCGAGACCGATGACGATGCCGAGAGTCCACATGGTGATCTTGGGGGTGTGACCGACGCGCCGTGCTAGGAGCACCACCACCAGCCCGACGATGAGCCCAGCCACCGCGCACAAGATGGCGGCGACTCCGTCATCGCCCATGTAGCCCTCGGGTTGGAATCCCTCCGGGTAGGCCTTGCCGTCACCGGCCACTTCCAGCACCACCCGCGGCGCCCAGGCCTCCCACAGCCAACCGAGAAGTGCACCGAACGCGATGGTGCTGAGTACGGCGATGACGCCGACACCGACCCGTCGCATCAACCCAGGCATCCCGGCCCGAGAAGCGCCTTGAGATCGGCGAAAAGGGCGGGTGCGGGGGTGACACGGAGGCGGTCGTCGATGCGTAGCACCGTCGTACGTCCGGCGGCCATGAGGTGCAGGTGCACTTCGACGGTGCCCGGATGGACTGCAAGGATTTCCTTCAAGCGCTCCACCACCGGCGGAATGCACCGAGCCGCTGCCACGGTGAGGCGCACCGGGCCGGACTCGACCTCGCTCACGTCGGGCTGACTCACTTCCATCGCCACGATGCGCGGAGCGTCCTCATCCGGCCGATCGATGCGGCCCTTGATGAGCACGACGGCGTCCTCGGCAAGCAATGTGCCGAACCCAACGTAGGTCTGCGGGAAGACCATGACGTCGATCGCGCCATCAAGGTCCTCGAGTGTGACGATGGCCCACACCGAACCTTGCTTGGTTGTCTTGCGTTGCACGCCGGTCACCAGGCCGCCGATCGTCACCGTCGAGCCCTCGGACCGCTCGCCCTGGTGCAGTTGAGCGATCGAGCAGTCGCTTGCAGTGGCGAGGACCTGTTCCAAGCCGTGGAGTGGATGGTCCGAGACATAAAGGCCCAGCATCTCGCGCTCGTTGGCGAGGACGATCGACTTCTCCCACTCCCCCAGCGGAATCTCCGGAATGACGCGCAGGCCCGCGTCGTCGGAATCCTCACCCATGCCGCCGAAGAGATCGAACTGGCCGATGGCTTCGGCCCGCTTGAGTTCAACGGCGGCATCGATGACCTGCTCGTGGATCGAGACCAGGCCTCGGCGCGAATCACCGAGGGAGTCAAAGGCACCGGCCTTGATAAGACTGTCGACCACGCGCTTGTTGCAGACGGATACATCCACGGAGTCAATGAAGTCCATGAAGCTCGCGTATCGGCCGTGCGACGTGCGGGTGGCGATGATCGAGTCGACGACGTTCGCGCCCACGTTGCGCACCGCCGAAAGGCCAAAGCGAATGTCGCTTCCGCGCGGCGTGAAGTCGAAGTCCGAGTCGTTGACATCCGGCGGCAGCACCTTGATCCCCATGCGCCGACACTCGTTGAGGTAGACCGCGCTCTTGTCCTTGTCGTCCTTGACGCTGGTGAGCAGCGCGGCCATGTACTCCTGCGGATAGTTGGCTTTGAGATACGCCGTCCAGTACGACACGAGGCCGTAGCCGGCCGTGTGCGCCTTGTTGAAGGCGTAGTCCGAGAAGGGGACGAGGATCTCCCACAGGGTGGCGATGGCATCCTCGGAGTAGCCGTTGGCCTGCATGCCGTCGCGGAAGGGGATGTACTCCTTGTCGAGGATCTCCTTCTTCTTCTTGCCCATCGCGCGGCGCAGCAGATCGGCCTTGCCGAGCGAGTAGCCCGCCAACTGCTGCGCGATCGCCATGACCTGCTCCTGATACACGATCAGGCCGTAGGTGTCACCGAGGATCTCCGCGAGCGGCTCGGCCAACTCCGGATGGATCGGCACCACGGGCTTGCGGCCATTCTTGCGATCGGCGTAGTCGTTATGGGCGTTGGCGCCCATCGGGCCTGGACGGTAGAGCGCGAGCACCGCCGAGATGTCCTCGAAGTTGTCCGGCTGCATCGATCGCAGCAGGGCGCGCATCGGTCCGCCATCAAGCTGGAAGACCCCGAGCGTGTCGCCGCGCGAGAGCAGTTCGTACGCCGCGGGATCGTCAAGGGTGAGGTCTTCGAGGACGACCGTCTGATCGCGATTCGTCTGAATATTGAGTAGGCAGTCATCGAGAACGGTGAGATTCCGCAGCCCGAGGAAGTCCATCTTGAGCAGGCCGAGGCTTTCGCAGGCACCCATGTCGAACTGGGTGATGACGGCTCCATCCTGCTCGCGCCGCCACACCGGGATGACGTCGATCAACGGTTCGCGGCACAGGATGACACCGGCCGCGTGCACACCCGGCTGCCGCTTCAGACCCTCCAGGCCGACCGCGGTATCGACAACCGTTCGAACGTCGGGTTCGGTCTCGTAGAGCGTGCGGAACTCCGCCGCCTCCCCGTACCGCGAATGTGAGGAGTCGAAGACACCTGACAGCGGGATGTCCTTGCCCATGACCGAGGGCGGCATCGCCTTGGATATGCGGTCACCGAGGGCATAGGGGTAGCCGAGGACGCGGGCGGCGTCCTTGATGGCCGCCTTGGCTTTGATGGACCCGAAGGTGACGATCTGCGCGACACGCTCCTCGCCGTACGTCTCGGTCGCGTAGCGGATCATGTCGCCGCGTCGACGTTCGTCGAAGTCGATATCGATGTCGGGCATCGAGATGCGTTCGGGATTGAGGAACCGCTCGAAGAGCAGGCCGTGTGCGATGGGGTCAAGGTCAGTAATGCCGAGCGCGTAGGCGATCATCGCGCCGGCTGCTGAACCACGACCCGGACCGACGCGAATGCCGCTCTCCTTGGCGTGGCGAACCAGGTCGGCGACCACGAGGAAGTAACCGGGGAAGCCCATCTGCGCGATGACGTCGAGCTCATAGCTGGCCTGACGGCGCACATCGTCGGGTACGCCGTTCGGGTATCGACGTGTCAGCCCGCGCTCGACCTCCTTGACCAGCCACGACTCTTCGGACTCGCCTTCCGGCACCGGAAACTGCGGCATGAGGTTGGCGCCTTCGTTGAAGCGGACCTCGCAGCGCTCGGCGATGAGCAGGGTGTTGTTGCACGCCTCGGGCAACTCGTTCCACACCGAGCGCATCTCCGCGGATGTCTTCAGGTAGAAGTCGCGCGCGTCGAAGCGGAAACGCTTCGGGTCGTCCATGGTGGTGCGCGTGCCGATGCAGAGCAGCACGTCGTGGGTGTCGGCGTCGGCGGCATGGACGTAGTGCAGGTCGTTGGTGGCGATGAGCGGCAGGTCTAGCGATCGGGCGATCTTGAGCAGGTCCTCGCGGAACCGTCGCTCAATCGCGAGCCCGTGATCCATCACCTCGACGAAATAGTTGTCCGCGCCGAGAATGTCGCGCATGTCCGCTGCGGCGGCGAGGGCCTTGTCGTAGTTGCCGGCCTGCAACCACCGATTGACCTCACCGGAGGGGCAGCCGGTGGTGCCGATGAGCCCCTTGCTGTACGTCTGCATGAGTTCACGGTCGAACCGTGGCTTGAAGTAGTAGCCCTCGAGGCTGGCCAGCGAGGCCAACCGGAAGAGGTTGTGCATGCCCGGGGTGTTTTCCGCCCACAGGGTCATGTGGGTGTAGCTCTGCTTGCCGCGACCGCCGCTGCCGTCCTCGCTCGCCTTCTCGTCGAATCCGCCACCGAAGTCGAACGGCCGACGTTCGAAGCGACCCTGCGGGGCGTAGTAACCCTCGAGGCCAATGATCGGCTTGATGCCCGCGGCGGTGGCCGCCTTGTAGAAGTCGTAGGCACCGTAGAGCGTGCCGTGGTCGGTCATCGCGAGGGCGGGCATGCCGAGACGGGCTGCCTCACCAACAAGATCGGGCACGCGACTGGCACCGTCGAGCATGGAGAACTCGGTGTGGACGTGGAGGTGCACGAAATCGCTGCTCGAGCCCTCCGACGTCACCTAGACACCCTATGGCTCCGGACCGACGACGCCGACCTCGCGACCAGCCGTGTCGCACGACACGCCGCGGCAGTCGGTGGACCGTCCGAGTAGCGCCCGGCCTACCTGCCTCATCCGTCCCAACCGCCCCACGAACCCGCCGAGTCCACCGCTACGGCAAGAGGCGGAGAAGGTCGGGGAGACCTACAGGTCTCGCAGGCGGTGCAGGGCCTGCGCAAAGTCCGGCGGGTCTGGCGACTCAAAGGCGAGCCACTCGCCGGTCGATGGATGCTCGATCTCCAGCCGGGCCGCGTGCAGGGCTGGCCGGGTCAGACCGAGTCGCTCGGCAAGGGTGGGGTCGGCGCCATACGTCAGGTCACCGACGAGCGGATGCCGCATCGCTGCCATGTGCACCCGAATCTGATGAGTGCGCCCGGTCTCCAGGTCGACCTCGAGCAGGCTTGCGTAGGGAAAGGCCTCGAGCGTCTCGTAGTGGGTGACGCTCGGCTTGCCGCCGGTCACAACCGCCATCTTGTAGTCGGCCCCGGGATGGCGCCCGATCGGCGCATCGATCGTGCCCTGCAGCGGATCGAGCAAGCCCTGCGCTATCGCTCGGTAGATCTTCGTCGGGGCGCGATCCTTGAACTGCGCCTTCAGGTGCGTGTACGCCGATTCGCTCTTGGCGACCACCATCAGACCCGTGGTTCCCACATCCAGGCGGTGCACGATGCCCTGACGTTCGGCGGCCCCGGACGTAGAGATGCGGTAACCCGCGGCCGCCAGACCGCTCACGACCGTGGGACCCTCCCAGCCGGGACTCGGATGCGCCGCGACGCCGACCGGCTTGTCGACGACGACGAGGTCATCGTCGTCGTACCGAATCACCATGCCCTCCACCGGCTCCGGCTCGCGCTCGACCGGCGCGTCGGGGAACGTCACGTCGATCCAGGTATCAGCCACCAGCCGGTCGGACTTGCCCAGCGACCTGCCCTCGCATTCCACGGCACCGTTGGCGGCGAGGTCGGCCGCGGCCGACCGCGACAGCCCCAGCATGCGGGCGAGCGCCACATCCACGCGCTCCCCCGCGACCCCCTCCGGGACCGGGAGGCGACGGATCTCAGGCATCGGCTGCGGGTCGGCGTCCGGTCAGCGGGATGCCGCGGATCGTGAGGATCACCATCAAGATCGCCGAACCGACGATGCTCATGTCGGCGACGTTGAAGACGGGCCAATACGGCAACTGGATGAAGTCCACGACATAGCCCTGGCCGGGGCCGGCGTAGGCCTCGCCAAATCCTGGCGCGCGAATGATGCGGTCGACGAGGTTGCCCAGCGCGCCGCCGAGGAGGCCACCGAGGGCAACGGCCCAGGCGACGCTGCCGAGCTTGCGCGCCGTACGGATGATGACGACGGCGACGATGACGGCGATCAGCGCGAAGACCCACGTGAAGTTGGAGCCAATGCCGAAGCCAGCACCGGTGTTCTCCACGAACGTCAAGCGAAGGACCGATCCGATCACCTCAACCGGGCCCTCCCCCGAGGCGATACGCGGCTGCAGGGTGGCCAACGCGATGGACTTGGTGATCTGGTCGATGACAATGACGCCCAGGGCGACACCGAGGGTGACCCACAGCAGGCGCGGCCGCGCCACACTGATGGGCTCTGCGGCGACGTCCTGTTCCTCTGCGGTCACCGACCCAGGCTACGGGAGGGTTCGGCCTCAGTCCCCAGGAGTCTGGGCGAGGCGACGCGAAAGCTACACCCCGATGGGATGCCACACGGTCGTCGTCTCGACGAAGGCACGAATTCGATCGAGGCCGGGATCGTCGAACCAATCTGGTGCCTTACGCGGGGGTGGCAGCACTCGTTTGACGTTGACCGCGGCGTCGACCGCAAGTTGCTTCGCCAGTTCAGCGTCGTCCACACCGGTGAGGTCAAGCGCGTTGACGTCCGCGTGCGAGGCGAGCCACGGGCTGATCTCGGCATAGGCACCCGTGAGGATGTTCACCACGCCCCCGGGAACATCTGAGGTGGCGAGGACCTCAGCGAGAGTGACGGCAGGCAGCGGTCGATTCTGCGAGGCCACAACGATGACCGTGTTGCCTCCGACGATGATCGGCGCGACG
>JALQUH010000067.1 GCA_023263845.1 Candidatus Nanopelagicales bacterium | reverse complement strand
GCGGCCGCCTGCGGATCACGCCACCCGGCGTGGACATCGAACGTCGTCAGCGAGACGAGCATCTCGCTCTTCTCCGTCGGATCGGCGTAACGGCGCTCATCCTCGGGTCGCCCTTGATCGGCCGCCCAACCGCGCGCGGCTTGGTCGGCATCGGGATGAACCTGGATCGACAGCGGGGTCGAAGCCGCAAGAAGTTTGACCAGAGGAACACCGTGATGGTCGGGCAGCTCGTCAAGGCCGCGGCCGGCATCGGCGCCCTCGGTGATGATGGCGACTCCCGAAGGATGCGTCCCGAACCACAACTCTGCCTGGGGATTGCCCGTACGACCACACCACCGGGACAGGCCGTCGACGACCCCCCAGTCGTATTCCTTCAGTGCACCACGCACAACGTGCACGTCAGGCGTCCGGCTCTATCGCCTCGTCCAAGAGCATCACCGGGATACCGCCGCGCACGGGAAACCCGCGACCGCAGACGCGGCATACGAGCAGTTCCCGCTCAGCGTCAACATCGAGCGGGGCGTGGTCGTCGCTGGGGCAGGCAAGGATCTCCAGCAGCAGCGGGTCAAGTCCCAAGGTGTCGCTCATGGGCACTAAGTGTGCCGCACGCGCCCGAGGACCTCATCACGGATAGCCGACATCGTCGGCTCGTCGGCCGCCTCGGCGTTCAGCCGCAGGAGGGGCTCGGTGTTGCTCGACCGAAGGTTGAACCAACCCTGGGGCAAGGTCACCGTGAGGCCATCCAGTTCGTCCACCAGGACCCCGTCGACTCCCCCGTAGGCCTGCCGGATCATCTCCAGAGCCGCGGGCACGTCCGCGACGACCGAGTTGATCTCGCCGCTCGCCACATAGCGGTTGTACGTCGTGAGCATGTGGGACAGCCCGGTGCCCACAGGGGTAGCGCCGAGTGCCGCCATGACATGCATCGCCGCGAGCAGTCCGGAGTCGGCGCGCCAGAAGTCGGCGAAGTAGAAGTGTCCCGAATGCTCCCCACCGAAGATCGCGCCGGTACGAGCCATCTCCGCCTTGATGTAGGAGTGTCCGACTCGCGTGCGCACCGCCTGTCCACCGTGCTCCGCGATCACCTCGGGCACTGCACGTGAACAGATGAGGTTGTACAGGATCGTCGCCCCCGGGACGCGCTGCAGTTCGCGCGCGGCGATCAGCCCGGTGATAGTCGAAGGCGACACCGGCTCACCGCGCTCATCGATGACGAAGCACCGATCGGCGTCCCCATCGAAGGCCAGACCCAGGTCGGCTCCGGTCGTGCGCACGGCCGCCTGCAGGTCACGCAGGTTCTCCGGCTCGATGGGATTGGCTTCGTGGTTCGGGAAGTTCCCGTCGAGATCGAAATACATCTCGTCCATCGTTAGCGGCAGGGCCGGTAGGCCCGCGTCCGTGCCGAGCACCGCAGGGACGGTCAGCCCGGCCATCCCGTTGCCCGCGTCCACGACCACGCGCAGCGGACGTATGTCGGCCAGTGGCACCAGATCGCGCAGGAACCGGGCATAGTCCGCAAGCACGTCGGCTGTGCTCAGCCGCCCCCGGGTCCCCTCGAAGGGGCCGGCGAGGTGCTCGATCCCCTGCTCGACGAGGCGGCGAATCTCAGCGAGCCCGGTGTCTGTGCCCACCGGGGCTGCTCCGGCACGACAGAGCTTGATGCCGTTGTATGCGGCCGGGTTGTGGCTTGCGGTGAACATGGCACCTGGCAACGAGCGCGACCCGGAGGCGAAGTAGAGCTCGTCCGTGCTGGTGCACCCGAGCATCACGACGTCAACGCCGCGTGAGGTAACCCCATCGGCGAATGCGGCCACAAGTTCATCGCCGGTGTCACGCATGTCTTGCCCGACAACGACGGCACCAGGCCCTCCATCGGCGACGCGGATCTTCAGCACTTCGACGAAGGCAGCTCCGATGGCCGTCGCGAGCGCGGGTGTGAACTGGTCGGGCACGATCCCGCGAACGTCGTAGGCCTTGATGACCGAGTCGAGGAGGTCGGGGTCGAAGGGGTGGCCGGGGGCCACGACGTCATCCCTCCTGGCGGGGAAGGGCCCGCAGATGGCCGCGCCGGACACCCTCGGAGCCCACCGCCGGACGCTGCTCGACCTCGTCGAACAACGTGGCGGTGCTCGGCGGGGCGGCAGCCGCCTCGCGCACAGCGTTGGCAAGCGCCTCGAGGTCGTCACCGGACGGACCCGCGGACGGATCCGGCTCTAGGCGCACGACCTGCCACCCGCGGGGAGCGGTCAGCCGCTCCGAATGGATCTCGCACAGGTCATAGACGTGCGGGTCAGGCGCTGATGACAACGGGCCGACCACGGCGGTGGAGTCGGCGTAGACGTAGGTGAGTGTCGCGGTGGCGGCGCGACCACAGGTGATACGCGAGCAGCGACGACGATGTCCCACGGGTCCGGACGCTACCGGCCCAACCGGCGGCAGGCCGGTCGCCACGCCGGTGCGAGGGCAAACGCAGCCGGTCAGGGGGCTGCGGGCAACCCCAGTTGGGGCTCCTGAACCGCCCTCGGGACCTCCACCTCGGTGCGCAGCGGGGTCCACGGGTAGCCGGTGATAAGTGATCCGTTGGCGTTGCGCTTCAGGGCTTCGTGGGCGATGACCACCTCGCCCCCTTCCGGCAGTGCCTGAAGGGCGTACCAGAAGGCACCAACGGGGCGCGGAATGGTGACGGCCACCACGCGATCTCGAGGCACCGTGACGACGATGTCGTCCGGGCTCGGCAACGCGTTGCCGGCCTCGTCGACCGGAAGAACCCGCAACGTCACCGTCACCGGTGACGGTTCTTCGATGGCCTGACTTGGCGTGGGGTCCGGCTCGTCGCTGGGCAGCGGCAAGGGTTCGGAACTGACCTCGCGCAAATCGCCGGGCGCAGTGAGCCACACGGTGACAGCAGTGGCGCGCTGCGCTGGCAATCCGGTCACCGCCGCCACCGTGGAGATGGGGACGGCGCCGGTGGCAAAGGAGGTCTCGTCGAGGGCATCCTTCGTGGCGTCGATGCCGGGATGTCGTTGACGCACACCGGCGACGATCGGTTCATCGGAGGCCAAATCAACGGTGACGGCCTGTCCCTCCGCCGCCTGATCAAGATCCACCTGCACGACGGTGCCAGCCGGCACTGCCACCTCGGCCAGGGCCGAGGGGACATACGAGCCACCCTCGGTGACCAGGCGCACCTGCACCTGGGCATCAAGGTCGCCGGGCGCATGTATGAGCAACTGACGACCGCCCTCACCCGGGATGACTCCCGGCACCAGAACACGGGTGGACGGTTCAGCGGAGGCCGGAATCCAGTCGGCACCTCGCGGGAAGAATCCGTCGGTTTCCTTGTCCGACAGCGCCGCCATGATGCGACCCGCGCGCACCTGGACGTGCCACGTCACGTAGGGCACCCGCGGAGCCTCGCGATTCAGGCGCACGACGACGCGACTTCGGGGCTCAACCACGATTCCGCGCAATCGCGGGGTCGTGATCAGGCCCTCGGGGCCACTGATCTGCACCTCAAGCTCGGCGGGGGTTGCCTCGGGATTCACCAGCACCAGACTGGTATCGCGGCCCGCGACGCTGCCGCCGCCGACGAACCACCACGACGTTGCCGGGCCCAGGCAGGCCAGGCTGGCAAGGCCTCGACCCTCGTTGTAGGAATCCAAGGTGGTCTGAGTCGCTACCAGCCCTGGGGCTAGCGAGCCCTGCGTGCGAATCTCGAGCGGGGAAAGTCGGCGAGACTCGGCGACCACGGTCGCCGCGTCACCGGGTTGATTGAGCACCGGCTTGGGAGCGGCCTCCCCGGATTCATCGATCAACGCCGGGTCATCAGCGCCTGACAGGAAGGTGATCTGCGCACTGCCCTCGCGGTCCTGGCCCGGCAGATCGGGCAGCACCATCATCGTGGATGTCGTACGCGAGAGATCCACCGAACCGGGCTCAGGACAGATCGCCGTCGAGGAGTCCACGGGCTCGACCGAGGGCACGATGGTCGAATCCTGTGACGATGCCGTCATCACGGTGCCACCGACACCGAGCACCACGAGCACGGCCGCGACAATCGCGAGCGCCTGCCAACCGCGCGGATCGGGCGGAATCACGGCCGTGCCGCCACGACTGCGGCGACTGCGGCGCGGCCGATCCTGTGGCTCCTCCTCACTCACGGCGACACCTCCCCGCGCTCGTTGGATTGCACGTCGGTTTCGGCCGCTTCGTCGTTATCGGTCGGCGCGAGAACCTGCACATGCACACCGTCGTTCTCCAGCACCGCGATCTCGTCCTCATCGATCTCATTGTCGGCAACGTCGTCGTCGTTGTGTCGGCGACCGGGCAGTGCGAGCACGATGACGATGACCAGCAGGACGAGTTGGATCCACATCCAGCGGGTCCGCTCGCTACCGTCCGCGACGACGACGAGATCGCCCGATGACGGAGTGGGGAGCGAGAAGGTCTGCAGCCCGTCAACGGATTCGCCGGCCAACTCAGCGTCGATCAGTGTGGCGCGCCACCGGGGGTCCGCGGTCTGGGCCAGACGGACGGTGCCGGACTCGTCGACCAGGAGGCGTCGGGCAAGGGGGTCGCCACCGCGACTCACGACGGATACCGGCAACTGCTCCTCGCCGGTATCGAGGGAGACACGAGCGGTGTCGAGGACAACGCGCCAGAGAACTTCACCGTCCTGCCCGGCCACCCGTCGAAGACCCGGTGCGGAGTCCAGTGTCCGCGTCACCTCGTCGGCGCGCGGCCCTTCGGTCTGCACGATGACGTATCGAACGGCGTACTGCGACAGGCCGATCACTTCATCGCCGCCGCGTCCCGACACCAGGCCGGAGACCAAGCGATCGAGGCGGGCCCAATCTGCGGCCGGGGGTGCGACCGCACCATCGCCGATCGAGGGACCGGCGCCGTTGAGCAGTGTGTACCCCACCACATCGGCCGTCGGATCCAACAGCAGGGTGCGCGGGGCCTGAGGTCCCACCGCCTCGGCCGCGACAAATGGCGGGAGCTGTCCAGGGTCGCCACGGTGCACCGGTCCGGACTCGCCGGTGACCCACACCGCGGCGCAGATCACGGGTACCACCACAGCTGCCGCCGTCGCGACCAGCGAGACCGGTTGACGCCAACTGAACGTCGACCCGGCCATCGACGCACGAAGGCCGTCTCCGGCAAGAGCGACCGCGACGATGAGAGCGGCACCGAACAGCGCAACTGCCATGCCCGGCCACAGTCGCACCGGATCGGGCGCGCTGGGATTGGTCACCGATAGCGACGCGAGTATCAGAGCCAACGCGTAGGCGGCAAGGGCGACACCCCATGCGGTGAGGATGCCCGCGCGGCGCTGGGGTCGCAGGACCGCCAGCAGTGCCGCGACCAGGAGACCCGCGCCGATGAAGGCCAGGCTGGCGCCCGGTCCACCCGGGTTCAACAAGGCCAGCGAGATAGGGCCGGCGGATGGTTCGACGAGCGCCGGATCCGCAGCGCCGATATCGCTCAGCAGAAGCGTGGGGTTGGCCAACAGGCGGAAGGACCAGGGCACGAGCAGGGCTAGTGGGGCAACGATGAGGACAAGAGCGCGCAGAGCGAGGGGGACGGCGAGGCGGTGTCGTACTGCCGCTGCCACCAGTGCGCCAGCGACCGCGCACACGACCCACAACCAGACCATGGGGGCGCCGGCGATGGCCACGCTGAGCAGCAGGGTCGCCACCCACGGGGTGCGACCGCTCGGGGGCCGTAGTCCGGGTGCAACGTCAAGCGCGCGCGCGACGAATCGAGCGGCGAGCGGGAGCGCGATGAGCGCAAGCAGGATGCCCAGGCGTCCGGTGGCGACGGCAGCCGTGAGCGACGGCAGAAGTGCATACGTTGCCGCCGCCCAGAACCGGACTGGACGGGAGTCCACGACACCGCGCAAGGATGCCCAGGCCGACAAACCGGCGAGGGCCGAGGAGGTCAATAACGCCAGCCCCACCGTCACGGATGCCTTGCCCAGCAGCACCGTTGAGAGGGCCGCCAATACGGCGAGGGCCGGGGCGGCCGGTTCGAAGGAGCCCGGACCGACGTCGTGCCAAGGGCGCAGGTAGGCCGACCAAAGATCCGCTGACCCCTCCGGACTCGGCAGCAGGGCCCCGCCGAAGAGCGTGCCGTCGCCCCACCACAGGGCGCGACCGGCGATCAGCGTGGCGACGATGAGGGCCAGCGCCAGACCCACCGTGGGGCGCGCCAGGGTGCGCCGAATCCAGTTGCCTGCCGGATCGTCGAAAAGGTCGGCGTCGTCAGAGACCGGACCGGACTCCAAGGCACCCGAGCCCGCACCGGAGCCGCGACCGGAGGCCATGATCCCGCCGAGGGCCTCCACCGCCGCACGTATCTGGGTGGAAGCGCGTGGACGAAGGTCGCGCACCGCTGAGCGCGAGGACATGATGGAGGTTCGTGCGCATGCCCGCCGCGCGGCGAAGAGTCGACCCGGGTGAGCGACGATGACGCCCAGCGCGGCCAACTCATCGCCGGCACGACGAAGATCCTTGCCGAGCAGATAGAGCAAGGACCGCAGCAACGTGCCAATCGCCAGGCGTAGAGCCGTGAAGGGAAGTCGCCAGCCGGGCGATTGCACCATTAGCGCGTGCAAAGCGGAGCGACGGTCCAGGCGGTGCCCACGGCCCGGCTCCGAGGAGCCCTCCCGCCGACCGTGGAAGGAGGCCTCACGGTGGTGGATCAGAGCCTCGGGGACGACCTGGACCTCATGCCCAGCCCGCCAGACGCGCCAACAGAAGTCGAGGTCATCGCGGTAGAGCGGCAGCGCCGGGTCGAAGCCACCCAACTTGTCCCACACATCCCGACGCACCAGCATGCCCGCCGAACCCACGGCGTGAACGATGTCGCGGTCATCGTGCTGCCCCTGGTCGTGCTCACGACGCTCCAGGGCAGTGGTGCGCCGACCAGAGCCGGTGATACTGAAACCCATCTCCAGGAGTAGACGACGGTCGTGCCAGCCGCGTGCCTTGGGGCCGAGCACCGCCGCAGACGGATTGGCTTGCGCTGCCAAGACGAGTTGCTCCAGACAGTCCGGCGCCGGGGCCGAGTCGTCGTGAAGGAGCCAGATCCATTCCGTGGTGTCGACATCGAACGCCTCGTCGACATCGCCGCGCAGCACGCCGGAGCCGAGACCAGCCGCGACGGCGGCGCCGAAGCCGGAGTCGTCGCTGGGGTCAAGCATGACCACGCGATCGTGGCCGAGGGATTCGGTCAGGATGGACGGACTGGCATCGCGTGAGCCGGCGTCTACGCCGACGACCGCATCGGGGTGTCGAGTTTGCCCGCCGAGGACGGTGAGGACCGCGGGCAACCAGACCGCGCCATCACGGGCAACGACAACTGCAGTGACGCGGTGGGCCCCGCTCAGACCGCCTGCTTCTTCAGCCGACGCCGTTCACGCTCGGAAAGGCCACCCCAGATGCCGAAGCGCTCGTCGTTCGCAAGGGCATATTCCAGGCAGTCCCCGCGCACGTCGCAGGACAGGCATACGCGCTTCGCCTCGCGCGTGCTTCCACCCTTCTCGGGGAAGAAGGCCTCCGGGTCCGACTATATCGCTGTCGATCTGCTTCTGGGCAATTAGTGACTTCAACCCTTAGAGGTAATTTAAAATGAGTGCCAACTCAACTGACACCTACGATCAGGTAGGTATCCGCGAGGACCT
>JALQUH010000292.1 GCA_023263845.1 Candidatus Nanopelagicales bacterium | reverse complement strand
GGGTGTCCAGCGTGCTGCTCATGGAGTGTTCGGCATCCCTTCCCGAGCCCTACGGCTCAACTCGTTGCATGCTATCCGACATTGCGCAGTTGCGAATGTTGAGGGCCAGCACCCCCGCGGACCCTGCACGGCGCGCCGTCGAGCGACCCCGGTCGCCCGGAAGTTACCCTGGGCGCACCATGCGCCGCGCTCTCCTTGCCGTCACGGCCACCACGGCCCTTGCGCTCGTCCCGGCCACCGCCGCGAACGCCGAGCCGATCGGGGGCCCGCAACTCACCGGCTATGACGTCATCGCCGACCCAGGCCCTGGTGCCAGCCCGCTACCTGACGTACCGGCCGCTGCCTGGGTCCTCGCCGATCTCGATACCGGCGCGATCCTGGCAGCACAGGCCCCCCACATCCAGATGGCACCCGCGAGCGTCCTGAAAAGTCTCACCATCCTCACCCTTGCGCAGCGCCTCGACCCCGACTACGTCTACACGTCGACGTACGACGATGTCGCTGTCGATGGCAGCCGCGTCGGAATTGTCGAAGACGCGACCTACACCGTCCGGGAGTTGTTCCTCGGCCTGATGATGCAAAGCGGCAATGACTGCGCCCGGGCTCTCGCCATGGCCAATGGCGGGCTCGACCTGACAGTCGCCCAGATGAACCAGGAGGCCCAGCGGCTACAGGCCTACGACACGGTCGCCATGAACCCCAGTGGGCTCCCGGCCGAGGGTCAGGTGACGTCCGCGTACGACTTGGCGCTGGTCGCCCGGGAGGGCCTTGCCCGACCGGACATCTTCGAGTACGTCAATACCCGGGTGGTCGAAGACTTCCCCGGATACATGCCAAAGAACCCGGGCGATCCTCGCCCGACCATGGCGATCGCCACGCAGAATCCGCTCTTCATTCAGGGCTATGAGGGTGCGATCGGCATGAAGACGGGCTGGACCACGGAGGCCGGACGCACCTTTATCGGCGCAGCCGAGCGCGATGGCGCCTCGCTGGTCGTCACGCTGCTTAACATTCAAAGCGACATCTACCCGGCCGCGTCCAGCCTGCTCGACTGGGGCTTCGCGAACATCGACGAGGTAACGCCGGTGGGCTACCTCGTCGAGCCGCTGGAGCCGATGCTCGACGAGGCGGTAGCGCCCATGCCGGTGACGGCGAACGGTGGTGATGGCACCGAGTCGACAACGGAGGATCAGGGCGCGGCTAACACCGGCTCCGATTCCGACCAGGCTGCCGCGACCACCCAGGGCGACGGCATCTCGTGGGCGTGGGTCCTAGCGCTGCTCGGCGCGATGGTCGTGGGCCTGCTGATGGTGGTCCAGGGCATTCGCGCCCTTCGGTTCCCGCCGCCAGCCGCACGGTCTTCGAGCCCGTCCCCGAACGGGGATCGAATCGACGCTGGATCGCCGACGTTCTAGCCCCTGCGCTACGCGAGGGCTTAAGCCGTTGCCTAGGGCAACGGAACGAAGCCAATGTTTTCGTAAACATCAGCCAAGGTCGGCGCCGCCGCCGCTCGAGCTTTGTCCGCGCCGAGCCGGACGAGTCGACTGAGTTCGGCGGGGTCCGCCATCAGGTCATCCACCGTGGCGCGAAAGTCCGTAACGAATTCGACGGTGACCTCCGCGGCGTCCTTCTTTAGGTCCCCGTACCCCCGACCCTCGTACGACGCCACGAGGTCGTCCACCGATCTGCCGGTGAGCGCCGCGATGAGCGTGAGGAGGTTCGAGACTCCCGGCTTGTTGACCGGATCGAAGGTAATCTCACGCCCAGAGTCGGTCACCGCGGACTTGATCTTCTTGGCCGTCACCTTCGGGTCATCCAGCAGGAAAATGCAGCCGCTCGGGGCCGACTTGCTCATCTTCGCGGTGGGGTCGGTGAGGTCGAGGATTTTGGCCGTGTCCTTGACGATGAGCGCCTCGGGCACAACAAGCGTCGGGCCGTAGCGAGCGTTGAAGCGCTGGGCGAGATCCCGGGTGAGCTCGAGGTGTTGGCGCTGATCCTCGCCGACCGGCACACCTTCCGGTCGGTAGATGAGGATGTCAGCGGCCTGCAGCACGGGGTAGGTGAAGAGCCCCACCGTCGACCGATCGGTGCCGTTCTTTTGTGACTTGTCCTTGAACTGAGTCATCCTCGACGCCTCGCCGAACCCCGTTTGGCACTCGAGAACCCAGGCTAACTGCGCATGTTCGGGCACGTGACTCTGCACGAATACGGTGGATCGCTCAGGGTCCAGGCCTACCGCGAGCAATTGAGCGAACGAGAGCAGCGTGCGGTGCCGCAGAAGATCCGGGTCATGCTCCACCGTGATCGCATGCTGGTCCACCACGCAGTAGAAGGCGTCGTGCGTCTCCTGGAGTTCGACCCAGCGACGCAATGCCCCGAGGTAGTTGCCCATCTGAAAGGAATCAGCGGTCGGCTGAATCCCGGACAGGACGCGCGGGGGGACGTGCACGGGCAACTCGGAGGCCATGCCCTCATTCTTGCGAGGTGATCTCGCCCGACTCGAGGGGGTCCCCCTCCGTGCCCTCCGGCAGCGCGATGACGCGCAGGCGCGCGACGCGGCGGCCATCGAGCTCGGTGACCGTGAGCACGTGGTGGTCGACTTCGACCTCCGACCCGATCTCCGGCAAGGTGCCGAGGCGAGAAACGATGAAGCCGGCGGCCGTCTCGTAGGGCCCCTCCGGCAACGTCACCCCGGTCACCTCTTCGAAATCCTCGAGGTTGAGCAGGCCATCCACTCCGACACTGCTGGGTGCCGTAACGTCGTATTCATCGCGGATGTCGCCGACAAGTTCCTCCACGAGATCTTCGAGCGTGACGATGCCCGCGGTGCCGCCGTACTCGTCGACAACAATCGCCAGGTGATGACCGAGGCGTCGCATCTCGGTGAGGGCCGGGATCACCTGCTTGGTACCGGGGAAGAACGTGACCTTGCGAGCAAGTTCACCGACGCGGCTGCGGCCGCGGGAAGCATCCGGTGACAGCAAATCGCGAATGTGGACGACTCCGACGACATCATCGGACGAGCCACGGATGACCGGATAACGCGAGTGCGGCGCATCACTGACGACTCTGACCGCATCGACAATGGGCATCGACGCATCGAGGAAGGACACCTCGGTACGAGGCAGCATCACTTCCTTGACTTCGCGATCACCGGCGTCGAAGACGTCGTCAATCAGCGCACGTTCCTCAGCCGTGAGATCTTCGTGCGAGGCCACGATGTCGCGTAGTTCCTCGCCGGTGATCTGTTCCTTGCCGGTGGTCGGATCCCCGCCAAGGAGTCGCACGATGGCGTTCGTCGACACGGAGAGCAACCAGATGAACGGACGAGTGATCTGAGCCAGCAGATTGACCGGGCCGGCGAGAAGAAGCGCCGTGGACTCGGCCCGTTGAAGTGCCAGGCGCTTCGGCACGAGTTCGCCGATGACGAGTGAGACGTAGGCGATGATCACGGTGACCACGATGAATGCGATGGCCGAGGCCCAATTCTCCGGCAGCCCCCAACCGGTGAGTGCCGGTACAAGCGCGGGTGCAATCTGGGCGGCGCCGAAGCCCGCGGAGATGAAGCCCGCGAGCGTGACACCGACCTGTACGGCCGCGAGGAATCGATTGGGGTTAGCGACCAGGGTGGCGAGGGAGCGGCCACGACGCCCCCGCTCGGAGAGGCGCTCGACCTGGCTTTCGCGCAGAGACACGAGAGCGATCTCGGCGGCGGCGAAGAAACTGCCGAGAAGGATGAAGAGCAGGACGAGGCCGACGTTGACCCATATGTCGCTCACTCGAACAGGATAGGGCCCCTACCCACATTCGTCGGGGTCAATCGAAGGTGACCGTGAGGGGAGCGTGGTCGCTCCACCGTTGCGCGTACGTCGGCGCCTTGCCCACCACCGCAGATTGGGCTCGCTCAGCGAGACCGGCCGTGGCGATCTGGTAGTCGATACGCCACCCACCGTCGGTGTCAAAGCCCTTCCCGCGCCACGACCACCACGTGTACGGGCCGGGACCGGGACCACCAAGTCGGCGTCCCAGATCGTGCCAGGGGCCTGGTTCGCCGCCAGGAGTACCGAACCAGCGATCGAGGTAGTTTCGCTCCTCGGCGAGGAAGCCCGCCTTATCGCGATTGGCCCGCCAATTCTTGATGTCCACTTCAGCGTGAGCCACGTTGAGGTCCCCCGTTACGAGCACCTGCCCCTTCCGCCGACTCGCCCGACGCTTTAGTGCGGCCAAGCGACGATCCATTGCGTCCAGGAAACGAAACTTCTCCTCCTGCTTGGGCGTCTGCGCCTCACCGGTGTGAACGTACGCGGATACCACCGTGACAGGGCCGAGCTCCGTCTCGATGTCGACCTCAATCCAGCGACCCTGGTCGGCAAAGGCATCGTCGCCCAGGTCCGTGCGTACATCCTGTGGCTCGACCCGGGTGAGAACGGCGACACCGTTGCGTCCCAGCGCGGCGGCCGGGCTATACGAGACGTGCATCGAGGCAAGACCGCTGCCCTGCAATTGCTCATGTGCCTGATCGTGAGTCGCCCGGACTTCCTGCAGGCAAATGACATCGGCCCGAGCAGTCGTCAGCCAGTCCAAGCCACCGCGACGGGCGGCCGCACGAATCCCGTTCACGTTGGCGGTGATGGCGACCAGTGCGGACTTGCGAGCCAATGTCTTAGGCCATCGCCTTCTGCAGGTTGTCATCGATCGCGCCGAGGAAATCCTGCGTGGTGAGCCAGCCCTGATCGGGGCCGACAAGCAGCGCGAGGTCTTTGGTCATCTGACCGGCCTCCACCGTCTCGACGCAGACGCGCTCAAGGGTGCGGGCGAACTCGGACACGGCGGGGGTTGCATCAAGCTTGCCGCGGTGCTCCAACCCGCGGGTCCAGGCGAAAATCGACGCCACCGGATTGGTGGACGTCGGATTGCCCTTCTGGTGCTCGCGGTAGTGGCGGGTCACGGTGCCATGGGCCGCCTCCGCCTCGACAGTCCGACCATCCGGCGTCATGAGCACCGAGGTCATGAGGCCAAGCGAGCCAAATCCCTGGGCGACCGTGTCGGATTGGACATCGCCGTCGTAGTTCTTACAGGCCCAGACGTAGCCACCCTCCCACTTCATCGCCGCGGCAACCATGTCATCGATCAGGCGGTGCTCGTAGGTGATGCCCGCGGCCTCGAACTCCGCCTTGAACTCGGCGTCGAAGATCTCCGCGAAGATGTCCTTGAAGCGACCGTCGTAAGCCTTGAGGATCGTGTTCTTGGTCGACATGTACACCGGATAGTTGCGTGCGAGCCCATAGCGAAACGATGCGCGCGCGAAGTCGCGGATCGACTCGTCGAGGTTGTACATACCCATCGCCACGCCGCCTGCCGGGAAGTCGAAGATGTCGAACTCCATGGGCTCAGACCCATCGGCCGGAGTGAACGTCATCGTCAACGTACCGGCACCGGGCACCTTGAAATCCGTGGCGCGGTACTGATCACCGAAGGCATGGCGGCCCACGATGATGGGCTTGGTCCACGTCGGGACGAGGCGAGGAATGTTGTTGATGATGATGGGCTCGCGGAAGATCACACCGCCGAGGATGTTGCGGATCGTGCCGTTGGGCGAACGCCACATCTTCTTGAGACCAAACTCCTCGACCCGCGCCTCATCCGGAGTGATGGTGGCACACTTCACGCCCACCCCGTACTCCTGAATTGCGTGCGCGGCATCGATCGTCACTTGATCATCGGTGGCATCGCGGTGCTCGATTCCGAGGTCGAAGTACTTCAGATCGACATCGAGGTACGGAAGGATGAGTTGGTCCTTGATGAACTGCCAGATGATGCGGGTCATCTCGTCGCCGTCGAGTTCGACGACCGGGTTCTGCACCTTGATCTTGGCCACGGGAGCGGTCACTTCCTCTTGTCGGGGCGGGCTCTAGAGAAGTCCGAGGGCGGCGACTGCGTCGCGCTCTTCGACGAGTTCGGCGACGGACGCGTCGATCCGCGCTCGGGAGAAGTCGTCGATCTCGAGGTCCGGCACGATCTCCCAGGCGCCATTTCGGGAGACACAGGGGAATCCGCTGATGACGCCCTCGGGGATGCCATAGGAGCCATCGGATGGCACACCGGCAGAGACCCAGTCACCGTCGGGGGTGCCGAGTACCCAGTCGTGCACGTGGTCGATCGCGGCATTGGCGGCGGATGCCGCCGAGGAAGCACCGCGAGCCTCGATGATGGCCGCTCCTCGCTTGGCCACAGTGGGGATGAACACATCCTCAACCCAGGCCTGATCATCAACGACGGCCGGAGCCGAGCGACCATCCACCAGCGCATGGGTGATGTCGGGATACTGCGAGGCGGAGTGATTGCCCCACACCGTCACCCGATGGACATCGCTCACGCTCACTCCGGTGCGTTGCGCGAGTTGGGTCAGGGCGCGGTTGTGATCGAGCCGCATCATCGCCGTGAAGCGCTCAGCCGGGATATCGGGTGCGTGTGAGCGCGCGATGAACGCGTTCGTGTTGGCCGGGTTGCCCACGACCAGGATGCGCACGTCATCGGCCGCTCCAGCGTTCAGCGCCTCGCCCTGCGGCTTGAAGATGCCGCCGTTCGCCTCAAGGAGGTCGCGACGCTCCATGCCCGGGCCACGCGGACGAGCCCCCACCAGCAGAGCGACGTTCACACCGTCGAACGCAACGCGCGGATCGTCAGTGATGTCGATGCCCGCAAGAAGCGGAAAGGCGCAGTCATCGAGTTCCATCGCGGTGCCCTCGGCGGCGCCGAGCGCCGGAGTGATCTCCAGCATGCGCAGCCGCACGGGCACATCGGGGCCGAGAAGTTGGCCCGAGGCGATGCGAAAGAGCAGGGCGTAGCCGATCTGGCCGGCGGCTCCGGTGACGGCGACGTTGACGGGGGTGGCGGACATGGGCACCTTTCTTCAGCGTGCGGCCCTTCCGGGGGCGCGAAGACGTGAGTCGACTCCCTGGATATGCCTACGAGGCTAGTCCGGCCACGGCGCGCACGGTCGCCCGGGTCCGGGCGACTAGCCCTCGCCGGACCGGCGCAGACGCCTAGCAGCCTCAGCGATCGATCCGCTGAGGCTGGGGTACACGGTGAAGGTCGAGGCCAGCTGATCCACTGTCAAGCGAGCATCCACCGCGAGCGCGACGGCGTGGATGAGTTCACTTGCCCGCGGCCCGACGACGACGCCCCCGATGACGATGCGCGAACTCGGACGACAAAAGAGTTTGACGAAGCCGTGCCGGATCTCCTGCATCTTGGCTCGGGCATTCGTCGCGAGCGGCAGGGACACAACGTCAGCCATGACGGCGCCGGTCTCAACTTCACGCGCGGTGACACCGACCGTGGCGATTTCAGGAGTGGTGAACACGGTATTGGCGACGTGGCTCTTGTTCAGCGGGCCAACCGCATCGCCGAGGGCGTGCCACATGGCGATGCGGCCCTGCATGGCGGCTACCGAAGCCAGCATGAGCACCCCGGTGCAGTCACCGGCGGCGTACACGCCGCGCGCCGTCGTCCGCGAGACCCGATCGACCACGATGAAGCCTCGGTCGTCGACCTCCACGCCTGCCTCGGCCAGCCCCATGTCCTGCGTGTTGGGCAGCGACCCCACGGCCATGAGTACATGACTGCCCTCAACGACCTCACCGCCTTGCAGTTCCACGACCACCCCGGACTCGGTGCGACGCGCTGCAACTGCACGCGACCGGGACAGCACAGTCATCCCGCGGTCGGCGAACACCTCTTCGATGACCTGGGCTGCGTCAGGGTCCTCCCCGGGGAGCACGCGCTCTCGACTCGACACAAGAACGACCTGCGATCCCAGGATCCGGTACGCCGATGCGAACTCGGCACCCGTCACCCCGGACCCGACGACGATCAACCGCTCGGGTAAGTCCTCGAGGTCGTACAACTGCTCCCACGTCAAGATGCGCTCTCCGTCGGGAACAGCCGTGTCGAGGACGCGCGGACGGGCGCCTGTCGCGATGAGAACGACATCCGCCGCAAGGTGCACCGGACCATCGACCGTGTCCGCAATGACCTCCTGGGCACTCGCCAGATGGCCACGACCATGCACGAAGCGGACACCATCGCGGGCCAGGCGGGACTCGATGTCTTCGCTCTGCGCCTGCGCAAGACGGCGTACACGGTCGTTGACCGCGCCGAGATCCACGTTGAGATGGCCCCGTGGAGTCTGGCTATCGACGCGGACGCCCAAGGAGACCGACTCACGCGCGGAGGTAAGCACATCGGCCGTCGCGATGAGCGTCTTGCTGGGCACGCAGTCGGTCAGCACCGCCGATCCGCCGGGGCCCGAAGGATCGACGATCGTGACCTCGGCGCCCAACTGGGCTGCCACGAGTGCCGCCTCGTATCCCCCGGGACCGGCTCCAATGATCACCACGGCGCTCATGCGGTCATTCTGCCGTGAGCAGGCGCTGACCCGCCGTACCCTTGGCCTATGGCGCTCTACGCGGCCTACGGCTCCAACCTCGACCCTGCCCGCATGGTCGAGCGCGCGCCCTACTCCCCTGTCGCGGCGACCGGATGGCTCACCGGCTGGCGACTCACCTTTGCTGGCGAGGACGTCGGCTGGGAGGGGCCGCTCACAACGGTCGTAGAAGATGCCACCTCCTCGGTCTTCGTCGTCCTGTACGACCTGCATCCCCTGGATGAGGCATCCCTCGACGCGTGGGAGGGCATTGCCCTGGGCATGTGGAACAAGATTCGGGTGCGTGTGCAAACCCTGGAGGGGGACGCGCTGGCGTGGCTCTATGTCCTCAACGCGTACGAGGGCGGTCTGCCGTCGGCGCGCTATCTCGGGATCATTGCGGACGCCGCTGAGGCCGGCGGCGCCCCGCAGGACTACGTTGCCATGCTGCGCAACCACCCGTGCACGTGATGGCGCTGCTAGCGTCCGCACCATGACCGACCTGTACGAGGACCCGAAGGCTGCCGCCGACGAAGCCGCCAAGAAGCTCGCGCAACTCACCGGTGTCGATCAGCACGATGTTGCCATCGTGCTCGGCTCCGGCTGGGGGCACGCCGCCGACTTGTTCGGCCGCACGGTGGCGGAGTTCCCCGCCACCGAGCTCCCCGGTTTCCCACCGCCCTCCGCTCTAGGTCACGCCGGAACCATCCGCAGCGTGGATGCCGATGGGATTCGCGTCCTGGTCTTCCTGGGTCGATCGCACCTGTATGAAGGTCGTGGAGTCGAACCCGTCGTTCACCCGGTGCGCACGGCCGCCGCAGCCGGATGCCGCACCATCGTGTTGACGAATGGCTGCGGTGGACTAGACCCCACATGGAAACCGGGTACACCGGTTCTCATCGCCGATCACCTCAACCTCTTCGGCGTGACGCCGCTACGCGGCGCGACGTTCATCGACATGACCGATCTGTACTCCGCCCGCCTGCGGTCCATCGCGCGCGAGGTGGATCCCACGCTCGCCGAAGGCGTCTACGCCCAGTTCCTCGGGCCGCAGTACGAGACCCCTGCCGAAATCGGCATGGTGCGGGCCGTCGGCGGCACGTTGGTGGGCATGTCGACGGTGCAGGAGGCCATCGCCGCCCGCGAAGCCGGCATGGAGATCCTCGGCGTCTCCCTGGTGACCAATCTTGCGGCGGGAATGACCGGTCAGCCGCTCAGCCACGCGGAGGTGCTCGAGGCGGGCAAGGCGGCAGCCGAGCATATGGGCGGACTTCTCGCCGGAATCCTCCGGCACATGGCATGACCACGCCCGAATCGGCGTTGCCGATCAGGGCCGACCTGCGTGGTCGACCGATCGTGCTCCGATTGCGCCAACCGGACGACCAGATCGCGAACCTGGAGACCGAGTGGGACGCGTGGCCCGAGGATCTTCTTCCTGGATCGGGTGATCCGACGCTGTGTCGACTTGCCCTTGAATACGACGGCGTTGTCGTGGGAACGATGTCGTGGCATGCCACCGACTACGGCCCCACGCAAGGCTCCCGCGCATGGAACATCGGCATCGCCCTCGCTCCCGATCATCGCGGTCTTGGCATCGGGTCAGCCGCGCAGCGACTGCTGGCCGAGCATCTCTTAATGTTTTCTGCGAGGGTGGAAGCAACGACCGACGTGTCCAACATCACGGAGCAACGCGCATTGGAGAGTGCGGGTTTCACTCGCGAGGGTGTCCTGCGCGCGGCGCAGCATCGAGCCGACGACGTCCACCACGACCTAGTCATCTACTCGCTCATCCGTAATGATCTCGTCGGGGGTGCGTGATCGATCGCCTCACGACCGTCGACGGGGTGCGCGAGGACCGCGACGGCACGCCGTGTGCGGATCTTCTGGCCCGCCGCCCCGGGGTAGGAAGTATCGACGCGGCGCAAGAGATCCTGACCATCCTTCCGGGATGGTTGGCGGCGACCGCTGACGACGAGCTTGCCGATGCACTCCTGGCGGAGGGGGCCTCCCTCGTGCGGCATGCCCATGTCATGCGCCGCGAACTCGCCGGTGATGTGCCCGCCCCCTCGGACTGGACAATCCTGCCTTTCACCGATGAGGCCGAACCCCCTCGCCCGTGGGCCGACGTCCTGCCGAACTTCCTGGCGGCGTACCCACCGGATCACCCGGACCACATACCCGGCGGCAGGGCCCTCGTCGAGAACTACCTCATCCCCTACACGCGGGGTGGGCGACTGGGTCCGCTCATCTCGTCGGCCAGCGGCCTTGCCGTAACAACCGAGACGGTCGTCGGTGGAATTCTCGTTGTCGACCGGCCCGGCGAGGGTCCCTGGATCACCGACATCTGGCGTGGCCCTGATCCGGAGTTTCGCGGTTCTGGTGCTGCGCTCGTGGGCTGGAGTATCGCGCGGTTGACTCGCGGTGGCTATCCCTCGCTGGGGCTCGCCGTGACCGATGCCAACCCTCGAGCCCGCGAGGTCTACCGTCGAGCCGGATTCATCCTCGAGCAGACGGCGTGGACGCTTCGCCTGCCGGACGGGTAAATCGCGAAGACCTCGGGCCGTCAGCGACCTGGTGCAGATAGGTGACCTCGCCACGTGTCGCTGACATACCCGACGTTTCCCGGCGCCGCTGCAAATGAGCAGTGAGCAGGTCGGCTGCCTCCTTCACCCGAGGGGCCATGTGATTGAGGCGCGGCGCAATGCGCTGCGTGGGTCCCGCGACAGATATGGCCGCCACCGCCACGCGATCCGGACCGTTGTCCGCGCCAGGTACGAAGACCGGGGCGGCCACGGATGACAGCCCCACCTCCGTCTCCTCCGTCGACAGCACGAAGCCCTGCCGCCGCAGAAGTTCCAGTTGGGCCTCGAACCGTGCCGGATGCACGACCGTGTGCGGTGTGTACCGCGTGAGCCCACAGCGAACGATGGCCTCATGTACGGCCGGATTGAACGCCGCGATTGCCTTGCCGCTACTGGAGGAATGAGCCGCAACCCGACGGTAGGAGTCGGAGTGGAAGCGCAGTCCATGGTTGCCCTCAAGTCGATCGACATAGAGCACTTCGTGCCCGGCCGGGATCCCGAGTTGAACGGTCTCACCTACCTGATCACGTAGTTGAGCAAGAATCGGCAGTGCCAGTTCGCGCAGTAGTAGTCGGTCGATGGCAAGTTGACCGTAGTCATACAGTCTCAGCCCGAGCCGGTAGCGGCCGGACGGAACCCGATCGAGAAGACCGCCCTGGGCCAGCGCGACCAGCGCCCGGTGCGCCGTGCTCTTCGCCACACCTATGCGACGGGCCACCTCGGACGCGCCCAACTCCTCAGTGGTCAAGAAGCACTCGAGCACGGCCACCGCGATGGAGACTGATCGCGACGCTGGATCGCCACGGTTCTCCGCCATGTCCTATCGACCACCCGCGAAGATGTACTTCTGCGCCAGCGCCATCGGGTCGTACGCCGCCGGAGCCGCCTCCTGCACTGCCGTGGTGACCGGGCGGCTCTGCACGATGGCGATCGGCTCGCCCTCGCGACGATGACGGCTGACGACCCACTCAACGTCGACCGGGTAGCCATACCGCTCCTCGATCAACAGCACTGCGTCGGTAATCGCCGCGATTTGCTCCGCGTCGAGGCAGGCCCGCTCGCGCAGCCGGGCCGGCATGGGCACTTCCACCACGACCCCGGCGGCGAAGTCGAAAGCGGAGACCACATCCTTGCTCGAGATGGTGTGCTTGAGGATGCGGCGATCGGCCTTGCCCACCTCAACATGGTCGGGGGTGACCAGGCCTTGAACGACCGCCTCGCCCCAGCCCCAGTTGGCCTCGATCACGATGCGATCAGCCTTGCCCGTTACCGGATGCACGCTGAACGCAACACCACTGGCACGTGCGTGCACCAACTCGACCACACCGACGGCCATGGGCATGTCGTGATGTGAGATGCCCCGCTTGAGGCGATAGTCGACCGCCCGCGTCGTGAACAGGCTCGCCCAGCAGTCGCGCACCGACTCGATTGTCGCCTGAGCGCCGCTAATGCCGAGGTACGTGTCGAAGATTCCAGCGAAGCTCGCGTCCGCGCTGTCCTCACCCGTGGCTGAACTGCGGACGGCGACGGGCACGTTGAGGTCTGAGCAACGATCAGACAACTCGTCGTATGCCTCCTCGATCTCCGCGGCGAGCCCCGGTGCCATCGGCGCATCGCGAAAGGCCGAACGAATCGCCGTCGCGGCCGCCTCGACTGACTCGGAGTCGTCAGGATCGACCTCCGCGAGGTGGCCATCGATCACGTCATCGAGCCCGGCACTACCCACATGCTCGCGGAACCCGTCGATCGTGATAGCGAAGGCCAGCGGGATGGATAGTCCGTCCCGCGACATTTCCGCCAGACGCCCCATCTTCGCGCCAGTCAGCGCGAGGGCTTCTTGTGGATCGGCCGAGTCGATCCACAGGATGTGTTCGGGCGCCTGGCCAGCCACGTCTTCTCCTCGGGCTAGGAACTCTTGTAGACGGTCACCGTGCCGGTGTCGCCGTCAACCTCCACCTCATCGCCATCCTCGATGACAACTGTGGCGAGCCCGACCGCGGTGACCGTGGGTACGCCGTACTCACGACCGACGATCGCCGCGTGCGACAACATGCCACCGCCATCGCATACGCAGGCGGCGATCTTGGCGAACGCTGGAGTCCAGTTGGGTGACGTGGACTCGCACACCAGGATGTCACCGGTCTCCAGTGTGTGCAGATTGTCGGCGTTGTTGAAGACCCGCGCCTTGCCACGCGCCTTGCCCTTCGATGCCGGGACGCCGGTCAGTGTCTTGACATCGCCATCGGTCCCCGCCGCCTGGATGGCATTGAGGAAGTGCTGGTTGAGACCGAAGATCTCGATGAGGACCGGATCGGTGACAGCCTCCGGCACGGTGCCCAGAACCTTGGGCATCGAAGCCCGTCGGCTGTGCCAGTGGTCGAAGTACTGATGGCGGGCCTCGATGAGGCTCTTGTACGAGTCCAGCGACTTCTCGCCATCTGCGACCGCGGTGAGTTCGGGCCAGAAGAGGAACAGACCATCGTCCGCCTGGTCCGCGCCGGTCCTCTCCGCAATCGCGCGAGCCGCCCAGCGCAGCGGAAGGGAGACCTTCAGATCGATGTAGTAGTTGTGATCGTCCTGCCACCAGGGGAAGTTGGCGGCCTGACACGAGGCCACACCAGCATCAAAGGCCGCCTGCTCTTCCGCGGTCAACTGCGAACGCGCCGCGTCAATGGCGGTCTCGCGCTCCTCGATTGCGCCGGCGAGCGACTTCTCGAAGTCGTGCTCCTCCTCCTTGGCGATGAAGGACTTGATCGTGCCCAAAGCGGGCGTCGGATCTTCGATCCAGCTCGGCAGCGCGACGTCACAGGACCCCTCGGTGCGGTAGCCGTACACCTGCAGGAAGTCACGGAACTGGGTCATCCACGCAGCCGCCGAACCACCCATCCCATCCAGTGTCGCCACGAGGTCCTGCGGTTCGGTGCGCGCGAAGACATCGGCGAGACCAGCCTGCTTGGCCGCTCGCGTCAACTTCCACAGTTCGCGGTCGGTCTCCATGATCTTCGTGTCGTAACCCTGGAGGAACTTGCCGATCTGGCTGACGTCAAGTCCCATCTCGGCGCACATCCCGTAGAAGCCGAGGTAGTTGACCAGCAGCGGGTACATGATCTCGAAGTGGATCTCGAAGGCACGCTTGTGGAAGGCGCGGGCCTCTTTGAGCATCATCGACAGCTCCGGCAGGGACATACTCTCGGTGTCCAAGGCGACGAAGTGTTGCCAGCCACGCTCGACCTCATCCCGACGCTCAGCCCAGATCGAGTCAAAGTTCTGCAGGAAGTTAGGCAGGTAGGCGCCCATGCGCTGGGCACGCTCTCCGATTTCGTACGGCGACTGCACGTCGATTGGTGAGCCGTAGAGATGAATACCGCCGATGCGATTCGTCAGCCCACGTCCTGGCGGAAGCGGAAGGTTCTCGGCGGCGTACTGGGTCCCCCAGTTGTAGCCATCCTCATTCCAGATCAGGCCAAGCGGCGTCAGCCCGCGCGGCCAGTGGAAGTCCAGGAACCAAAATCGCTCCTCATCAGCCTTGTTGAAGGTCCGAAATGGCTCGACGTAGTACGGGGCGTGCTCGAATGCCGGCTTAAAGCCGGGGTACCACTCATCGGTGATGAACTCATCGAGCGAAATGATCGTGCTCATCGCTACTCCCTCCGGGGGCGGGGCCTGTGGCGCAGACCGTGGCACTGAGGTGACGCTCCTCACAACCGCGATGTTCTCCTGTGCGAAACGTGAGTTTCTGAGCCGGCCACGACTCTAGACGGCCGACCCGTTTCGTACAGGAGAACGCGAAACCGGACGGGGTGGGGGGATTCCCCTAGGGTCGCCGATGAACGATGGCCGGCGCTGCGTGCTCGTGCCCTGCCCGTGCCGCCTCAGCTCAAGGAGTGACATGCACCGCAGCATCGACCGAATCATCACCACGCACGTGGGAAGCCTCGCCCGGCCGCACGACCTGCTGGACATGATGAAGGAGAAGGAGCACGGCCGACCGTACGACGCCGACGGCTTCGCAGCCCGCGTGGCCAGCGCCGTACGTGAGATCGTCAACGAGCAGTCCTCGGTCGGCATCGACGTCGTGACCGACGGCGAGATGGGCAAG
>JALQUH010000243.1 GCA_023263845.1 Candidatus Nanopelagicales bacterium | reverse complement strand
AGGTGTCGAAGATCTGCGAGCCGATGTGGCTGTGCAGGCCGCGCAGCTCCAGGCTCGCGTGGCCGAGCACCTGGCGCACCGCCTCCAGCGCGGCCCCCGAGGAGATCGAGAAGCCGAACTTCTGGTCCTCGTGGGCGGTCGCGATGAACTCGTGGGTGTGCGCCTCGACGCCCGCCGTCACCCGCACCATCACGCCCTGGGTGACGCCGAGCTGGGCGGCCACGTCGGCCAGTCGCTCGATCTCGTGGAAGGAGTCCACGATGATCCGGCCGACCCCGGCGTGGACCGCGCGACGCAGCTCCATCGCCGTCTTGTTGTTGCCGTGGTAGCCGATCCGGGCCGGGTCGACGCCCGCGCGCAGCGCGACGCTCAGCTCCCCGTTGCTGCAGACGTCGAGGCAGAGCCCCTCCTCGGCCACCCATCGGGCGACCGCGGTGCACAGGAACGCCTTGCCAGCGTAGTAGACGTCGTAGCCCGCGAAGCCGTCGCGGAACGCCCGCGCCCGGGCCCGGAAGTCGTCCTCGTCGAGGACGTACGCCGGCTCGTACTCGGGCTTCAACGAGCTCGCGTTCAACATGGGGGCGGCGCTCTCGGACGGCACTCCCATCGGAGACGGCAATCCGCACCTGCTCGACCAGAAGGTACGCCTCGCCATCTCCCACGCCATCGATCGCCAGCAGATGGTGGACAAGATCCTGGACGGCTACGGCACCCCGGGTTCGACGATCATTCCGCCGCTCTACACCACGCTGCACATCGATCCCGCGACGCAGAGCTATGACCCCGCCCTGTCCAATCAGATCCTGGACGAGGCCGGCTACCCGATGGGGCCTGACGGCATCCGCGTCGGTCCAGACGGCAAGCCGATGAGCTACCGCCTGTTCGTCCGAAGCGACTCGGACTCCTCGGTCAAGGCCGGCGAGTACTTCAAGAGCTACCTCGCGGAGATCGGCATCGAGACCAATGTCAAGGCCATCACCGAGGATGCGCTGTACGAGCTCGGTGGTCGCGGCGAGTTCGACATGTTCGAGTGGGGCTGGGTGGTTGAGCCCGATCCGGACTACCAGCTGTCCACCTTCACCTGCGCAAAGCGTTCCTACAAGGACGGCGATGAGATCTACGCCGACCTGTCGGACTCGTTCTACTGCAATCCCGAGTTCGACGCTCTGTATGAAGCTCAGTCCGGCGAGACCGACCAGGCCAAGCGGGCAGACATCGTCAAGCAGATGCAACAGATCCTGTACGACGACGTCACCTACGTCGTGACCTGGTACTACGACAACCTCGAGGCCTACCGTTCGGATCGCTTCACCGGGTTCGTACCCCAGCCGGAAGGCAATGGTTCGCTGCTCTTCCAGTACGGGACCTACTCCTACGAGAACGTGCAGCCGGTGAGTGACGAGAGCAGCACCGAGCCGAGCACGGACTCCGGCGGGACCGCGGAGCCGAACGCTTCGGAGAGCGCCAGCGCCGACAGCAATACCGGCGGCGAGTCGACCTCCGATGAGGGCGGTTCCTCCAGTACCGGCCTCATCATCGCCCTGGTCGTCGGCGCGCTGGTGATCATCGGTCTGATCATCGTGATCGTCCGAATGCGCTCGTCTGCCTCGGCTGACGACAAGGAGTGAGCCTTCTCCAAGACGTTGCGGTCGGAGAGCCGGACCCCATCAGGGGACCCCGGCTCTCCGGCTCCACCGTCAAGATCGTCACTGGCAAAGTCGTACGCGCGATCGTCACCCTGGCGTTTGTCGTTCTCTTCAACTTTGTCCTGTTCCGAATGCTTCCGGGCGACCCCATCGGGATGTACACCCGCGGTCGCAATATGGACGCCGAACAGATCGCTGCGCTCCGCGCGGAGTTGAACCGGCCACTGTGGGAGCAGTTCATCGGCTACATCCGCAATCCGTTCGACCCGGGCATCGATTCGGTGCGCTTCTCCCGGCCGGTGTGGGAGATGATCGGCGAGCGCATCTGGCCCACCCTGCTGCTGCTCGGCACGGCGATCGTCCTCGCCGCGATCATCGGCATCTGGATCGGCATTCGCTCCGGCTGGAAGCCCGGTAGCCGCTTCGACAAGTTCTCCACGGGCACGACCCTCACGCTCTATTCCATGCCGGAGTTCTGGCTCGGCATGATGCTGCTCATCGTCTTCTCGGTGGGCGCCTTCGGGATCCCCGGCATGTTCCCGGTCGGTGGCATCTCCACCCCCGGCGTCGATACCGGAAGTCCGGCCGGCTGGCTCGACGTGATGTGGCACATGGTCCTGCCGTGTACGACCCTGACCCTGATCTACCTGGCCGACTACTCCCTCGTCATGCGTGCCTCACTCATCGACGAACGCAAGCAGGAGTACCTGGCACTGGCTCGGGCCAAGGGCCTGCGCGACCTCATGGTGCGCAAGCGGCATGCCGTTCCCAACGCGCTCCTGCCAACGATCACCCTGATCTTCCTGTCCCTCGGCTTCGTCGTCACCGGTGCGATCACCGTCGAGACCGTGTTCAGTTGGCCCGGGCTCGGTCTCCTGACCTACGAAGCCCTGCGCGGACCGGACATCCCGCTGCTGCAGGCGATCTTCCTGCTCTTCTCCATTGCCGTGATCGGCGCCAATCTCATCGCGGAGCTGCTCTACGTCGTGATCGATCCCCGGGTGAGGCAATGAGCGGGGTCAGGCGATGACGAGCATCGCGGCGCAGCGGCGCAAGGCCGCGCTGGGGCGCTTCTGGAGAGAGTTCCGCCACGACCGCGCCGGCATGGCCGGCCTCATCATCCTGGGCTTCTTCATCGCCGTGGCGATCCTCGCGCCGCTGCTCATTCCCGACGATGCGCTCGACGTCACGAAGGCGACCGGCGAGAGGTACGACGCCCCGTCGCTCGGCTATCCCCTCGGCACCGACGAGGACGGCCGGTCGATTCTGCTGCTGCTTGCCTACGGCACGCGCATCTCGCTCACGGTCGGCCTCGC
>JALQUH010000201.1 GCA_023263845.1 Candidatus Nanopelagicales bacterium | reverse complement strand
GGGGATCGGCTGGTGGGCCCTCCAGGCCGTCCAGGGCCGTGACCTGCCTGTCGTCCAGGCGACCGCGCTCTTCAGCGCCGTCATCCTGATCATCTCCAACCTGCTCGTGGACGTGGTCTACTCCGTCCTCGACCCGAGGGTGAGGTTCGCAACCGGGATGGTGTGCTGATGCCAGCCGCCCAGGCAATGTCTGATGCGGGTATTGCGCCGATTCGTCTCGCGGAGAAGGAGGGCTTGGCGCTTATCAACGGCACCGACGGCATGCTCGGCATGCTCGTCCTTGCGCTTGCCGATCTGCAGATGCTGGTGACGACTGCCGATATCTCGGCGGCCATGTCCATTGAGGCGCTGTTGGGCACCGATCGTGTGCTGGCTGATGACCTGCAGCGACTGCGCCCGCACCCCGGACAGCGGATGAGCGCGGCGAATATGCGCAGGGTGCTGCGCGACTCGCCTGTCGTCGCGAGTCACGCCGGGCCCGATGACACTCGAGTCCAGGACGCCTACTCACTGCGCTGTGCACCGCAGGTGAACGGTGCGGCCCGCGACACCCTCGACTACTGCTCCGTCGTCGCTGAGCGGGAACTCGCTGCCGCCATCGACAACCCCGTGGTGACTATGGACGGCCGGGTCGAAAGCAACGGCAACTTCCACGGTGCACCCGTTGCCTACGCGCTGGATTTCGTCGCGATTCCGGTGGCCGACGTCGCGAGCATGAGCGAACGACGTACCGATCGGATGCTGGACCGACACCGCAGTCACGGTCTGCCGCCCTTCCTCGCCTACGAAGCAGGCGTCGACAGCGGCCACATGATCGCGCAGTACACCGCGGCGGGCATTGTGCATGAGCTCAAGCGCCTTGCCGTCCCGGCGAGCGTCGATTCGATTCCCTCCAGCGCCATGCAGGAGGACCACGTATCGATGGGCTGGTCCGCCGCCCGCAAATTGCGCACAGCCGTCGATGGGCTCGCGCGGGTGCTCGCCATCGAGATCCTCACGTCGGCTCGCGCACTAGATCTGCGCGCTCCGATCGCCCCCGCCGATGCCACGGGGGCAGTCGTCGCCCTGCTGCGCGAGCAGGTCGAAGGCCCCGGACCCGATCGCCACCTTGCCCCCGAGATCGCCATCGCCGCTGACCTCGTTCGCTCGGGCGCGGTTCTGCGTTCTGTCGAGGCGGTCACCGGCCCGCTCAACACACTCCCGACCGACCACACGGAGATCTGACATGTCCGACGCACTCCCCGGCGCTCGCCCCGTCTCCGCCCCTCGCGGCACGACGTTGACGGCACGCGGCTGGCCACAGGAGGCCGCGCTGCGCATGCTGCAGAACAACCTCGACCCCGAGGTTGCCGAGCACCCGGACAAACTCGTTGTCTATGGCGGCACCGGGCGGGCCGCGCGTGACTGGGCGTCCTTCGATGCGATGGTCCGCACGCTGGCAACCCTGGCCGACGACGAGACCATGCTCGTGCAGTCGGGGCGCCCTGTGGGTGTCTTCCGCACCCACGAGTGGGCGCCGCGCGTACTCATCGCGAACTCCAACCTGGTCGGTGACTGGGCCAACTGGCCGGAGTTCCGCCGGCTGGAGCAGATGGGTCTCACGATGTACGGCCAGATGACGGCTGGGTCATGGATCTACATCGGCACCCAGGGCATCTTGCAGGGCGCCTACGAAACGTTCGCGGCGGTGGCGGCGAAGAAGTTCG
>JALQUH010000190.1 GCA_023263845.1 Candidatus Nanopelagicales bacterium | reverse complement strand
AACCTCAACGACGCCGGTGTTCGGCTCGATTGTGGCAAAGGGGTAGTTCGCCGCGAGGACGTCGTTCTCGGTGAGGGCGTTGAAGAGCGTGGACTTGCCGACGTTGGGCAGGCCAACGATGCCGATAGAAAGAGCCATAGTGGGGCGATCCTAGGCGGTGGGCAGGCAACCGCCGCCGCGCCCGCGGTACGGCGCGATTCTCGCGGCGATGTCGGACCCCCCTGTCACAGTCGGACCATGGATATCTCCGCCACGCTCCTGGCCGTGCTCCTCGCCATCCTGTCCGCGGCCCTCGTCCTGCTCACCGGCTATGCATTCGGCCGCTCCCGCGCCCGATCAGCAGTCGATGCCCCCGACCTGGTCGCGGTCGAGACGGCCCTGGACCGACTCGGACGCCGGCTCGACGAGGCTGAGTCGCTCCGTCGCGCCGATCAGGCAGGCATGCGAGCAGAGATCGGCGAGCAACTCCGCCACGTTGAGGCGACCGCCGAGGTCATTCGCCGCGAAACCGGTTCGCTGGCCACCGCACTCGGCCGGGTCGACGTCCGCGGCCGATGGGGAGAGGCGCACCTACGCCGACTGGTCGAAGCCGCCGGCATGCTGGAGCACGTCGACTTCATCGAGCAGGACACGCGCTCCACCGACGACGGCGTGATCCGTCCCGACCTCGTCGTGGACCTCGGCGCCGGTCGATGTCTGGTCGTCGACGCCAAGGTCCCACTGGCCGCGCTCCTCGAGGCCGAATCCACCGACGAAACCTCTCGACGCAGCGAACTCTTCGGTCAACACGCACGCGACGTCGCCGCCCACCTCGATCGGCTTGGTGCCAAGGACTACTGGCGTCGATATGACGGCTCTCTCGACGCCGTTGTCCTCTTCCTACCCGCCGAATCCATGCTCGGCATCGCCTTGCGCGAGGATCCGACGCTGCTTGACCGGGCCTTTGCGCGCGGTGTCATCGTGGCGACCCCCACGACGCTCCTCGCACTCCTTCGAACCGTCGCCCACGTGTGGCGTCGCGAGTCCATCGCTGACAACGCACGGGAGATCCAAGCCCTCGGGCGCGAGCTGTACGAACGACTCGGCACCTTCCTCGATCACGTACGCCGGATGGGCAGTTCCCTCGACGCAGCCGTCAGCCACTACAACAGGGCCGTGGGATCGCTCGAGGGTCGGCTCCTCGTCTCGGCTCGACGCCTCTGCGAACTCGGCGTGGGCGATGGCGAACTCACCGCACCAGAACCCATCACTCAGCGGAGCCGAGAGACCGGACCGTCTGATCTGAAGGCCTCCATCCCGTAGCCTTGGCGATCGTGAGCGACACGACGACTCCCACGGGGCGGCTGTTCCGGTCGCTGCGCGCCGAGGGATCGGCCGCCGACGACGCCGTGCCCGCCCTCGCCCTCGATGAGGTGGTCGGCCTGCGCAGCGTGAGCCTGGCGAGCTCCTCGGTACCTGAGATGACGCCAGAGCCAGAGAATCTTTCCGGGACGATGCCCGACATCCCGGCCGTCATCGCACCCGTCGTTCCCGCGCCGGTCGTTCCCGCGCCCGTCGTTCCCGCGCCCGTCGAGGTCCTCGATGCATCCTCACCTCCCCCGCCGGCCGCGGAGTCCGGACCGGCGCGCCGGCCGGGTGCACATGCGCAACGCGGGATCGGGGCAGGCAGCGTCTGGCTCATCGTCATCGGGATCACCCTCGTCATGGCGTTCGCCGATGCGCTGGTCATGGGCCAGGTCGGTCTTGGCTGGCTCACCGGCATCGCGCTCGTGGTGGCCAGTGTCTACGCGGCATTCACGGTACGTCCGGATGACGCCCTCATAGCGGTCGTCGCGCCACCGCTCGCCTTCTTCCTCGCCACGCTCACCGCGGGTCAATTGACGGTGAGCACATCGGGCGACTGGCTCATCAACGAGGCCTTCATGATCGTCACAACTCTGGGTTCGAACGCCCTGTGGATTTTCGGGGCCACCATTGCTGCACTGGTGATCGTGCTGATCCGCAGAGCGGTCAGTCGCCGGCAGCCTTGAGGTCCCTGCGCAGTTCCGGCGGTAGCGCGAAGACGAGGGTCTCTTCCGCCGACGAAACCTCCTGCGCATCCCCATAACCCCGTTCGGCCAGGAATGCGAGCACACCGTCGACCAAGGTCTCCGGAACTGACGCCCCTGACGTCACTCCGACAGTTTCCACGCCGTCCAACCACGCCTCGTCGATTTCAGCGGCCGCATCGATCCGGTATGCCGCTGTCGCCCCGGACTCCAGCGCGACCTCTACGAGGCGAACGGAGTTGGAGGAGTTGCCGGACCCAACGACGATCAGCAGGTCACACTCCGGTGCGATCTGCTTGACCGCGGCCTGCCGGTTCTGGGTCGCGTAGCAGATGTCGTCACTCGGCGGGCTCTGCAACTGTGGGAACCGACCCTTGAGCCGATCGACCGTTTCCAGCGTCTCGTCAACGGACAGTGTGGTTTGCGACAACCAGATAACCGGACGGCTCGGGTCGATCTCTACATCGTCTGCGTCATCGGGAGATTCCACCAGGGTCATCGCCTCGGGTGCCTCCCCCATCGTGCCGACGACCTCCTCGTGACCCTCATGACCGATGAGCAGGATCTGCATGCCGTCACCGGAGAATCGCTTGGCTTCGGAGTGCACCTTGGTCACGAGTGGGCAGGTCGCGTCGATCGTCTTGAGCTCTCGCTCGGCCGCCTCCGCGTGCACCGATGGCGCGACACCGTGAGCGGAGAAGACGACCGTCGAGCCCTCGGGCACCTCGTCCAACTCTTCGACGAAGATCGCTCCGCGATCCTGCAATTGCTCCACGACGTATCGGTTGTGCACGATCTGCTTGCGCACGTAGACGGGGGCGCCGTACAGGTCCAATGCCTTCTCGACGGTCACGACGGCACGATCGACGCCGGCGCAGTATCCGCGCGGCGAAGCAACCAGGACTCTCTTCGGCATTGCCCCATCGTAGGCGGAGAGCACCAATCAGGCCCGCGGCGGCGGTCCTCACCCCGTAGCCTGCGGCCATGGGCCTGCAGACCTCGCCGGAATCACCGGCGGCCGTTCGGACGGTGTCGCAGCTGCTGGCCGAGTGGATCGACCGCCTTGGCTCGATTTGGATCGAGGGACAGATCGCACAGATCAGCCGTCGTCCAGGGATGCGCACGGCCTGGGTCACCCTGCGCGACACCGACGCCGACCTGTCCCTGAGCGTCGTGACCGACGTCGCCCTCCTGGGTGCGACGCAGCCGCCCCTGGCCGAGGGCCAGCGGGTCATCGTCCACGGCAAGCCCGAGCTCTACCCGGGCCGAGGCAGCCTGCAGATCCGGGCGCGCGAATTCCGCGCGGTGGGCCGCGGGGCGCTGCTCGAGGAGATCGAGCGCCTGCGTGCGCTATTCGAGGCCGAAGGACTCTTCGCCGCCAGTCGCAAACGCCCCCTGCCGTTCCTTCCTCGACGCGTGGGACTTATCAGCGGCCGCGCCAGTGCCGCGCTGACGGACGTCATCGAGAACGCCGAGCGTCGGTGGCCCGCCGTCCGCTTCGAGATTCGCGAGGTCGCCGTTCAGGGCGCGAGTGCCGTCACCGCGATCGTCCAAGCGCTCGAGGATCTAAACGCCGTACCTCACGTCGATGTCATCGTCATTGCGCGTGGCGGAGGGAGTGTCGAGGACCTGCTGCCGTTCAGCAATGAGCGGCTCGTGCGCGCTGTCGCGTCATCGCGCATGCCCGTAGTGAGTGCAATCGGTCACGAGAAGGACGTACCTCTCGTCGACCTCGTCGCGGACCTACGGGCATCGACGCCGACCGACGCGGCCAAGCGCATCGTGCCGGATCTGGCCGAGGAAGTGGCGATCATCGCCGAGGCACGCGAACGAACCCGTCGCGCACTCACCCGCCGGCTCGGTGCCGAGGAAGACGTGATCGACCGGCATCGCGCCACGATGCGCCGTCACCTCACGCAGCGCATCGACCACGGCCGGCACGATCTTGAGCACCTCGTGGCCCGTCTCACCGCTCTGTCACCGGCAGCGACCCTCGAGCGCGGGTACGCCGTGGTGCGCACACTGGACGGTGATGTTGTTCGCGATGTGGCGGAGGTCAGCGCCGGAGACCATCTCGGCGTGCGCGTCGCGCGCGGTGGTTTCACCGTGCGTGTCGAGGATCTAGGGTGAATAGCGTGAGCGAAGACGAGCCGACGTACGAGCAGGCCCGTGCCGCGCTCGCCGAGATTGTGGCCAAGCTCGAAGCCGGAGACACCACCTTGGAGGAGGCGCTCGCCCTGTGGGAGTCCGGTGAGGAGTGGGCCCGCATCTGCTCCCAGTGGCTCGATGGCGCCCAAACCCGCCTCAGCCAGGAAGAGCCTCCGGACTGAGCCGATCGGCAACGACCTGCAACTCCTCCCACTCCGCCGTACCGCTGACGACGACAGTGACCCCGCCCAGCACACGAACGAGCGATCTGTTCATCTCACCCTGAGCGCCGCGACCCTCGTAGCGTTGCCACTCGCCACCGACCGACACGATTTCGCCGCCACCGGTTTGCTCGGCGATGTATGCCGATGAGTCGGTGGCCGACTGACCGATTTGGGCGTAGGCGTCCGTCGGGGTCACGAAGCCCACATGCCAGACCAGGTCCGGACTCGAGGCAGGGGTCACCTCCCACCGAACGCTCGTGGGCCGCCACGCCGCATCAAGATCGGCTGGATAGAGCACCGGATACGGCGCCTCGATCCGCGCCTCGATAAGAACCGGCGTCGGGTCCACGACCTTCACCGCGTCCGGCTGCGGCCGCCACGTGAAGAGCAGGACGGCGGCAACGGCGAGGAGTACCAGAGCCAGGGAGCGCACCATGTCCCAGACCGTCTGCCCGAGTCGAGCATTGCGGCGTCCGGTAGGGCGCAATTCACCGTCGACGGGAGGCTGGGGGCGAGGTGGATCCGTGTCCGACACCGGACCATCGTCCCCGATACCGCTCTCTGGCACATCTTTACCGGCCTCTGGCACATCTTGGCGTCCGCGGCGTGAGAGGGTCGACCCATGAGCAGCCCCACTCCGGAGGCCCCCGATCGCAATCTCGCCCTCGAACTCGTCCGGGTGACCGAGGCGGCCGCTATGGCGGCTGCCCGATGGGTGGGCCGCGGTGACAAGAACGGCGCCGATGGTGCTGCGGTCAACGCCATGCGCCAACTCATTAGCGGTGTCTCAATGGACGGCGTTGTCATCATCGGCGAGGGCGAGAAGGACGACGCCCCCATGCTGTTCAATGGCGAAGCGGTGGGCGACGGAACTGGTCCGGCGGTAGACGTCGCGGTTGATCCGATCGACGGCACGACGCTGTGCGCCAAGGGCATGTCCAACGCGATCGCCGTCCTGGCCGTCGCCGAGAGGGGCGCAATGTACGACCCCAGCGCGGTGTTCTACATGCGCAAGCTCGTCACCGGGCCTGAGGCGGCTGCCGTCGTCGATATCACCGCGCCGTGCGGGGAGAATCTCCGGCGGGTTGCCGCTGCTAAGGGCATGGCGATTCAGGACCTCACCGTGTGCATCCTGGACCGACCGCGCCACGACGACCTGGTGAGCGAGGTGCGAGAAGCGGGCGCACGCATCAAGTTCATCAGTGACGGCGACGTCGCCGGCGCAATCATGGCGATGCGCGAGGGCACGGGTGTCGATCTGCTCATGGGGATCGGCGGCACCCCCGAGGGCATCATCACCGCGTGCGCGGTCAAGTGCCTCGGCGGCACGATTCAAGGCATGCTCTGGCCGCGCGACGAGGAGGAGCGACGGCGGGCCATCGACGCCGGACACGACCTCAACCGCGTCCTCACCACCGACGACCTGGTGACCGGTGACAACGTTTTCTTCTGCGCCACCGGAATCACCGATGGTGAGCTCGTGCGCGGCGTTCACTACACCTCGCACGGGGCGCAGACGCACTCCATCGTCATGCGCAGCAAGAGCGGCACAATCCGCCAGGTGTCCAGTGAGCATCGCCTCGACAAACTTGGCCGGTACGCCGTCGTCGACTTCGGCAGCGCGAACTAGAGCGCGGTGGGCAGCTAGAGCTCTGCATCGACCTCGGCACGGGTGGGTGGCTGTGCTCCCTCCCGGGAGCAGGTGATCGCCGCCGCGACCACGGCCCGCTCCAGAATCTCCCGGACCTGGTCATCGGTCAGCGTCGACAGATCTCCGCCGAGCACACCGGCATCACCGAGACCAACAAGAAGCGCTGCTGAAATCGTGTCGCCGGCACCCACCGTGTCGGCGACCGTCACCGGACGTCCGGACACCTCGATGACGTCATGGCCGTGTCGCCATGCGGCAACGCCGTTCGGGCCGCGCGTCAACACAACCAGCCCTGGCCCAGCCTCCATCCACCGCGCGCACATCTCCTCGGGTGTGCGATCGGGGTAGAGGTAGTTCAAGTCTTCGTCACTGACCTTGACTACGTCGGCGGCCGCGACGAAGGCCTCGACGCGTTCACGCATCTCCTCCCGCGGGATCGTGCCCGGACGCGCATTCGGGTCATAGCTGAGTGTGAGATCCCCCTGGCCCGCAGCCGCCTGCCACGCGGCAAGGAGGTCGCCCACGCCGGTGCCGAGCCAACTCACCAGCGAACCCGTATGCCAGGCTCGCGCTCCGGCGGAGCGAGCAGCAGCGAGCGCCTCGCCAAGATCGGCCGCATTCCAGCGCAGGTCCGGGGCGGATTCGTAGTAGAACGCGTAGTGAACGGAACCGTCCGCATTGCGGGTGCACACGGCGAGCAGACTCGCTCCGCTGCGCCGCAGAATTCCTGCGGTGGACAGCCCATTGTCCGTGATCGCTCGGTCCAGAAGTTCGGCCAGACCGTCATCGGCCGAGCGGCCGAGCAGGACCGCAGCGGCCCCGAGGCGTTGGACCCCCAGCGCGACGTTCGCCGGGGAGCCACCCGCCACGGCACGGTAGGCCGCCGGATCGTCGCCCGGCACCAGGTCAACGATGCGCTCGCCTAGGACGGCGATGGCTGGTGATGTCACGGCGACGACCGTACCGGAGGCGTAGCGCCTAGGCTGGCGCCATGGCCGACTTCTCCTACGCCGACATGCTTCCGCTCGGGCCGGACACCACGCCGTACCGGCACATCACCTCCGACGGCATTCGCGTGGTCGACGGAGCCGACCGCCAATTCCTCCAGGTGGAGCCGGAGGTCCTGCGTGTCCTCACCTTTGAGGCGATTCGCGATATTTCGCACCTCCTCCGCCCCGGTCACCTCGCGCAGCTGAAGGGAATCATCGACGATCCGGAGGCCAGTCCTAACGATCGGTTCGTCGCGTTGGACCTGTTGAAGAACGCCAACGTGTCGGCCGGGGGCGTTCTGCCCATGTGTCAGGACACCGGGACCGCCATCGTGATGGGCAAGCGCGGCCAGCATGTCCTGACCCACGGCCCGGACGAGGCCGCGATCAGTCGTGGGGTGTTCGATGCCTACGAGCAGCTCAACCTGCGCTACTCGCAGATGGCACCGCTGACGATGTGGGAGGAGCGCAACACCGGCACCAACCTGCCTGCGCAGATCGAGCTTTACGCCGACACCAAACCCGGACATGAGTTGTCCTACGAATTGCTCTACATGGCCAAGGGGGGCGGCTCGGCCAACAAGA
>JALQUH010000102.1 GCA_023263845.1 Candidatus Nanopelagicales bacterium | reverse complement strand
CCAAGAAGTCGACGGCCAAGGACAAGCCGGCCAAGAAGTCGACGGCCAAGAAGTCGACCGCGAAGAAGGCCGCGGACAAGGGCGACGACGCCACGGCTCCGGCCAAGAAGTCGACCGCCGAGAAGTTGGCGGCGAAGAAGTCACCGGCCAAGAAGTCGGCGGCCAAGGACAAGCCGGCGAAGAAGTCGACGGCCAAAGACAAGCCGGCGAAGAAGTCGACGGCCAAGAAGTCCGACGACACCTCGACCCGGGACAAGTCCACCGAGATGAAGGCGGCTCCCGCCGCGACCGCTCCGCTATTCCAGGCGCCTGATGACAGCTCTGCGGCCAAGCCGGAGAAGTCCGCGAGTTCGCGGCGCTCTGCGAAGAAGACCACGGTGTCGGCCAAGGCTGCCTCGGATGCATCGTCCGGTGAGGCGTCGGCCACCCATGACGGCGAGGAGTCGAGTTCAGGTAGCTCCCGTCGTCGCCGGCGACGCGGGGGTCGTGGGCGTCGCGGCTCGAGCGAGCAGAGCGCCGAAACGGGCTCAGTCGCCGAGGCGGAGGAATTTGACGAGACGGGCGACAGACACGATGACTCCAGCGACGAAACGGGCAGCAGTTCTCGTCGTCGTCGCCGTCGTCGCCGACGCGGCCAGGACGCCGGTATCGATCCGGACGATCCGGAGCGCACCACCGTCCACGTGCGTGAGCCCAAGAGTTCACGTTCGGAGGAGGCCACGGCCCTCAAGGGGTCGGCACGTCTTGAAGCCAAGCGGCAGCGCCGACGTGAAGGTCGCGATGCAGGTCGGCGTCGCGCGCCAATCCTGACCGAGGCTGAGTTCCTCGCGCGTCGGGAGTCCGTTGAGCGCGTCATGGTCGTCCGCCAGGCAGGCGACCGCACCCAGATCGCCGTGCTCGAGGACGGCGTACTTGTGGAGCACTATGTTGACCGCGGTACCTCTTCCTCGATGGTGGGAAATGTCTACCTCGGTCGCGTCCAGAACGTTCTGCCTTCGATGGAGGCGGCGTTCGTTGATATTGGTCGCGGACGCAACGCTGTGCTGTACGCCGGCGAGGTCAACTGGGATGCCGCCGGCCTGGAAGGACAGCCGCGTCGCATCGAAATGGCCCTGAAGTCCGGTGACTCCGTCCTCGTCCAGGTCACCAAGGACCCTGTCGGGCAGAAGGGCGCCCGCCTGACCAGCCAGGTCTCGCTGCCGGGCCGCTACCTGGTCTACGTGCCTGACGGCTCCATGACCGGAATCAGCCGGAAGCTCCCGGATACCGAACGGTCACGGCTGAAGTCGATCTTGAAGAAGGTCATGCCAGAGGGCGCCGGTGTCATTGTGCGCACGGCCGCTGAAGGTGCGAGCGAGGAGGAAATCACCCGCGACATCACTCGCCTGCAGGCGCAGTGGGAGGACATCGAAAAGAAGATGAAGTCGGCGACGCCGCCGGAACTGCTCAGCTCTGAGCCGGATCTCGCCGTGAAGGTTATCCGCGACATCTTCAATGAGGACTTCGCCAAGCTTGTCGTGGCCGGTTCTGACGCGCAGTCGACTGTTCGTGACTACGTCACGTCGGTTGCGCCAGACCTTCTGGACCGGGTCGAGTCCTGGACCGGGACGAAAGATGTCTTTGCCGAATACCGTGTCGAGGAGCAACTCACCAAGGCGCTCGACCGCAAGGTGTGGCTGCCGTCGGGCGGTTCGCTCGTCATTGATCGCACTGAAGCGATGACCGTCGTCGATGTCAACACCGGCAAATTCGTCGGTCAGGGCGGCAATCTCGAGGAGACCGTTACCAAGAACAACCTCGAGGCGGCTGAGGAGATCGTGCGGCAACTTCGGTTGCGCGATATCGGCGGCATCATCGTCATCGACTTCATCGATATGGTCCTAGAGAGCAACCGCGACCTCGTCCTACGTCGCCTCGTCGAGTGCCTCGGGCGCGACCGCACCAAGCATCAGGTGGCCGAGGTCACCTCGCTCGGCCTCGTGCAGATGACCCGCAAACGCATCGGTGGCGGTCTGCTCGAGATCTTCTCCACGACCTGCGAGTCGTGTGGGGGCCGCGGCCACCATGTCTCCCTGCACCTCCCCGACGACGAGCCGAAGAAGGTCGTGGCCAAGGCGGGCAAGCGCAAGGGCAAGGGCGTGGATCCGGCCGACGTGATCGCCAAGTCCACGGCCGCGGAGGCTGGCGCCGAACTGGTGGAAGCTGAGCTCGTAGAGGCTGAGGTCGTGGAACCTGACCTCGTAGAGGCTGAGCTCGTCGATGACTAGCACCGCCAACCCCCGGATTGGCCCCCGACGGCCCTCATCAGGTAGCCTTGCCCGTCGGCGCTGAAGCGCCCGAATAGCCCGGCCGCAGGGTCGGATAGCCCAAGGAGCACCACGTGTACGCCATCGTTCGCGCCGGAGGCCGGCAAGAGAAGGTCGCTGTCGGCGACACGGTCGTCATGGACCGAGTGGACGCCGAGCCCGGCGCCACCGTTGCCCTCCCCGCCCTGATGCTGGTGGATGACGGTGCTGTGACCGCCGACCCGGCCAAGCTCGCCGGTGTCTCCGTCACCGCCGAAGTCGTGGCGCACGAGCGTGGCCCGAAGATCCGCATCCTCCGCTACAAGAACAAGACCGGTTACCGCCGTCGCCAGGGGCACCGTCAGGACCTCACCCGCGTCAAGGTGACCGCTATCGAGACGAAGGCGTGACCCATGGCTCATAAGAAGGGTGCATCAAGCACCAGGAACGGTCGTGATTCCAACGCACAGCGTCTCGGCGTCAAGCGCTTCGGCGGTCAGCTGGTCGGCGCCGGCGAGATCATCGTGCGTCAGCGCGGCACCCACTTCCATCCCGGCTCCAACGTTGGGCGCGGCAAGGACGACACCCTCTTCGCACTGAGCGAGGGTCGCGTCGAGTTCGGCACCTTCCGCGGTCGCCGAGTCGTCAACGTCGTCGCCGACGCCTGACGCGCAGCGGTCTGTAGGCCGCCATGACGACCTTCGTCGACCGAGTCGACCTTCACGCTACCGCCGGTGACGGCGGCCATGGCTGTGCGTCCGTGCACCGTGAAAAGTTCAAGCCCCTAGGCGGCCCCGATGGCGGAAACGGTGGGCGCGGGGGAGACGTCATTCTCGCCGTTGATCCGAACGTCACCACGCTGATCACCTTTCATCATCGCCCGCACCATCGTGCCTCGAATGGCAAGCCAGGACAGGGCGCCCATCGCAACGGCGCCAACGGGGACAACGTCATCCTGCCCGTGCCTGACGGCACCGTCGTCACCTCGGCAGCGGGTGAGGTCATCGCGGATCTCACCGGTCCCGGCACGACGTTCGTCGTGGCGGAGGGTGGCCGGGGTGGTCTGGGCAACGCGGCCCTTGCCTCCCAACGGCGCAAGGCGCCAGGTTTCGCCCTGTATGGCGAGCCGGGAGAGCACCGGGACGTCGTTCTGGAACTGAAGTCCGTCGCTGACGTGGCACTCGTTGGCTACCCCAGCGCCGGCAAGTCCAGCCTCATCGCGGCGTTGTCACAGGCGCGACCGAAGATTGCCGACTACCCCTTCACCACCCTCGTGCCGAATCTCGGCGTCGTCACAGCAGGCGAGGTGACCTACACCATCGCTGACGTGCCCGGACTGATCCCAGGGGCCAGCGAAGGCAAGGGGCTGGGGCTGGAGTTCCTACGCCATATCGAGCGCTGCTCCGTGATCGTTCACGTCATTGATTGCGCTTCGCTGGAGACCGATCGAGAACCCCTCGCCGATCTGGACATCATCGAGGCCGAACTTGCCGCGTACGGCGGACTCGAAGACCGCCCACGACTGGTGGCTCTCAACAAGATCGATCTCCCAGACGGCAAGGTCGTGGCAGACATGGTGGCGCCGCTCCTCGCTGAGCGGGGATTGCCGGCGTACGAGGTCTCCGCGGTGAGCCACGAGGGTCTACGTGCGCTGTCCTTCGCGATGGCCGCGCTCGTCGCGGAGCATCGGGCGGCGCAGGATGTGATCGTCGCGCCCCGCATCGTCGTGCGACCCAAAGCCGTCGATGACAATGAGTTCGAGGTCCGGCTGCAGAACTCACCGGAGACCGGCGAACCGATCTTCCGTGTCACTGGCCCTCGCCCGGAACGCTGGGTCCGGCAGACCGACTTCAGCAACGAGGAGGCAGTCGGCTACCTCGCTGATCGACTGGCCCGTCTCGGCGTCGAGGACGAACTCGTCAAGGTCGGCGCCATCCCCGGCAGCACGGTCGTCATCGGACCGGGAGATGACGCGGTGGTCTTCGACTGGGAGCCCACGATTGGCGCAGGCGATATCGCCGCCCGCGGCCCCCGCGGCACCGATCGACGGCTGGAGGACTGGTGAGTCCGGCCGCCGCCCGCCGCTCGGTGGCACAGGCGCGCCGCCTGGTGGTGAAAGTCGGGTCGTCGTCTCTCACGCGACCGGGCGGTGGGATCGACGACGAGCGCGTGGTCGACCTCGTGAGCGCCCTTGCCGATCGGGCCGGGAGCGGAACGCAGGTCATCGTGGTGTCCAGTGGCGCCATTGCGACCGGATTCCCTCATCTGGGGCTGTCGCGCCGTCCGCGTGATTTGGCCACGCAGCAGGCATCCGCGAGTGTCGGTCAGGGATTGCTCCTGGCGCGCTACTCGCTGGCCTTCGCGGAACGTGGCCTCACCGTGGGACAGGTGCTGTTGACCGCAGATGACACCATGCGCCGGTCGCACTACCGCAATGCTCAACGCACACTCGAGCGTCTGCTCGACTTGGGCGTGATCCCCATCGTCAACGAGAACGACACCGTGGCCACAGATGAGATTCGTTTCGGTGACAACGACCGACTAGCGGCCCTGGTGGCCCACCTCGTGCGCGCGGATGCCCTTGTGTTGCTCTCCGACGTTGAAGGGTTGTTCAACGGGCCGCCCGGTGACAGTGGGATCCACCTCGTCTCAGAGGTTCGTGACATGAACGACCTGGAGGCCATCGTCATCGGCGGTGTGGGTTCGGGTGTCGGACTCGGGGGGATGACGACCAAGGTCGAGGCGGCGCGCATCGCCACTGCCGCAGGCATCCCTGTGGTCCTCGCCCAGGCGACCAATGTGACGGCGGCCCTCGCCGGTGAACCCACCGGCACGGTCTTCGTTCCTGCGGGACGCCGTACCCCGACTCGCCTGCTGTGGCTCGGCCATGCCAGCACCCCGCAGGGGCGGTTGACTCTCGATGCGGGCGCGGTGGAGGCGGTGGCGCGAAGGCGTCTCTCGCTGCTCCCGGCGGGGATCACGAGGGTGGAGGGGTCGTTCACGGCCGGAGATCCGGTGGACCTCATTGACGAAAACGGCCACACGATCGCCCGCGGACTGGTCAACTTTGATTCAGCGGAACTGCCCGAGCTGCTCGGTCGCTCGACCCGGGATCTCGCGCGAGAGCGTGGACCGGCGTACGAGCGGGAGGTTGTCCACCGTGACGACCTCATCGTCTTGGACAGGGGCGGCCAGCAGGACGAGTGAAGGGAGCGGCGATGACCTCACCGGACATCATGCCTGCCCCGTCCGTGTGGTTCGTGACCGTGACCGTCGCCGGAGATCACGTCTCGGAGAGCGCGATCCGGAAAGGCTTGGAGCGACTCGCGCACGAACATCCCTTCCTGCTGTCCGGTCGGTATGCGGCCGACCGCGCCGAGGTGCGCTACTGGGAGGAAGGCCCCAACGCGCGCACCGTCATCGACCTGGCGCTGACCCTGTGGGAAGAGCACCGCTCCACGGCCGGCCTGCCCGATTGGACCGTCGTGGGCGTCGAGGTCATTGATCGGGAGACTTTTCACCGTCGCGGACGCCACATCGGCAGCGGCCCCGGGCTCATCGCCGCGGGCGGCGTCACGCCCCTGTGAAGGCCTCGGCGTAGCCTGGTGTCCATGTCGGACGACCGTGACGCCATCCTTGACTGCGCGCGCCGTGCCCGCATCGCTGGTACGACCCTGCGCTCCCTCACGCGCGATGACAAGGACGCGGCGCTGAGGGCATGCGCCCAGGCCCTGCGCGTCAATTCCGCTCGTATCGTGTCGGTCAATCGTCTTGATGTCGATCGGGCGCAGCAGGCGGGGACCGCGGCTGGCCTGGTGGACCGGCTCACCCTCGATGAGCCCCGTCTCGAGGCGATTGCCGCCGCCCTGGAGGACGTCGCCGAACTGCCGGATCCCGTCGGCGATGTGGTGCGCGGCTACACGTTGCCCAATGGACTGCAGGTTCGTCAGTTGCGGGTTCCCCTCGGGGTCGTTGGCATCATCTACGAGGCCCGCCCGAACGTCACGGTCGATGCAGCCGGTCTGTGCTTGAAAAGCGGCAACGCCGCTCTGCTCCGCGGTTCGTCGTCGGCCCAGTCCACCAACGAGGTCCTCGTGGACGTGCTGCGTGAAGCACTGGTGGCATCTGACGTGCCGGCAGATGCAGTCCAGCTGGTACCCGGCACCTCGCATGAATCGGTCAAGCACTTGATGACTGCGCGTGGATCGGTCGACGTCCTGATCCCGCGTGGGGGCGAGGGACTCATTCGAAGCGTTGTGGAAGGTTCCACCGTTCCGGTGATCGAGACTGGCGTCGGCAACTGCCATGTCTACGTCGATGCTGACGCGGACGTTGACAAGGCAGTGCGCATCGTCGTCAACGCCAAGGCGCAACGCGTCAGCGTATGCAATGCCGCGGAGACACTTTTGGTGCACGAGGCCATCGCCGCCGACTTCCTGCCCGCGCTCATGGCCTCTCTACGGGAGGTTGGCGTCACGGTGCACGGCGATGAGGCCATGTGCCGCTATGCCGAGGCTTCGGGTGCGTCGTTTGCGCCCGTTACCGACGAGGACTGGGCTGCCGAGTACTACTCCCTCGATATTGCGGCCGGCGTCGTCCCCTCGATCGATGCGGCCCTCGACCACATCCGACGCTGGTCATCGGGCCACACCGAGGCCATCGTGAGTGACTCCCAGACCGCCATCCGTCAGTTCGTGGCCGGGGTGGATTCAGCCGCCGTCATGGTGAATGCCTCGACCCGCTTCACTGACGGAGGGGAGTTCGGATTCGGTGCCGAGATCGGCATTTCCACCCAGAAGCTGCACGCCCGCGGGCCCATGGGGCTCGCCGAGCTCACCACCACGACCTACGTCGTGACCGGCGACGGGCACACCCGCTAGGCTGAGCCCAGCATCGACGAGGAGGATTCATGAGCATGCTCGCCGCCGCCATCGTGGCCAGTGAAGAGTCCGGCATGGCCGAGCAAGGCGCAACTATCTCCCCCTACGTCTTCGGCGGTGTCGCATTCGCGGTGCTTGGACTCCTGCTGATCATCACCTTGATGATCGACGTCGATTGGTGATCGGACGCCTCCTTCGATGCGCATCGGGGTGATGGGCGGCACCTTCGATCCGATCCATCTTGGTCACCTGGTGGCCGCCTCCGAGGTTGCCCACAGGTTCGAACTCGACGAGGTGGTGTTTGTCCCCACCGGACAGCCCTGGCAGAAGTCGCATCGCTCGGTGGCCCCGGCTGAGGATCGGTACCTCATGACGGTCATCGCGACAGCCGCAGACCCACGATTTCGCGTCTCTCGTGTCGATGTCGACCGTCCGGGCCCGACGTACACCGTCGACACGCTGCGCGACCTGCGTGCGGAGTTGGGGGACCACGACTATTACTTCATCACCGGCGCCGATGCACTCGCCGACATCCTCAGTTGGCGCGACACCGACGAGGTGCTTCGTGGCGCGCACCTCATCGGCGTCACCCGGCCCGGGCATGCCCTGGTCGATCCTGGGCTGGTGCCCGGGCGAATCTCGCTGCTGGAGATTCCCGCCCTGTCCATCTCCTCCAGTGATGTTCGGGCGCGCGTCGAGCGCGGTGCGCCGGTCTCCTATCTGGTCAGCCCAGGTGTGGAGAGTTACCTGCTCAAGCGGGAGTTGTATCGGGAATCGACGTGAGCATGCCCTGGAGGGTGCTCATCACCATCCTCGGGGCACTGGCCATCGTCCTCGGCTTCGGCGCGCTGTCTCTCGTGCTCGGCGACGGATCCGATCCGACACCAACACCATCGCCCACCTCGACGAGGCCGGCCGAGCGGACCCTGCTCCTACAGATCCTCGACGAGCAGGACTACGCCCTCGGCAATTTTGTGCTCGGTGTCGAACAGGACCCCGATTCGACGACCCTGCTGGCGATCCCGGCGAGCCTCCTCGTGGGCGTCGAGGATGACACGATGACGTTGGGCATGACCCCGGCCTCCCCGGACACGCTCGCCGCCATCAAGGGGGTGGAGTCGACTGTCGGGATTCGCATCGACGCCGCCCTGTCACTGGATCGGCTTGCCTTCGCCGGCCTCATCGACGCTGTCGACGGCGTCTGGGTCGAGTTGCCCGATGCCGTGGTGCTGCCCGAGATCGGCGAGGTCGACCAGACCCGCATCCTTGGGCCGGGGTGGGTCAAATTGGACGGTTTGGCCGCCGCGGACTACGCCGTCCTGCGACTGCCGGAGGAGGATGAGTCGGCGCGCCTTGCTCGCGTCCAGAAGGTTCTGCAACTCGCGCTCGATGGCCTACCCCCTAACGCCGAGCGCATGCGTCAACTACTCACCAGCCTTGGATCGCTCGCGCAGTCCACTGTGCCCACGGAGGACTTGGTGCCCTTCCTTCTCCAGGTACGGTGGGACGTCAATTTTGGTGACTCGCGGTACGCCGTACTGCCCGTCGAGGTCATTCGTTCCGGAGTGCGGCCGGCATCGGTCCTGGCGCCGGAGGCGCCGGCCCTCGTCGCCGAGCTGTTCCCCGACGCCCTCATCGAGTCGGATGTGACAGGGTGAAGGCTCAACGATCGAGTAGGAAGGCTGGAACCACGTGCCCGCAGCACCCGAGGTAGTGCAGATGGCCCAGGCGGCCGCGGAGGCCGCCGCCGACAAGTTGGCCACCGACATCGTGGCGATCGATGTGAGTGAGCAACTGGTCATCACGGATGTCTTCCTGCTGTGCACCGGTGCGAACGACCGGCAGGTCCGCGCCATCGTCGATGCGATCGAGGAACGTCTGCTGACCTTCAAGGCCAAGCCGTTGCGCCGCGAAGGTGAAAAAGAAGGTCACTGGGTGTTGTTGGACTACGGCGACATCGTGGTGCATGTGCAGATGGCCGAGGAGCGCGTGCACTACGCCCTAGAGCGCCTGTGGAAGGACTGCCCGGAGATCGCGCTCGACATTGATACCGAGCGCTGATGCGCCGAATTGCCATCTGGCGACACGGTCGAACGCACTGGAACGCCGAGCATCGGTTCCAAGGTCAGACCGATATCGAGTTGGACGAGCAGGGTCAGCGTCAGGCCCGCCGGGCAGCCGCCATGCTCGCCAGCATGAGTCCATCGCTGATCGTGAGTTCTGACCTGATGAGGACTCAGCAGACGGCGGCCCCGCTGGCGGAGTTGACCGGGCTGGCCGTCGTGCTCGACGAACGGCTGCGCGAGACCTACGCCGGCCACTGGGAGGGCATGACCCGCGATGAGATCAAGGCGGCGTACGGCGAGGCTCTCGAGCGCTGGCCCGTCGACCCCTTCATGCGCACCGGTCTGAACGGCGAAACGCGCCAGGAGGTTGCACTTCGAACGGCTGCCGCGATCCAGGAAGCGGTGACCGGCGTTCCGGACGATGGATTGCTCGTTGTCGTGACTCACGGTGGCGCGGCCCGGGCAGCGATGGGGCAACTCATGGGGCTGCCCCCCGAGTACTGGGCGTCCTTGGGCGTGCTGACGAACTGTGCGTGGTCGGTGCTGTTGGAGAACGGCCCACCGGGTCCACCGTGGCGACTTCAGGAGTACAACGCCGGTTCCTTGCCGGAGCCGATACCGGTCGATGGGGTGTGGCCGGCTGACGACCGCTAGCGGGGTATGCTTGCCGGGCTCGTGGGCCGGTGGACGGCCTGTCGGGGCTGTAGCGCAGCTGGTAGCGCACCTCCATGGCATGGAGGGGGTCAGGGGTTCGAGTCCCCTCAGCTCCACGTCCGGCGCATCCCACGAGGGTGCGCCGTTGACACGTCCGGACGAGTCTCTCCGGCTTCGCTAGAGCGACAGTCCCACGGGCCAGGTATCGGTGAGGCGGTAGCCACTGGGATAGGGGTCCGACGGATCGAGCACCAGCGTCGTCAGGTCGGTGATCCAGGCCTGTCCAGCGACCGACGGGACGATGGCGGGCACGTTGCCCACGGTGGTCTCGGACTCGATCCGGCAGTCGAACCGGGAGTCGATGATCGAGGTGTGGATGAACCGTTCGCCGACCGCGATTTCACCACGGGCGTGCATGACGGCAAGGCGGGCTGACGTGCCTGTCCCGCAGGGTGAGCGGTCGCAGCGGCCGGGGGAGACGACGACGGTGTTTTTGGCGGTGAGGACTCCGTCGATGCGCTCCGGCGGCAGGGTGAATTCACAGATGGTGATCCCGGGGAAGTCGGGATTGACTGGATGGACCGCGTCAAGTTGCTCGGCGGCGGCGATCTTGAGGCGTTCGCCGAGGTCGCAGATATCGCGTGCCTCATCGGGAGTGATGTTCATCCCGAATCTGCGTGCGTCGACGATCACATAGGCCATGCCACCCCACGCGACGTCGACGGTGACAGGTCCCACGCCTTCGACCTCCACCGTTGCGTCCAGGTGGTAAACAAAGGCCGGTTGATTGGTGAAGCGCACGCTTGTCACCTTGCCGTCGTTCACCTGGCACTCCAGTGGGATGAGCCCAGCGGGGGATTCGAGGGTCAGGCGCGTGATGGGCTCCTCCGCAGGCAGCATGCCCGTTTCCAGGAGAACGGTCGCGACACAGATCGTGTTGCTCCCCGACATGACGGGGTACTCGATCGATTCCATGATCACGTAGCCGGCGTCTGCTTCGGGGTGATTGCTCGGCAGAATGATGTTGGCGTTGCGTGCGACCTGACCGCGCGGCTCGCTGAGGATCAGTTGGCGCATCCAGTCGCGGTCCCGGGCGAGGTAGTTGCGTTTGTCGAACATTGTCTCGCCGGGCACTGGGCCGAAGCCGCCGACGATGACGTTGCCCACTTCACCTTCGGCATGCACCCCGACGACCTGCACGGACCTGGTGAAGTGCATCGTCATTCCTTTCCTGGATGGCACGGCGTACAACCGCCTTGACCCTAGCCGAGCGGCTGTTCAAAGAGCGTCGGCTTGCGAGCGGTAGCCTGACGGCGCCATGACGGACCGCCACCTGCTCGTCCTCGGTGATTCGCTGGCCTTCCACGGCCCCGAGCGCGCCGAGCGCCCCTCCGACCCCCGGCTCTACCCGCAGGTGGCCGGTCGCATCCTCGGCGTCGATGTCGACCTGGTTGCCCGCCAAGGGTGGACGGCTCGAGATGCCTGGTGGGCTCTGACGAAGGATCCGGTCGTGTGGGGGGAGTACCTGCCGCGCGCGGACTACCTGCTCATCGGCGTTGGGGGCATGGATCAATTGCCTACCCCTGTGCCCACCTGGTTGCGCGATTCCATTCCCTACATCCGTCGCGGAGGGATACGCCGTGCCACCCGCGACGCACTGCGCGCGTCGACTCCGCCGCTGGTGCGCGCGGTAGGGGGTCCTTTTCGCACGCTGCCGCAGGCGGCGACGGATCGGTATCTCACCCGCATCGTCCAGGGGGTGCGGATGATGCGACCGGACCTGCCGGTCGCCCTCCTCGGGCCGGCCCCGTGGACCGGTCCGTACTACCCGTCGACTCGGACACACGCTCCTGCGCTCGTGGCCGCCCGCGCCTGGGCTGCCCGCGAGGGGGCGGCGTACGTCGATATCGAGGCCCTGGTCGCTCCGCACCTGGCGACGTGCAATCCCGATGGGATGCACTGGTCGTGGGAGGTCCACGCCCTGGTGGGGGAGGCGGGGGCTGGAGCGTTCGAACCGCCGAAGGGCGAGTCGTGAGCTGGCTCGCTTTGTTCGCGGCCGCCGGTGTCATCGCGGTCCTCGACTGGTGGGCGGTCGGCAGCGACCGGCGCAACATCGAGCGCTGGGCCAAGCCAGGCGTCATGGTGTTCCTCATCGGGGCCGCTCTGCTCATCCCCGCCGAGTCCGGCTGGATCCGCTGGTGGATCGTCATCGGGCTGGCCTTCGGGCTCGTGGGCGACGTACTCCTCTTCCAGGATCGCTTCATCCCTGGTGCTGCGGCGTTTCTCGTCGGCCATGTTGCCTACATCGTCGCGCTGGTGCCGATCGAGCATCCGCTCCCGGCGGTGGCCTTCGGCCTCGTGATCGTGGGTGCCTTCGCGATCAGCCTTGGTCGGTGCATCGTCAGGGGTGCCTGGCGACAGTCGCCGGTCCTCGGCGGCATCGTGGTGGCCTACATGATCACGATTGGTGCCGTTGTCGTCCTCGCTGTCGGGTCATGGTCGACGGTGGCGGGCATCGCGGCGCTTCTCTTCATGGCGTCCGACACCCTG
>JALQUH010000035.1 GCA_023263845.1 Candidatus Nanopelagicales bacterium | reverse complement strand
GCTGGGTCTCGCCGACCGGATCGGCGTGATGTATGACGGCAAGATCGTTGCTGTTCTCGAGGCGGCTGACGCTGACCGCGCACACATCGGCCGTCTCATGGCCGGCGACGTCGACTAGGGCTACCGCCCCTGAGCGAAGGGTTCGTCATGGCCGAGATCATCGCCGCCCCCGTCCGCATCCCGGTTCCGGGTGGCAAGACGATTGATGAGTACGTCGGTCATGTGGCGAGTGGTGACGCTGCGGTGTCCATCGCTCACATGGTGGCTCCGCCGGGGTGGGATGAACCCGCGCAGGCACCGGAGTTCGACGAATTCACGGTTGTCCTCAAGGGCAGCATCGAGGTGGACACTCCCGACGGACTACGCACCGTGACAGCCGGCCAGGCCATCATCACGCGTGCGGGCGAGCGCATCCGCTACGCCACCAGCGAGGGGGCTGAGTACGTGGCGGTCTGCCTGCCGGCGTTCAGCCCCGACCTTGCGCATCGCGAGGACTAGTTCCCGCGTTTGTCACCGCAAACCGTGTTTTGGCCCTGATGTCGAGTGTCGAAACACGGTTCTAGGTGACAAACCGTCGGGGGTTCGGGTGGAAGGACTCAGCGGGGATTGACGCTGCGGTAAATCAGCGCCCACGCACTGAGGAACCACGTGGCGATGAAGCCGAGCACCAGCCAGCCGACAAAGGTCGCCGGCGCGCCGGTGATGAAGAAGCCGTCCAGCGCCGCGAAAAACCAGGCGACGAAGAGGACAACGCCCATGAGCACAGCTGTGATCAACCACCGACCCCACCGTGCACCAATGGTCCGGAAATTGACCGCGAGCGGATTGCGCTCGCCGTCGACAACGGCAAGGAGCAGGTACGGCGTCAGCGCCAGGACGAGGAATCCCGGCACGACGTACAGCGACAGGCCGATGAAAACGACCACGCCAAGCCCCACGGACCAGGCGAGCAGCACCCAGTAGCGACTCCACAGATTGTCGTAAACCGCTCGCACATTGACCGGGCCGACCGCCGCCTCGAGCATGGCAGCGGCGACGAAGTTGTAAGCCTTCACCAGGATCATGAAGGACACGACGGCCACGAGGACGAAGGCGAGCGTGAGATAGGGGAGCACGCCAAGCAGGATGAGCAGCGACTGCAGCAGCGCATTGACCACGATGACCGGCAGGACGACCTTCCAGCCCCGCCACATGCGCGCGAACCCAACGGCGAGGACGCTCACCCGGTATAGCGGCTTCACCTCCACGGTGTTCATGAGCCCTCCAACAGTGCTGCGTCGAGGACCTGTTGGGCGTCGCCGCTGAAGATCTGTTCGCCTCCGACGGTGATCGTGAGGGGGTACGGCGCCGTGCTTCCCGCCTCCGCGCGGATCTCGGCACCGTCGACCGTGGAGCCGACGCAGGTGAAGCCACTGTCGACGGTCTCGCACTGTGGCGCCACCATGATCGGCACCTGCTGGTCGACGAGTACGTCGTACACCGCGTTGCGCACGCTGGTGATGGAGTCTCCGCCCACCGGAGTCAGGGCCGCGATCTGCGAGCAGCCGGTCAGGGCCACGGCGGCGATCACGGCAAGAGCAAGTCGGCGGATCATGCGGCACCACCGTGCGCTATGAGTTGCGCCTTGGCCTTCATCTGAACAGCTTCAATATCCGCGTCGGCGATGCGGCTGAGGTCGATCGGCGCCGGCATGAGCAATTCCACATTGCGGTCTAGCGGGGTGCCGGCGCGCAGCGCCGGCTTATTGAGCCAGGCGTTGGCAGCCAATTCGCGGCTGAGTGACGCCAGGCCCGTCTGGCTGAGGTCGCCCTCGCTCCACGCTGGAGGTGCAGCGTGATCGAGTGCGGTCACAAAGATCGACATCGTGCCGTCGCGATTGTCGACCAACTCGACGAGTTGTTGCTGCTGCGGGAAGTCGACGCAGGACGCCGTGGTGATCTCCCAAAAGCCCCCGTCACCGTTCTCGCGGTCATGTGGCGTGATCGTGTTGATGTGAGTATGGCCGTTCAGCCAGGCGACGCATACCGGGTATTGCAGCAGCATCGCGATGAACTCCTCGGCATGGATCAGTGGCTGGCCGCCCGTGACGGGCTTCGCGTCGTTCTCCAGCGTGAGTGAATTGTGATGGCTGCACACAAGCGCGAGTCGACCCTCGTCCTGGCATCTGCTGAGTTCCCCCTGCAGCCAATCGAACTGATCCTGCGGGACGGCACCGTCGGCACCCGCAGCCATGTTGCAGGTGTCGAGACCGAAGACGCGCAGGTAGGGCGTCAGATCTGCGGACCACCACGTCTGCCCAGAGTCGATATTGGCCTGCGTCCACCCATGACCGACTGGTCCAGGGATGTCGGGGGAGTCGAGGTGCGCCTGCATAAACTCGGTTCGTTCAAGCAATTTGCGATCGGGATCGGGCGTGACGGCCTTCATTCCAGGTAGGAATCCGAGTTGCTGCCGCAACGCATTGATCCCCATCTGCGCGGGGCTGAGGTCGCTGACAAAGCCCTGTAGCCAGTTGGGCGCCAGGGCCTCACCTATGGCGGCCTTGCGATTTCCGACGGCATAGGCGAAGAGAGCGGGATCCGGACGGAAAGTTCCCATGAACGTGGAGTCGTGGTTGCCGTACACGGCGTACCAGGGGATGGGGAGTCCCTGGGAGCGCACCGGGTTGGAGACGGCTGCGGTGAGCATGCCGGGGATGGTCGGGAATCCGCGTGGGCCGTAGACGTCGTTGCTCGGGTTGTCCGGGTGGTAGGCGTACGTCGCCTCGGTCCAGACCTGGGGGCCTTCGTAGACACCAACGGCACCGGTGTTGGCTGTGACCTCGCCGCCATCGAGGATGTCGATGTACCAGCGGGTCTCAGTGTGAGAGAGGTTGTCGGCGCTGTCGCCGGTGCTGAGTGCTGCAGCGAGAGGAGCACCGGTGACCGCACTTGTCTGTGCGGCAACGACACTGTCAACCATGGATGCGAGGACATGCACGGTCAAGGTGTCCTGCGGCCGGCACGCATCGGTGAAGAGTTCGGGCGCGATGCTCTGGATGGCATCCATGCGGGCAGGTGTCTGGGCGTCGATGACGTGGATGTCCGACAGGTGCGCGAGGTAGTGCAGGGAGCGTCGCGCGGAGACGCGGGCATCGTCGGCCACCCGACCGAGGAGGTCATAGCGCGGGATGAACTCCTCGCCGACACCAGCCAGCAGGGTGCGGTATGTGCCGCGGACGGCCTGACTTGAGAGTTTGATCGTCTGCAGCAAAGTGGTGGGTGAGTCGCTGGCCCGCAAGGGGGCGGCGAGTGCCGCACCGAGGACCTCTCGGGAGAGCCCCCAGGCGGCAGCGAGTGCTGTGGTGCCCGCGATGAAGCGACGACGAGACAACGGCATGTGTCCTCCTACTACTGAGGGTACGACGATGGTGTGGGGGCTGCGGAGGATTGGCCGCACGTCTCGGTCGCTGCCGACTGGTTTCGGGTCGGCGTACCGGACCTCGTAGGCTTGCCGATCGTGGCCATTCCAGATGTTGCCGAGGCGCTCGGCGAACTCGAGCAGACTCTCTCGGGGATCGAGAAGGTGCTTGATGTGCCGCGCCTGCGTGAGCGCGCTGCCGAGCTCGAGCAGGAGGCCTCCGCCCCCGATCTGTGGGACGACCAAACCAACGCCCAACGCGTGACCTCGCAACTGTCGCTGGTCCAAGGCGACATCCGTCGGATCGAGAGTTTGCGGAGCCGCCTCGATGACCTTGTGGTCCTCGTGGAGTTGGCTGAGGCCGAGGACGACGCCGACTCCTGGGCTGAGGCGGGCACGGAGTTGGCCGCCCTGAGCAAGGCCATTGGCGAGATGGAAGTGCGCACGCTCCTGTCCGGCGAGTACGACGCTCGCGAAGCCCTGATCACGATTCGCTCCGAGGCCGGTGGCGTCGACGCTGCTGACTGGGCCGAGATGCTGCTGCGCCTGTACTCGCGCTACTGCGAGCGACACGGTTGGCCCATCGAGGTCTACGACACCTCGTACGCCGAAGAGGCCGGCATCAAGTCGGCGACCTTCGCCGTCAAGGCGCCCTACGCGTACGGCACGTTGTCCATCGAGCAGGGCACGCACCGGCTCGTGCGCATCTCGCCGTTCGACAACCAAGGTCGACGTCAGACGTCGTTCGCCGCGGTCGAGGTGGTGCCCGTGCTGGAGGAGACCGATCACATCGACATCCCGGAAGATGAAATTCGCGTCGATGTCTATCGGTCGAGCGGACCGGGAGGTCAGGGTGTCAACACCACTGACTCGGCGGTCCGAATAACCCATCTGCCAACCGGGATCGTGGTCTCGTGCCAGAACGA